>DATABY010000179.1:0-15457 GCA_036259355.1 Nocardioidaceae bacterium
GGCCTGCCGCCGCAGGTCGGCGTCCGCGGCCGCCAGGGCGGTCTCGTCATCGAGCAGCGCGTCGTCGAACTGGTCCGCAGACATGGACGGGCGCCCCGCTACGCCTGGGGGCCGGGCGCGGGCGGCTCCGCGCCCGTCGGCTCGGGCGTCGCCTCGGCCGTGCCGTCGGGTCGGCGCGCCTCGTCGACCAGCAGCACGGGAATGTCGTCACGGACCGGGTACGCGAGGCCGCAGCCGGTGCACACGAGCTCGCTGTTGTCGTCGTCGACCGCGAGCGGCGACCGGCAGTCGGGGCACACCAGGATCTCGAGCAGGGCTGGGTCGAGGTTCATCGGCTGCTCCTGATCAGGTTGAGTACGTCGTCGCGCACGGGCGCCATCGTCGCCGCGTCGACGCCTTCGACGTTGAGCCGCAGCAGCGGCTCGGTGTTGGAGGCGCGCACATTGAACCACCAGTCGGCGTGCTCGACGGTGAGTCCGTCGAGGTGGTCGACGTGGACTCCCTCACGGCCGTCGTACTCCCGCTCGATCCGCTCCAGCGTCGCCTGTTGGTCGTGCACGGTGCTGTTGATCTCGCCGGAGGCGGCGTAGGGCGAGTAGTCCGCCAGCAGCGACGACAGCGTCGTACCGGCGTCGGTGGAGGCCAACGCCGCCAGCGCGTGCAGCGCGGCCAGCATGCCGGAGTCGGCGCGCCAGAAGTCGCGGAAGTAGAAGTGCCCGGAGTGCTCGCCGCCGAAGATGGCCCCGGTCTCTGCCATCACCGCCTTGATGTAGGAATGCCCGACTCTGCTGCGCACCGGCTCTCCGCCGTGCCTGCGCACGGTCTCGGGCACGGCCCGCGAGGTGATGAGGTTGTGGATGACGGCGCTGCCCGGCTCACGGTCGAGCTCCCGCACGGCGATCAGCGCGGTCAGGGCCGACGGCGGGACGATCTCGCCCCGCTCGTCGACGAGGAAGCAGCGGTCGGCGTCGCCGTCGAAGGCCAGCCCGATGTCGGCGCCGGTCTCGACGACCTTGCGCTGCAGGTCGGCGACGTTCTCGGGCTCGATCGGGTTGGCCTCGTGGTTGGGGAAGGCGCCGTCGAGCTCGAAGTACATCGGGACCAGCTCGACGTCGAGATCCTCGAACACGGCGGGGACGGTGTGCCCGCCCATGCCGTTGCCGGCGTCGACCACGACCGTGAGCCGGCGACCGCTGACCGGCACCAGCTTGTGCAGGTGTGCCGCGTACTCGCTCAGCATGTCGCGCTGCTCGACGCTGCCCGGATCGCGGTCACCCGCGGGTTCGGCCGTCTCCCCCGACTCGACGAGCTGCTGGATCTCGGCCAGCCCGGTGTCCCTGCCGACCGGTGCGGCCCCGGCCCGGCAGAGCTTGATCCCGTTGTAGCGGGAGGGGTTGTGGCTGGCGGTGAACATCGCCCCGGGCACGTCGAGCGCCCCGGACGCGAAGTAGAGCTGGTCGGTCGAGGCGAGCCCGATGTCGACGACGTCGACACCGCTCTCGTTCAGTCCCTCGGCGAAGGCACGCGACAGCGGCTGCGACGAGGGACGCATGTCGTAGCCGACGACGACCGTGCCGCCGGCGGCAAGCTGCTGCACCGCCGCGAACGCGGCCCCGACCCGGCGCGCGATGCTCTCGTCGAGCTGGTCGGGCACGACACCGCGGATGTCGTAGGCCTTGAAGATCGCGGACAGGTCGGTCACCAGCAGGCTCCAGTCGATCGGGCCGGTTGTGTCGCCTCGACCCTATCGAGTGGCTCAGGAGTCGGTGGAGCGCAGTACACGCAGATGACCGCGGCGGCCGACCTCGACGGTGCCGGCCGGGCTTACCGGCTCGGCCCTGGGCCGGGCGGCCTCGCGTACGGCGTTGGCCAGCGCCTCCAGGTCGTCGTCGGAGGGCCCGCTGCTCTCGGGGTCCGGCGACAGCCGCAGCACCTCCCAGCCACGCGGTGCCGTCAGCCCCTCCGCATGCCCCTCGCACAGGTCGTAGCAGTGGGGCTCGGCGTAGGTGGCCAGCGGGCCCAGCACCGCCGTCTGGTCGGAGTAGACATAGGTCAGCGTGGCCACGGCGGAGCGCCCGCAAGCGGTACGCGAGCAACGTCGGACTGGGCTCACCCGCAGGACCGTACCGTTCCGCGGGCCACACTGCGCGCATTCGCGGCGCGCGTGGCCGTGTCGCCGCTGCGGGCCGGCCGACTGCTCTACGCTCGCGGCCATGCCGCTGTCCGCCGGGTTCCAGCCCGAGCCCCAACCGCCGCGCCGGTCGGCCCGTCGGGACCGGCACGGCCGCGGTCTGCGCGGCGCCACGGTGCTGCCCGGGCCGCTGTCGCCCCGCGGCACCCGCTACCCCGCGACCGCCGCGCGCCGGTTCGACGACCTGGTGCTGTCCTGCGTGCGTCCGCTGCAGCAGCGCCTGGCCGACGATCTCGGCGACGTGGAGTTCGGTGTCGAGGAGACGCCGCTGTTGCCCGCCGACTGGGACCCGGACGAGGTGCCGCTCGCGACGGTGGTGCCCGCGACGTCGACGGCACCGGCGCGGATCGTGCTGTTCCGCCGGCCGATCGAGCACCGCACCGCCGGCCGCGCCGAGACCGCGAGCCTGGTGCTCGCCGTACTCATCGAGCAGGTGGCCGAGCTCCTCGGCCGCGACCCGGGCGAGATCGACCCGGGCTACGAGGCCTGAGCCGGTCCGGCCGCGTCAGCTGACGCGTTTCTTGAGCTTGCGCCGCTCCCGCTCGGACATCCCGCCCCAGATGCCGAAGCGCTCGTCGTGCTCGAGTGCGTACTGCAGGCACTCGTCACGGACGTCACACGAAAGGCACACCTTCTTCGCCTCCCGCGTGGATCCCCCCTTCTCCGGGAAGAACGCCTCCGGATCGGTCTGGGCGCACAGCGCCCGCTCCTGCCAGGTCAGCTCATCGGTGTCTGTCATGTCGAGCACATCGAAGTCATGCACGGTGCTCGCCTCCTCGACCCTCGTACCTGTGTGTCCGGCCGGTCGCCCTTGCGCTGGCTTGCGGGGGAGCCAAGTGAACGACACGCATGAAATTACATGCCCGTAAATGCCGGGAAGTCAAGCGCGGGTCTGGTATTCGGCGCCATCCGCACGAAATTCCGCCAGAGCCGCATGAAAACCCCGCGAATGGGTACGACGAGGACCCTGCGCCGCCCGCGGTCACCTGCAGCGCACCCCCGCCCACGTCCGGTTCCGGCCACGGTGGAGACTGCCACCATGCGCATCACGGCCCTGTCGGGGGGTATCGGCGGGGCCCGCTTCCTGCGCGGGCTCCTGCGCCACCTCGACGACCGGCCCGTCGACCGGCCCGTCGACCGGCTGAGTGTGATCGCCAACACCGCGGACGACATGTGGATGTTCGGGCTGCGGGTGTGCCCCGACGTCGACACGGTGATGTACACGCTCGGCGGCGGGATCGACGAGGACCGTGGCTGGGGCCGCCGGGACGAGTCGTGGCATGCACGAGAGGAGCTCGCCGCGTACGGCGTCGAGCCGAGCTGGTTCGGGCTCGGCGACCGCGACCTGGCCACGCACCTGGTGCGCACCCAGATGCTCGGCGCCGGATACCCACTGTCGGAGGTCACCCGGGCACTGGCCACCCGCTGGCCGGTTCCCCATCGCACGCCGGTCGACCTGCTGCCGATGACCGACGACCGGGCCGAGACCCACATCGTGGTCGAAGATGCGGACGCGCCGTCCGGGCAGCGGGCGGTGCACTTCCAGGAGTTCTGGGTGCGGCTGCGCGCGCAGGTTCCGGCCCGCGACGTGGTCGTGGTCGGGATCGACGACTGCAAGCCGGCACCGGGGGTGCTGGAGGCCCTCGCGGAGGCCGACGTGGTGCTGGTGCCTCCCTCCAACCCGGTCGTGTCGGTCGGCACGATCCTCGCGGTTCCCGGGATCCTTGACGCCCTGCGAGAGACCGCCGCTCCCGTCGTCGGGGTGTCCCCGATCGTGGCCGACCGGCCGGTGCGCGGCATGGCCGACAGCGTGCTGCGCGCGATCGGCGTGGAGACCTCCGCGGCCGCGGTCGCCCGGCACTACGGCGCCCGCGGGGACGGCGGAATCCTCGACGGGTGGCTGGTCGACTCCTCCGACCACGAGGCGGTCGGGCCGGTGACGGCGGCCGGCATCGCCTGCCGGTCCGTGCCCCTGCTGATGACCGACCTCGCCGCGACCGCCGAGATGGCCTCCGCGGCCCTCGCGCTCGCCACGGACGTACGCCGGTGACAGCCCGGCTCGAGGTCTCCGGCATCGCCGGCATGCCCGAGGTGCGACCCGGTGACGACCTCGCCGAGCTGCTCTGCGCGCACGCGCCCGGGCTCGACGACGGCGACGTGGTCGTGCTCACCAGCAAGGTCGTCAGCAAGGCCGAGGGACGCGTCGTACGCACCGACCGGACGGCGGCGATCGAGGCCGAGACCGTCCGCGTCGTGGCGCGCCGCGGGCCCACCACGATCGTGCGCACTCGACAGGGTCTGACGCTGGCCGCCGCCGGCGTGGACGCCAGCAACGTCGAGCTGGGCAGCGTGGTGCTGCTGCCGGTCGACCCGGACCGGTCGGCCCGGGTGCTCCGGGCGCGGGTACGGGCGGTGTCCGGCCGCAACGTCGCGGTGGTGCTGTCCGACACGGCCGGCCGCCCGTGGCGCGAGGGGCAGACCGACCTGGCGATCGGCTGCGCCGGCCTCGTGCCGCTCGACGACCACGCCGGCCGGCACGACCCGCAGGGCAACCTGCTGGCGGTGACCGCGCCCGCCGTCGCCGACGAGGTCGCGGCCGCCGCCGACCTGGTGATGGGCAAGGTCAGCGGGCGGCCGGTGGCCGTGGTCCGCGGGCTCGGTGACCTGGTGCTGCCGGCGGGCGAGGACGGTCCCGGCGCGGTGGCCCTGGTCCGTGACGAGTCCACCGACATGTTCGTGCTCGGGGCACGGGAGGCGGTGCTGGCGGCGGTCTGCCGCGAGGACGCCCGGTCGCGGGCCGCACTGGTCGGCGCCTCGGGCGCGGAGGCGACGCACGCGACGCTCGAGGACCTGGTCGTGCGTGCGTTCGGGGCGGCGGCCGGCACCAGCACGGTCCGCCCGCTCACCGACCGCGACACCGAGGTGCGCGCTGCGGACGACGTCGCGGGCGCCGTGGCCCTGGAGCGGCTGTGCGCCCTCGCCGTCGTACACGGCTGGGACGTGGTCGGCGACGACCGGAACCTCGGGCGCAGCCGGATCGTCCTACGGACCGGTGTGGACGGTCCGTAGACTCACCTGGACGCAGCGACGACGACGGAGAAGGCACATCGGTGGGGAAATCCAGCAAGACGAACGAACGCCGCGCGCGGATCGAGCAGCTCGAGCGTGAGCGCAAGGCCGCCGAGCGCAAGCGGCTGTTCCTGTTCAGCGGCGTGATCGGCCTCGTGGCCCTGGTGATCATCGGTGTCACCGGGTGGGCCCTGTGGAGCGACCGGCAGGAGGAGCAGGCGGTCGCCGCCACCGACCTGGCCGAGTTCGGCGTCGCCGAGTCGGCGGCGGGCTGCGACCCTGTGCAGGAGGAGCCGGCCTCCGGGGGCGCCGACCACATCGAGCCCCCGCAGCCCATCCAGTACGACCAGGCGCCACCGGCCTCCGGCCCGCACCGCCCCACCTGGGCGGCGTTCGAGCGCAAGTTCTACACCGCCGAGGACCGTCCCGAGGTCGAGATGCTGGTGCACAACCTCGAGCACGGCTACAACATCCTCTGGTACGACGAGACGATCGCGAACAACGAGCAGCAGGTCGCCGAGATCGAGAACCTCGCCAGCAAGTTCGAGGGCTCCGAGCGCGACCCGGGCAACGCCTTCATCGCGGCCCCGTGGACCGCGGAGGACGGCGGGGAGTTCCCGCAGGGCAAGCACATCGCCCTCACCCACTGGTACGCCGACCCGGACGGCGGCGGCGACGAGGCGTCCATCACCCGGTACTGCGAGCAGCTGTCCGGCGCGGTCGTCGAGGACTTCATGCAGGAGTGGGAGCAGTCCGAGGCGCGCGAGGGGGGCGCGGGCTTCCTGTAGGGCGCACGTCACACGTCGGTCGAGAACCGCACCGCGCCGTCGGTGAGCTTGGCCTCGCACCACACCCGGGCGCCGGCGCGCAGCTCGCAGTCGGCCCCGACCTGGGCGTCCTCCCCCACGACCGCGCCCTCGAGCACCGTGCGCTCGCCCACGACGGCCCGCGCGGCGACCACGCTGTCGCGCAGCACCGCACCGCGCCCCACCCACGCACCGTCGAAGAGCACGCTGCCCTCCACGACGGCGCCGGCCTCGACCCGGGCGCCCGCGCCGACCGTGCTGCCGCCGCGGACAGCGGCGTCCGCTGCCACCCGTGAGCCCGGCAGCAGGCACCGCTCCCCCGCCGGCGTCGGGTACGCCGGTGAGGTGGCGATCCCGCGCACCAGGTCGGACGAGCAACGCACCAGGGCCTCCGGGGTGCCGACGTCGAGCCAGTACGCCGACTCCAGGTAGCCCACGATGAGGGCACCGCCGGCGAGCAGACCGGGGAATGTCTCCCGTTCCACCGACACCGGCCGGCCGGTGGGGATCGCGTCCAGGAGCCGGCGCCGGAAGACGTAGCAGCCGGCGTTGACCTGGTGGCTCACCGGGTCCGGCGACTTCTCCAGGAAGGCTGTCACGCGGCCGTGCTCATCGGTCGGGACACAGCCGAAGGCGCGCGGATCGGTGACCTGCACGAGGTGCAGCGTCGCGTCCGCACGCTCCTCGGTGTGCTGCTCGACCTGGGCGGCGATGTCGTGGCCGGAGAGGATGTCGCCGTTCAGCACCACCACGGGGTCGTCCGGACCGCTGTGCAGCAGGTCCGCGACGTTGCGCAGGGCGCCCGCCGTACCCAGCAGGTCCGTCTCGGTGACGTACTCCAGGTGGATCCCCCAGGCCCCACCGTCGCCGAACACCGGCTCGAACTCCTCGGCGTGGTAGGACGTCGCGAGCCAGACGCGGTCCACGCCGCTGCGGGCGAGCTTGCTGATCTGGTGCGCCAGGAAGGGCACGCCGGCCACCGGTAGCAGGTGCTTGGGATGGTTGACGGTCAACGGACGCAGCCGGGTGCCGAGGCCTCCGGCCACGATGATCGCTTCACGCATTGCTCGATCGTGCCACGGCGGAGGGCGCCGTAGGCTCCCATCCATGACCGCCACGACTCTTCCGGCACTGCTGAACAGCCTGCTCGACTCCGACCCGGCCCGGCCGTTGGTGACGTTCTACGACGACGCCACCGGCGAACGGATCGAGCTGTCGGTGAAGTCCTTCGAGAACTGGGTCGCGAAGACGGCCAACCTGCTGCAGGACGAGCTGTCCGCGGACCCCGGAGAGCACGTGGCGCTGTGGCTTCCCGCCCACTGGCAGTCGGCGGTGTGGATGTTCGCGGCGGCCGCGTGCGGCGTGGTCGTGAGCCATGACCCCGGGACCGAGACACCCGTGGACATCGTGGTCTGCGGCCCCGACTCGCTGGTGGCCGCGACGGAGTCAGGGGCCCGGGAGAGGGTGGCGCTGTCGCTGCGACCGATGGGGCACGCCTTCGACGAGGCGCTTCCGGAGGGCACGACCGACTACGCCGGCACGGTGCTTGCGCAGGACGACTCGTTCCTGCCGATCGGGACTCCGGACGGCGACGCGCCCTTCGCACTGGCCCCCGCAGGCTCCCGCTCCCAGCGTGAGCTGCTCGAGGAGGGGCGCGGCGGCGCCGAGAGCCTCGGCCTGCCGCCCGCCGGCCGGCTGCTGACCGACGCCAACCCGGCCGACCCCGCGCAGTTCACCAAGGGCGTCCTGGCGGCCCTGGTCAGTGGCGGGTCGGTGGTCCTCAACCGGCATCCGGACCCGGCAGCGGTCGACGGGAGGGTCACCCAGGAGCAGGTCACGGTGCAGTGGTGGGCCGGTCGGTAGGGTGCCGCCATGACCGTTCTCGTCACCGGCGGAGCCGGGTACATCGGTGCCCACGTGGTGCGCCTGCTGAACAAGCGCGGCGACCGGACGGTGGTCGTCGACGACCTCAGCACGGGGGAGCCGAACCGGGTCGGTGACGTCCCGCTGGTCGAGATCGACCTGGCCGACTCCGCGTCGGTCGGCCCATTGGTGTCGACCATGCGGGACCACGAGGTCGACTCGGTCATCCACATCGCCGCGAAGAAGCAGGTCGGCGAGTCCGCGGAGCGGCCGGCCTGGTACTACGCGCAGAACGTCGGCGGCACCGCCAACCTGCTGCAGGCCATGGAGCAGTGCGGTGTCGGCAAGATGATGTTCTCCTCCTCCGCGGCCACCTACGGGCTGCCCGACGTTCCCGCGGAGGCCGCGCTCGACGAGAACACCCCGCCGCGCCCCATCAGCGTGTACGGCCAGACCAAGCTCGTGTGCGAGTGGATGATCCGCGCGGCGGAAGGGGCGTGGGGGCTGCGGTCGGTGCACCTGCGGTACTTCAACGTGGCTGGTGCCGGCTGGCCCGATCTCGGGGACCCGGGCGTGTTCAACCTGGTCCCGATCGTGCTCCGGGCGATCACCAACGGCCAGCAACCGGTGGTGTTCGGTGCCGACTACCCGACGCCCGACGGCACCTGCATCCGCGACTACGTGCACGTGCTGGACCTGGCCGACGCGCACCTCGCCGCGCTCGACTACCTCGACCGCGACGACCGACCGCACGACGTGTTCAACGTGGGCACCGGGGTCGGCGGGTCGGTGCGCGACGTGCTCGGCCAGATCGCCGCCACCACCGGACTGGACGTGTCTCCGACCCTCGGCCCCCGCCGGGCCGGCGACCCGGCCGCGCTGGTGGCCGACGTCTCCCGGATCGACGCCACGCTCGGCTGGCGGGCCGAGCACGGCCTCGCCGCGATCGTCGACTCGGCCTGGGAGGCCTGGCCGCGCTGACCAGACCTGCCCAGGACCGCAGAGGCGCGTCAGCCGAACAGGTCGTACCTGTTCATGCCCGTCGCGACGAACTCCCGCGACTTCAGGCCCGAGCCGGTGCCGGGCAGCAGCCACAGCCGTCCCGTGCCCTTCTCGCGGGCCAGGACGTCCGGCAGCTTGTCGCGGTTGAAGGTCCCGACGCCGACGATGCTGTCGTACGCCGCGAAGCTCCGGCCGGGGGCCAGCCGCACCGGGGCCCGAAGCGTCCCCTCGGAGGTTCCGGGCACCAGGTACAGCTCCTTGTTCGACGCACGGCGCACGATCAGGTCGCGGTACGGGTCGTCGTTCCAGAAGCCGGCCGCGGTGGCCAGGTCGGCGTGGAACATGCGCTCGCGGCCCACGTAGCGCCCTGTGATGCCGGCGCGGCCGTTGCTCTGGTGCACCCACACCTGGCCCTCCGGATCACGCGAGACCAGGTCCGGGCGACCGTCGCCGGTCAGGTCCCCGGGGGCCGCGAGGAAGGTGCGGTCCTGCCACCCGCGGACGAGGACCACGCGCTGCCGCAGGCCCCCGCCGGCGGTGCCGCGGTACAGCCACATGTTGCCCCGGCGCCCGGCGCGGGTGACGACGTCCGCGTGGCCGTCGCCGTTCCAGTCACCGACGACCTGGGCGAAGTCGGCTCCGCTGGCCCGCCCCCACCGGCCGGTCTCGAGTGGCCCCTGCAGCCACCGGGTCCCGCGGGAGGGTAGGACGGTCAGCTGGCCGGCGGCGGTCCGTCCCACCAGGTCGGCCTTGCCGTCGCGCGTGAGGTCGCCCACGCTGGTGAGCCTGGTCATGTCCCGCCAGCTCTTCCAACCGCCGAACCGGCCCGCGAGGGACCCGTTCGGCTCAGTGACGTAGATCCAGGTACGCCGCGTCTTGCGGTGCCGGGCGACCACGTCCGGAGCTCCGTCGCCGGTCACGTCGTGTCCGGCGCCGGCCAGGTCCATGCCTCCCCAGCCACGTCCGATCACCCGAGGTGAACCCACTCGTCCCTTGCCGACGCCGGGGTAGAGGAGCAGCCGGCCGCCGTCGCGGGCGATCAGGTCCCGCCTTCCGTTGCGGTCCAGGTCTCCGGCACCACTGAGCAGGGTGAGGTGGCCGGCACTTCGCAGCAGCAGGCGCTTGCGACCCCAGTGCCCCCGGGCCTGCCCCGGGAACAGCCACACCGTGCCCGTGCGGGCGTCCCGCATGACCAGGTCCGGGCGCCGGTTGCCGATCATGTTGCCGACACCGGCGAGCAGGTCCGCACGGGCGAACCGGCGGGTGCCGGCGATGCCGGCCCGGAATCGGCCGTTCCGGCTTCCCGGGCGCACCTTGGTGATCTTGCTCTTCTGGTTGCGGATCAGCAGGTCCGGGCGTCCGTCGCCGGTGACGTCGCCGACACCGGTGAACAACACCGAGCCGCCGACCGCCTTGACCACGACCCGGCGCGCGCCGAAGCCGGGGCCGCCGTCGCCCGTGAGCACCTTGAGGCGCTGGCTGGCCGAGTCACGCGCCAGCACGTCCGGGTAGCCGTCTGCCTGGAAGTCCCGTATCTGGTCCGGCTCGGTCGGCCGAGGCGGAGTCGTGGGCTCCGGCGGCGGGGTTGGCTTCGGCGTCGGCTCCGGCTCCGGAGTGGGCTTGGGGGTCGGGGCGGGCGCGGGCGCCGTACCACCACGCTGCACGCGAACGGCGATCCTGCGGATCTTCGGCAGCCGGTTGTACAGGTAGGTGCCCGGGCACGCGGTCGACCCGGCGTCCCGGTGTCCGTTGATGGCGCGGAAGGTGCGGCCCTCGAGACGGCGCCGCTTCGAGCCGGCGTTGATGCCGTACTGGCCGAGCTTCCAGGCCATCAGCCGGCCGTAGGCCCGCAGCATCTTGGTCGAGGGGCCGGCCGTCTCGAAGTTGCCGATCGCCGACATCGCGAACGACACGTGGTTGTAGCCGTAGGTGTGGGCGCCGATCACGTTGCGGTTGATGTTCCCGGCCCGGCCCTGCCAGATCCGGCCGAAGCGGTCGACGAGGAAGTTGTAGCCGACGTCGCTCCAGCCGTTGCTCTGCGTGTGGTAGGCGTAGATGCCGCGGATGATCGACGGCACCTGTGCCCGCGTGTACTGGTTCGCGTTGACGGTGTGGTGCACGAACCCCGCCTGCACGGTTCCGTAGCTCGGTGACCCCGAGCGGAGCCGCTCGTTGGCTCCCCACGCGGCACGGGAGCGGATCCTGGGCTTCGGCGCGCGGACGCCGGCGAGGTTCGCCGCCGGTGAGGCGAGCGTGCTGCCGGAGCCGGTGAAGAGCGCGGGCCGCGCGCGCGTGACCGCGCTCGCACCGCCTTCCGCCACCGTGGTCGCGGCGGTGGCGGGGTCGTCGTCGGCCGGGCTCTCACCGGGGTCGACGACGCTGAGCTCGAGGTCACGAGGGGCCTCGCCGGACCCGCTGGTGGCCCGCAGCTGGACATGGTCGACGTCACCGACCACGACCGGGTCGCTGCCGGTGCGCGTCGCCGCCTTGGCCTCGGCCGTGCCGGGGTCCGGGGCGTGCTCGTCGTGGACGGGCAGGTCCTGCCAGTCCGACCAGGTGCCGTCGTCCTTGGTGCGCACCTGCAGGGACAGGTCCGCCGGCTCGTGTCCCTTCCACGTCGCGCCGACGACCCCGTAGCCGTCGACGGACTCGGGGTCGCTGAGCGCCGCCAGGCCCGGAGCCCCGGGTCGCTCGACCTCTGGGACCGGCACCTCCTCGACACGCGGCGTCACCGGACGCGAGGACGCCGGGGTCACCAGGGTCGCTTTGTCGGTGGAGGGTCCGGCGGCGGGCAGCGGCTGGACGGACACGGCCGTGTCTCCCACGAACGGTTCGGGGTCGACGGCCACGCCGGCCGCCGGAACACCCGACACCAGCGGGACGACCACCGCGAGAGAAGCGAGAACCGCGATGGAGGTGCCGGCCAGGCGTGGGAGATCTTGACGCATCTGCGCCTCCAGGAGTATGGGAAAGTAACTTCGACCCCAAACTCCACAGCAGTCCCACAGGTCCTGCCACCGCTTTGCCTGAATTACAAAGTTGTAATTTGGTCAGAGCGGCCCATTGGTCCAGTTATCAGGACAGAAAGCCCGTTTCTCGCGCCTCAACCGCGTCAAAGCTCCCGCAGCGCAGGAGCCGGCCGGGTCAGAAATCCGTTTCCTCGTCCGTTCCGTCGCCATCGTCGGATGGGTCGTTGAGGAACCGCGCCGCCTCGGCCGGCTCACCGTCGAACACCAGCGAGCCCTCCTTGAGCACCAGCGCACGGTCGCAGAGCTTCTGCACCTGCTTGGGGCTGTGGCTGACCAGGAAGATCGTGGTGCCCTGCTCGCGCACCTCCCGGATCTTGCGCATGCACTTGCGCTTGAACGGCGCGTCACCCACCGCGAGACCCTCGTCGACCAGGAAGATGTCGCACTCGGCGTGCACGGCCACAGCGAAGCCGAGCCTCATGTACATGCCCGACGAGTAGTGCCGCACCTCGGTGTCGATGAACTTGCCGATGTTGGCGAACTCGACCATCGTGTCGAACTTGCGGTCGATCTCCTTCTCGGTCATGCCGATGATCGCCGCGTTGAGGTAGACGTTCTCCCGGCCGGTCAGGTCGGGGTGGAAACCGGCGCCCACCTCGATCAGACCGGCGATCTTGCCGCCCACCCCGACCCGGCCGTCGTCCGGGCGCATCACTCCGGAGACCATCTTGAGCAGCGTGCTCTTGCCCGACCCGTTGTGCCCCATCAGGCCGATGGCCTCACCGGCGTCGACGTCGAACGAGACGTCGCGCACGGCGTAGAAGCTGTCCTTGAGCGGCTTGCCGCGAATGGCGCGATGCGTCATCCGCTTGAGGGTCTTGGCGTGCCGGAGCGTGAACTGCTTGCTCACCGACTCCATACGAATCATGGTCGACATCTACAGTTGCTCCGCGAAACTGGCTTCGAGACGGGTGAAGACCTTCTGCGCGAACCACACGAACACGACGCCGACAGCCAACAGGATCAGGCTTCGCTCGTAGAGGTGCGAGGCCATGTCGAGCACGCCGGTCTCGGCATGGCGCGTCCGGTCGAGGGTCGGCACCCACAGCGCCTGCTGGGACAGCATCACGGCCTCGGACACGGGGTTGGCGAGGTAGATCTCCAGGGCCCACGGGAACTGCCCGAGGCGGTCACGCACCATCTCGTAGGCATAGATCATCGGGCTCGACCACGGCAGGATCATGGTGATGATCTGCACGACCTTGGAGAAGTCGCGGTAGTACACGTTGAACGCGCTGAACAGCAGACCGACGCCGAAACCCCAGACCGACGTCAACGCGAACGCGAGCAGCAACGCCGGGAAGTGCCAGGTCGGGTGCCACCCGGTCAGCAGTGCGGCGAGGAAGAGGATGACCAGCCCGGGCACGATGTTGACCGCGGAGACGAGAACCGACGCGACCGGGAACATCTCGCGTGGCAGACCGACCTTGCGCACCAGGGACTTGTTCCTGACGACGGAGCGCGTGGCGGAGCTGAAGGTCTCGCTGAAGAGCTGGACGAACACCATTCCGGCGACGATGTGCACCGCGAAGTTGGGAACGCGGCGGTTCAGGCCGAGGACCACCCCGATGATCAGGAAGTACACCATGAACCGCGTCAGCGGCTGGACGTAGCTCCAGCCCATGCCGAGCAGCGACCCCTGGTAGCGCACCTTCACTTCCTTGCGGACCAGGAGCTTGAGCAGGTACCGGTGCCGCAGAACCTCCATCAGGCCGCCACCCCCGGAGGGGTCGTGCAACGCCGGCGAGTCGGCCGCCTCGGTCCTGCTCATAGCATGCCGCCTCGGGGGGTTACGACGAGCTCACTCATCGACTCCCCCACTGGTCAGCGGCGAGCCCTGGGCGAAGTGGGGGCGCAGCTTGTTCTCGAACATGGTCAGGGCCGAACCGATCGCCATGTGCATGTCCAGGTACTTGTACGTGCCGAGCCGCCCGCCGAACAGCACGTCGGGCTCCGCCTTCGCGAGATCGCGGTAGGCGAGCAGCTTCTCGCGGTCCTCGGCGGTGTTGATCGGGTAGTACGGCTCGTCGCCCTTCTCGGCGAAGCGGGAGTACTCCCGCATGATGACCGTCCTGTCCCTGGGGTACCAGTCGCGTTCGGGGTGAAAGTGACGGAACTCGTGGATGCGGGTGTATGGGACCTCCTCGGCGGCGTAGTTCATCACCGACGTCCCCTGGTAGTCACCGACGTTCTTGACCTCGAGCTCGAAGTCGAGCGTGCGCCAGGACAGCTCACCCGCCTGGTAGTCGAAGTAGGCGTCGACGGGCCCGGTGTAGACCACCGGCACGTTGCCCAGGATGTCGTCGCGCACGTCGAAGAAGTCGCTCTCGAGTCGAACCTCGATGTTGGGGTGGTCGGCCATGGTCTCCAGCCAGGCGGTGTAGCCGTTCACCGGAAGGCCTTCGAACTTGTCGCTGAAGTAACGGTTGTCGAAGTTGTAGCGGACCGGCAGCCGGGACACGATTGCCGCCGGCAGGTTCTTCGGGTCGGTCTGCCACTGCTTGGCGGTGTAGCCACGGAAGAACGCCTCGTACAACGGGCGGCCCACCAACGAGATGCCCTTCTCCTCGAAGTTCTCGGCCTTCTCGGAGTCGATCTCGTCGGCCTGCTCGGCGACCAGCGCGCGCGCCTCGTCCGGCGACATGTACCGGCCGAAGTACTCGCAGATCGTCGCGAGGTTGACCGGCATCGGGTAGACCTTGTCCTTGAAGATCGTGAACACCCGGTGCTGATAGCCGGTGAAGCTCGTGAACTGGTTGACGTAGTCCCAGACCCGCTTGTTGCTGGTGTGGAACAGGTGCGCGCCGTACTGGTGCACCTCGATGCCGGTCTGCGGCTCCGGCGCGCTGTAGGCGTTGCCCCCGATGTGGTTGCGCCGGTCGAGCACCAGCACCTTGCGGCCGAGCTGGGTCGCGCAGCGCTCGGCGATGGTCAGGCCGAAGAAGCCCGAGCCGACGACGACTAGGTCAACATTCACGTGAACTGCTCCTGGATACGGTTGCGGGCCGCAGTCTAGCTAGCGGCTGCGAGCGCGGCGCTCGCCGTACGGTGCGATCAGGCGTTGGTAGGCGGTACGGCGGACAGCCTCCGGCACGAGGCGGTAGCCACCTCGGACGACGACGTTGCGGGTGAACTGACCCCGGGTGGTGAACCCGAGCTCGCGGAACCGTCGTTGCAGCCGCAGCTCCGACCTGAGCAGCCCGACGCCGCCCCTGCGGGCGTAGGCGCCGGCCCCGACGCGGTAGCAGACCAGCGGTTCTGCGATGTTGGCGACGCGAGCGCCGTTCGCGATCATCTTGGCAAACAGCAGGTAGTCCTCCATCAGCGGGAGGTCCTGGTAGCCGCCGACGGCGCGTACGGCGGAGGCCCGGTAGACCACCGTCGGGTGGTTGAACGGGTCGTGGAACCGGGAGTAGCGCACGATCTCGGCGGCGTCCAGCGGCGGCGTACGCCTGCCCACGACGTCGGCGGGGTCGTCGCCGAACTCCAGCAGGGCC
>DATABY010000180.1:0-6130 GCA_036259355.1 Nocardioidaceae bacterium
CTCAAGGAGCGCAAGCACCGGATCGAGGACGCCGTCCGCAACGCCAAGGCGGCTGTCGAGGAGGGCATCGTCGCCGGTGGCGGCGTCGCCCTCACCCAGTCGACGGCCGCGGCCTTCGAGAAGCTCGACCTCGAGGGCGACGAGGCCACCGGTGCCTCGATCGTCAGGACGGCTGCGGAGGCCCCGCTGAAGCAGATCGCGATCAACGCCGGCCTCGAGGGCGGCGTCGTGGCCGAGAAGGTGCGCAACCTGGAGGCCGGACACGGCCTCAACGCGGCCACCGGCGAGTACGTCGACATGATCGCCGAAGGCATCATCGACCCGACGAAGGTGACCCGCTCGGCGCTGCAGAACGCCGCGTCGATCGCCGCGCTGTTCCTCACCACCGAGGCAGTCATCGCCGACAAGCCCGAGAAGGCGCCCGCCGGCGGCGGCGCGCCCGACATGGGTGGCATGGGCGGCATGGACTTCTGAGTCCAGCCACTCGCACGAGCAACACCGAAGGGGCGGTCCGGGTCATCCGGGCCGCCCCTTCGTCACGCGCGTGTCAGTGGGTCTGACCGTCTCCGTCAGGGTTGTCGGTGGGTACGACGACCGGGCGCAGCCGAGCCCAGGCGAAGAACACGGCTGACGCGACCAGCAGCCCGATCCCGGTCCAGAGGTTGACGTTGACGTCGTTGGCCTTGGCCAGGTCGCCCTCGCTCGTGCCGACCAGGCCGGTGACGGTGAGCACGACCCCGTAGATGGCGAGCAGCAGGCCGATGACCGTGCGGATGTCGAAGATTCCGGCGCGCTTGCGTGGCTTGCGGGTGGCCTCCTGTGGCCCCTTCTCTGCCATGGACATCTGAGGGTCTCCCTACTCAGGCGAAGACGATGTTGAGGATGATGACCAGCACCAGCGCGATGCCGGCCAGCAGACTCGGCTTCTGGTACCACGCATCCCGGGCGTCGCGTGGGTCGTGGAAGTTCTCCTTCGGCGTCAGCGAGTACACCAGCCCGACCAGCTCGCGTTCGGGCTTGGGGCGGCCGGCCATGGTCACGGCGTAGGAGATGGCGATGTCGACGACGAACGCGACGCCGGCGGCGACGAAGCTCGCCCCTTGTCCGGCGAGCGGGAGAACGCCCAGGGAGTATGCCCCGAACGCGTCCTCGCTCAGCACCGCGATGACGATCGCGGCCAGCGTGCCGGAGACCAGTCCGACCCAGCCCGCGGTCGGCGTCATCTTCTTCCAGAACATCCCGAGGATGAAGGTGGCGAACAGCGGCGCGTTGAAGAACGAGAAAAGCAGCTGCAGGTAGTCCATCAGGTTGGTGTAGGTGGCCGCGATGAACGCCGTACCCATGGCCGCCACCGTGGCGACCACCGTGATCACGCGCCCGACGCCCAGGTAGTAGCCGTCGTCGCGGTCCTTGACGACGTAGTCCTGCCAGATGTCGTAGCTGAACACCGTGTTGAAGGAGCTGATGTTCGCCGCCATCCCGGCCATGAACGACGCCAGCAGACCCGCGATCGCCAGCCCGAGCATGCCGTTGGGCAGCAGGTCGCGCATCAGGTACAGCAGTGCGTTGTTGTAGTCGACGGTGCCCTGCGCCTTGCCCTGCACCATCTCCGGCACGAGGACGGCGGAGACCATGCCGGGGACGATCACGATGAAGGGCACGAACATCTTCGGGAACGCGCCGATGATCGGCGTGCGGCGGGCGTTGCCCATGCTCTTGGACGCCATCGCGCGCTGCACCTCGACGAAGTTCGTGGTCCAGTAGCCGAACGACAGCACGAAACCGAGGCCGAAGACCAGCCCGATCACGGACAGCAGGTCGGAGTCGAGTCCGACCAGCTCGCTGCCCGGCCAGGCTGTCATCTGCTCGCCGTAGCCCGCCTGGCTGACCCGTTGGGTCAGGCCGTCCCATCCGCCGACGTTGTTGAGCCCGATCAGGGTCAGTGGGAGCAGCGCGGCCACGATCACGAAGAACTGCAGCACCTCGTTGTAGATCGCCGCCGACAGCCCGCCCGCGGTGATGTAGGTGAGCACGATGACCCCAGCGACGATCACCGCCACCCACAGCGGCCAGCCCAGCAGGACGTTGACGATCTTGGCCAGCAGGAACAGGTTGATGCCGGCGATGAGCACCTGGGCGACGGCGAAGCTGATCGCGTTGACCAGGTGGGCGCCGGGGCCGAAGCGGCGCAGCATGAACTCCGGCACGCTGCGCACCTTGGAGCCGTAGTAGAACGGCATCATCACGATGCCGAGGAACAGCATCGCCGGGATCGCCCCGATCCAGAAGTAGTGCACCGTCGGCATTCCGAACTCGGCGCCGTTGGCGCTCATCCCCATGATCTCGATCGCACCGAGGTTGGCCGAGATGAACGCCAGCCCGGTGATCCACGCCGGCAGCGAGCGCCCCGACAGGAAGAAGTCGAGGCTGTTCGAGATCGCGTGCCGGGCGAGGTAGCCGATACCGAGCACGAACACGAAGTACAGCGCGATGATGGCGTAGTCGACGGCGCCCGCATCGAGGCGGAGGCTCGATTCCTGAGCGAGTAGCACGGGGTGCCCCCAGTGGGTCGAGACGACGCTGAGCGTCGGGAACGTTACCGCCGATTCGCCTCGCGTGTGACGTGCAACACGCGCTCTGCGGCATCCGGCGGAGTCAGGGTCTCGGTCGGGTCAAGCCAGGGGAAAACCTGACGCGACGGACGCCGTGCCTTCCTAGAATTTTGTGTATTCCACAAGAGATCTAGGGAGGGGACACCTGTGCACAGCACAGCATCCATCAACACCCACCGCAGGAACGGCCGGCCGGCGGCGGCGCGCACGGTCGGGCTGTCCAAGGTGTACGGCCACGGCGAGGCCCAGGTCGTGGCTCTCGACGACGTGAGCATCGAGTTCCTGGCCGGGGAGTTCACCGCGGTGATGGGGCCGTCCGGTTCCGGCAAGTCCACGCTGATGCACTGTGCGGCCGCGCTGGACTCGGCGACCTCCGGCGACGTGTACGTCGGCGAGACCGAGCTCACCTCGCTGAAGGACAAGGCGCTCACCACGCTGCGTCGCGACCGCATCGGGTTCGTCTTCCAGGCGTTCAACCTGGTGCCGACGCTGACCGCATACGAGAACATCGTGCTCCCGCTGGCGATCGCCGGCCGCAAGCCGGACCAGGCCTGGTTCGACACCGTGATCGACACGGTCGGGCTGCGTGACCGGCTGTCGCACCGACCCAGTGAGCTGTCCGGCGGCCAGCAGCAGCGCGTCGCCTGCGCGCGTGCGCTGGTGAGCCGGCCGGAGATCGTGTTCGCCGACGAGCCGACCGGCAACCTCGACTCCCACTCCGGTGCCGAGGTCCTCGGCTTCCTGCGCCGCTCCGTCGACGAGTTCGGGCAGACCATCGTGATGGTCACCCACGACCCCGTCGCGGCGTCCTACACCGACCGCGTGGTGTTCCTCGCCGACGGCCGCATCGTCGACGAGATCCGCAACCCCACCGCCGATGACGTGCTGGAGCGGATGAAGACGCTCGACGGTCGGCTGACCGAGAACCGCCCCGCCGTGGGCTCGGAGGTCTGAGCGATGCTGCGGGCTGCACTGAAGAACCTGATGGCGCGAAAGCTGCGCCTGCTCATGAGCGGGTTCGCCATCGTCCTGGGCGTCGCGTTCGTCGCCGGGTCGTTCATCTTCACCGACACACTCGAGCGCAACTTCACCCAGATCATGGACGGCAGCGTCGGAGACGTCGTCGTCCGGCCGGCCGGAGCCAGCGGCGACGACTCCAGCCAGGACTCCCGCAAGGTACCCGCGGGGCTGGTCGACGACCTGGCGGCCGTCGCGGGCGCCGCGCGCGCGGACGGCAACGTCACCAGCTTCGGCGTGTTCGTCGTCGGCGAGGACGGCAAGGTCATCGGGGCCCAGGGGGCTCCGGGCCTCGGCTTCAACTACCACGAGGCGCCCGCGGCATCCGACGACCAGCCGGCCGTCTCCATGGTGGAGGGGCGGCAGCCGCAGCGGGCCGGTGAGGTCGTGCTCGACCCCACGACGGCGGAGAAGGCGGGCTACGACGTGGGCGACCAGGTGGCGCTGGTCACCTCCGGCGACCAGCCGATGGTCCACGCCGAGCTGGTCGGCCTGGCGGAGTTCGGCGGCGGGAGCCTGGCCGGAGCCAGCATGTCGATCTTCGACACACGCACCGCTCAGGACCTGTTCGCCGACGGACGCGACGTCTTCACCGACGTCTGGGTGACCGCGGCCGACGGCGTCAGCCAGGGCGAGCTGCGTGCCAGCGTGGCGGCCGAGCTGCCGCGGGGCCTCGAGGCGGTGACCGGCGACAAGGTCGCCGACGAGTCCAGCGACGACATCACCGAGGGCCTGTCGTTCATCACCACGTTCCTGCTGGTGTTCGCGGCGGTCGCCCTGGTGGTGGGCAGCTTCCTGATCGTCAACACGTTCTCGATCCTGGTGGCGCAGCGCAGCCGGGAGATGGCCCTGTTCCGCGCGCTCGGCGCGAGCCGGCGTCAGGTCACGCGGTCGGTGCTGCTGGAGGCCACCATGATCGGGCTGGTGGGGTCGACGCTGGGGCTGCTCCTCGGCGCCGGGCTGGCTGTCGGACTCAAGCAGCTGTTCGCGACGTTCGGTCTCGACCTCACCGGCGCCGGCCTGGTGTTCGCGCCCCGCACGGTCGTGGTGGCCTACGTCGTCGGCATGGTCGTGACGTTGTTCGCGGCCTACCTGCCGGCGCGCCGGGCCAGCCGGATCGCGCCGGTGGCCGCGCTGCGCGACGATGTCGCGATGCCCGAGCAGACGCTGCGCCGGCGGCTGTACATCGGCGTCGGCATGATCGTGGTCGGCGTCGTCGGGATGCTGGTCGAGTTCCTCACCGAGGTGTCGTGGGGGCTGTGGGCGTTCGGCCTCGGGGTGCTGCTCGTGCTGCTCGCCGTCGCGCTGATCAGCCCGGTGGTCGGCCGCCCGCTGGTGGCCGGGGTAGGCCTGCTGTACCGGCGGGTGTTCGGCACCGTGGGCAGGCTGGCCGAGCAGAACGCCGTGCGCAACCCGCGGCGTACGGCCGCCACCGCGTCGGCGCTGATGATCGGGCTGACGCTGGTGTCGGCGATGTCGATCCTCGGCGCCTCGGCCAAGGCGAGCGTCGACGCGTCGATCGAGCAGAACTTCGCCGCGGACTTCGTCGTCTCCAACGCGATCGGCGTGCCGTTCTCGCCGAAGGTCTCCGACGACGTCGAGCAGATCGCCGGCGTCGACACCGTGGCGCGTTTCCGCTACGGCCAGGCGGAGATCGAGGGGACCCGGGGAGTGGTCGGCGCCGCCGACCCGGCGCTGTTCACCGACGCGATGAAGGTGAACATGCTGGCCGGCTCCGCCCAGGACCTGCGTGGTCGGGCCCTGCTCGTCGAGGGCGAGCGTGCCGAGGACAAGGGCTGGTCGGTGGGCGACACCGTCTCGGTCACTCTGCCCAAGGGGGAGCGGGAGTACGAGATCGTGGGCCTGTTCGAGACCAACCCGGCCGTGGCCACCGGGTACGTCATGTCGCTGGACGCGCTCGCCGCGGCCGGTGTCGCACCGGCGGACAACTACGCCTACGTGACCGCCGAGCCCGGCGCCAAGGACCAGGTCGGCGCGGCCATCGAGACGAGCATCGCCGACCTGCCGACGGTCACCCTCAAGGACCAGGCGGAGTTCGCGGAGGAGCAGCGTGCCCCGGTCGACCAGATGCTGACGATGATCTACGCGCTGCTGGGCCTGGCAGTGGTCATCGCGGTGCTCGGCATCATCAACACGCTGGCGCTCTCGGTCATCGAGCGCACCCGAGAGGTCGGTCTGCTGCGCGCGGTCGGCCTGAGCCGTCGCCAGCTGCGCCGGATGGTGCGGCTGGAGTCGACCGTGATCGCGGTGCTGGGCGCGACCCTCGGCGTGGCGCTGGGGCTGGTGTTCGGTGTCGGCCTGTTGTCGGCACTGGCCGACGAGGGGCTCTCCGAGCTCCGGGTGCCGGTAGCCCAGCTGGCGGCGTTCGTGCTGGCGTCCGGACTGGTCGGCGTGCTCGCGGCGGTGTGGCCGGCGCGCCGGGCGGCGAAGCTGAACGTGCTCACCGCGATCACCACCGAGTGAGCCGGCCTGGGGGGGGG
>DATABY010000181.1:0-4042 GCA_036259355.1 Nocardioidaceae bacterium
ACGTGCGCCGGGTGGCCCGGGTCGCGGACCGCACCAGGGTGCAGTTGGTGGCCTCCACCGGGTACTACTGTCACGACGAGCTGCCGGCGTACTTCCAGACCCACGGGCCCGGCCGGCGCACGTCGCGCCCCAGGCCGAGGACCGTGAGGTCCACGACCGTGCGCACGCCGAGCCTCCAGAGACGGTCGAGACCGGCGACGGCCCGGTCGACGGCGCGCTCCTCGTCCCACTCCGGGTGGGGGAGGTTCAGGTCAAGCTCGGGGTGGCCCACGAACACGTGCTCGTGGGTCAAGGTGGTGCCGAGCTCATCGGCACGCACCGGTCCCCGGAACGTCGAGACCTCCCCCACCGCGGTCACTCCGCGGCCTCGCGGATGCCCTGGTAGACCTCGAGCTGCGCGTCGTCGAACTCGCCGCGCAGGTACTCCTCTGCCCGGGTGCGGAACGCGTCCTTGTCGACGTCGTCGATGACCTTGAGGCTGCCGCTCTCCTGCCATCCCTGCAGGATCTGCTGCTCGTCCTTCTCGACGCAGCCGGGAACCTGCTGGACGGCCTTGTCCACGGCTGCCTGCAGCGTCTTCTGCTGCTCGGCGTCCAGCTCGTCCCAGACCTGGCCGATGATGACGAGGTTGGAGTTCGCCTGGTGCGCGGAGAGGCTGATCGCGTCCTGCACCTCATCGAGGCTGATCGCCTCGATGTTGACGATCGGGTTCTCCTGGCCGTCGACCGTGCCCTGCTGCAGGGCCAGGAAGAGCTCCTCGTAGGCGACCTCGGTGGCGTTGGCGCCGAGGGCCTCGGCGTTCATCAGAAACTGCGGCGAGTTGGGGAAGCGCATCCGCAGGCCCTGGAGGTCCTCCGGGCTGCGGATCGGCTGGTTCGCGGTGAAGTGCCGCATCCCCGCCGACCAGGCGCCTAGCGTCTGCACACCGGCCTCAGCCTTGAAGTCCTCGATCAGGCTGGCGGCCGCGTCCGACTCGAAGTAGCGCTGCAGGTGCTCGGCGTCGTCGAACGCGTACGCCGCGTCGAGGACCTGCACCGGCTCGTAGACGGCGCCGAGAGCGGAGGCGCCCTGGATGTCCATGTCGATGTCGCCGGACACGATGGAGGCGATGCGGTCGGCGTCGTCGCCGAGCTGGCTGTTGGCGAAGATCTCGACGTTCAGGCCCACGCCGGCGGCCTCGACCTCCTCCTTGATCACCGCGGCGCCGCAGCGGTGCTGCGGCTGCTCCTGGGTGTAGCTGTGCGCGAGCGACAGCTCGGTGGCGCCGTCGGCGGACGCGTCGTCGCCACCGCCGCATGCGGCGAGGGCGAGCAGTGGTACGACGGCGCACGCGGCGCGCGCGTGCATGCGGATGCTCTTGCTGGTCATGATGAGTTCCTCTCTCAGGTGTCCTCATGTGTCGCGCGCTCCGCCATCTCGGCGGCCACGAGTTCCGTCAGGTCACGGGCCATGGCGGCCCGGTCAGCCGTCCGGCCGGTGATGAGCTCGAAGGCGTCGGCGGCCTGGTGGACCGCCATCCCTGAGCCGGCGAGCGTCCGGCAGCCGCGGTCGGCGGCGGCGCGGAGCAGCCCGGTGACGACCGGGCGGTAGACGATGTCCGCGACCCAGAGCTTCGGGTGCAGCATGCCCTCGTCCAGGGGCAGTCCGGGATGCGCCGCCATCCCGACCGGGGTGGCGTTGACCAAGCCGGATGCGGCGGCCAGGACGTCGCCGACCTCCTCGGTGGGCAGGGGGCCAACACGGACGGCGGGGTGGGCGGCGTGCACGGAGTCGATGAGCCGGGACACCCGGTCGCGGTCGTGGTCGGCCACGTGGAGGCGCTGCACGCCGAGTCCGGCGAGCGCGTGGGCGACCGCGGTGCCGGCACCGCCGGCGCCGAGCAGCACGACTGATTCGCGGGGCGCGTCGGGGAGTCCTTCGGTGAGGGACTCGGCGAAGCCGGTCACGTCGGTGTTGTGGCCGACCGTGCCCTCCGGCGTCATCAGGACCGTGTTGAGCGCCCCGATGGCAGCGACGTTCGGCGTCACCCGGTCCACGAGCGGGACGATGGCCTGCTTGACCGGATGGGTGACGTTGAGCCCGTCGAAGCCCATCCGGACCGCTGAGTCGAGCAGCGCGCGGAGGCGGTCCTCGGCCACGCTGCCGGGGCCGAGCTCCAGGACCTTGTAGACGTAGCGGAGTCCCTGGCGCAGCGCCTCCCGCTCGTGGATCTCCGGGGTCAGCGATGGGCCCACGCCCTGGCCGACGAGGCCGACGAGCGTTGACCGGCGGGGGGCCACGGCGGCGCTCACAAGCCGAGCCACTCTGGGAGGTAGAGGATCGCGTCCGGCCAGAGGATGACCGCAACGCAGATCGCCAGCAGGGGCAGGATGAACGGCAGCGAGCCCAGGAACACGTCGGTCATCCGCGCCTTGGTGATCGCCTGGAGGACGAACAGGACGGTACCGACCGGTGGGGTGAGCAGACCGATCATGTTGGCGATGATCATCAGCACGCCGAGCGCGATCGGGTCGACGCCGTACGTGGCGCTGATCGGCAACAGGATCGGCACCGTCAGTGTGAGCACCGCGATCGCGTCCAGGACGGTCCCGAGCACGAGCGTGAGCAGAAAGACCAGCAGCAGGAACCCGGTGCCCGAGGAGGTCAGGCCGAGCATGAAGTCGGCGATCGCCTGGGGCACCCGCTCGCGGGCGAAGACGTAGCCCAGCAGGTTGGCCGAGGCGACGATGAGCATGATCGCGCCGCTGGTCAGGACGGTCTCGCTCACCACCCTGGGCAGGTCGCGCAGGTGCAGCGTCCGCAGCCCGAAGCCCAGCAGCGCCATGTACGCCGCGCCCACGGCCGCGGCCTCGGTGGGAGTGAAGAAGCCGCTGAGGATGCCGCCGAGGATCACCACCGGCGCGCCCAACGGCAGGAGGACTCGCCTGCCGGTGTGGGCCACCTGCACCCAGCTGAACTCGCGGCGCTCGATGTCGCTCTTGCGGCCGACCCAGAGGAAGACAATCAGGCACAGGCCCAGGGTCATCAGCAGCGCCGGAATGACGGAGGCGGCGAAGAGGGCGCCCGTCGAGACGGCGGCGAGGCCGGCGAAGACGACCGCGGGGATGCTCGGCGGCATCACCGGCGCAATCAGGGAGGCGGAGCCGACCACGCCGAGGGCGAACCGCTTGGGGTAGCCGTCGCGGATCATGGCCGGGATCTGCAGCTTGCCCAGCGCAGCGGCATCGGCGACGGCCGAGCCACTCATCCAGGAGAAGCCGAGACTGACGCCGACGCTGACGTAGCCGAGGCTGCCGCGGACCCGGCCGAGGAGGGCCAGCGCGAAGTCGAAGAGTCGGTCGGCGATGCCGGCGTGGTTGGCCAGGCTGCCGAGCAGGATGAACAGCGGCACAGCCAGGAGCGGGAAGCTCGCGGTGGCCTCGGCCACCAGCCGCAGCGCCAGACCCACGGACTGGTCGTTGGTGACCATGTAGAGCAGAGCGGGGCCGAAGAACGCGAACGCGACAGGGACGCGGACCAGCAGCAGGACCGCGATCAGCAGGCAGAGGACGAGAAGGCTCACGACGCCCGCCCCTCCGGTGCCTCGGACACGTCCGGCAACTGCAGGGCGGGCGCCCCGAGGACGGCGTACCGCACGGCGGCGACGAGCGACCGGACGACGGTGCTGACGAAGCCCACCAGCGAGACGGCGTACAGCCAGGACATCGGCATCCGCATCGCCGGCGACTTGAGCACCTCCTGGGTCTGCACGAGCTCCCACGCCTCGACGGTGAGTCCCACGCCGACCGCGGCGACGATGAGGCAGGAGCCGACGCGGACCACACGGCGCACGTGCTCGTGCGGGAACATGTCGATGGCCTCGATGGCGATGTGGCCGTCGCGGGTGACCAGGACGCCGGCGACCACGAACGTGAGCCAGACGAGGGAGAAACGCGCGAGCTCGCCGGTGAAGGCCCAGCCCTCGATCGGTAGATAGCGCTGGCCGGCCTGGAGCAGGACAAGAGCGAGGATCACCAGCAGGAAGACGCCGCCGAGGGCGACC
>DATABY010000182.1:0-4947 GCA_036259355.1 Nocardioidaceae bacterium
GGCGAAGCCCACGAACAGCGGCGTCGCGAAGAGCAGCAGCATGATCGTGCCGTGCATGGTGAACAGCTGGTTGTAGACCTCGTCCTCGACGACCTGCTGGCCGGGATAGGCCAGCTCGGCGCGGATCAACATCGCCATCACACCGGCGACCACGAAGAAGCCGAACGACGTGACGAGGTACATCTTGCCGATCAGCTTGTGATCGGTCGTCGTCATGTAGTGCGCGATCCGCTGGCCGAGCGTGTGCTGTCGCGGCGGCTCGGTGGTGACCTGCCGGGAAGCGTCGATAGCCGTCACTGGCCCGCTCCGTTCTCGCCGTCGGTCTCCAGGCCTGCGATCCTGTCAGGCTCGGTGCTGCCGATCACGGTGCCGCGGTTGCCCGCCTCACGCAGCGACTGTACGTACTGGTCGTACTCCGCCTCGCTCACGACCCGGACGTTGAACAGCATCCGTGAGTGCTGCAGCCCGCAGAGCTCGGCGCACTTGCCGGCGTACGTGCCCTCCTTGGTGGGTGTGGTCACCCAGGTGTTCTGCCGCCCCGGGAGGACGTCCATCTTGAAGTAGAACGCGGGGACCCAGAAGGAGTGGATGACGTCGGGCGAGCGCAGCAGGAACTTCACCGGCTTGTCCACCGGCAGCACCAGCGTGGGGATGTCGGCGGTGGTGCCGACGAAGAACGCGTCGTTGCCGTTGGCGGCGTTGGGCGCGTCGATGCCGTCCTCGCCCAGGTAGTTGAAGCTCCAGGACCACTGCTGGCCGACGACGAGGATCTCCTCCTGCCCCGGCTGGTCGTCTGGCAGCATCTCAGCCTGGGTGACCACCGTGTGGTAGAAGAGCACGAAGATCACCACGAAGGGCGCGACCGTGTAGAGCACCTCGATCGGCAGGTTGTAGCGCACCTGGGTGGGGATCTCGTCGGGGGTGCGGCGGCGGTAGCGCACCACCGCCCAGATGATGAGCCCCCACACCAGGAAGCCGACGATCCAGGCCGCGATCCAGGCTCCGACCCACAGCGCCTTCATCTCCGGCGCGCTGGCGCTGGCGCCGTCCGGGAGACCGAACCTGCCCCACTGCTCGACCGTGTCCGACGAGCAGCCCGAGAGCACGAGCATGCCCAGCAGCACAGCGAGGGAGGCGCCGACGCGGCGCCGCACCAGCGAACGCACAGAACGCCTCCGGCGCGCCGGAGGCGCTGTGAGGTTCGGACCCACGGGGAGCCTTTCTCCGGTCGGTGCTGGTGCCCCCTTGGTTGCCGGGCAACCGCGCCGGCCGACTGCAGAGCACCCATGGCTTACGTTCCCGCAAACACTAACGCAGTCATCCCCGCCCGACTTGGGTAGGTCGCCCGCTAACGTCGGGCGTGTGAGCGACTCGGCCCCTCCCGGTTGCGCGGGCTACTTCGACGCCGCCTCGGCGCAGCCGCTGCATCCCGCGGCGCGTGAGGTGCTGCTGAGCGCGTACGACGAGGGCTGGGCCGACCCGCGGGCCCTGCACTCCCCCGGCCGGCGGTCACGCATGCTGCTCGACAATGCCCGCGAGGTGGTCGCCACGCTGCTGCGGGCCCGCCCCGACGAGGTGTCGTTCCGGGCCGGCGGCACCGCGGCCGTGCACGCCGGCCTGCTGGGCACGGCGCAGGCGCGCAGCCGGGTGGGCCGTACCGTCGTGCACTCCGCGGTCGAGCACTCCGCCGTGCTGCACGCCGCCCGGTGGCTGGAGGAGCAGGGCGGCAAGAACCGGAGCGTGCCGGTCGACGCCACCGGGCGGGTCGAGCCGGACGAGTTCGTGGCGGCGGCCGCGGGCGAGGGCGTGGCGGTCGCGTGCCTGCAGCAGGCCAACCACGAGGTGGCCACCCTTCAGCCGGTGGCGGAGGTCGCGACCGGCTGCCGAGACGCCGGCGTACCGCTGCTGGTGGACGCCTCGCACGCCGCCGGCCGCCTGGACCCGCCGGAGGGCTGGTCGGTCCTCACCGCGGGCGCCGACACGTGGGGCGGTCCCAGGGGCGTCGGGATCCTCGCCGTCCGCAAGGGCGTGCGTTGGCGGGAGCCGGGACCGGCCGACGAGCGCGGGTACGCCGACGTGCCCACGGCGCTGGCCGCGGCCGCGGCGTTGCAGGCGGTGGTCGCCGAGCGCGACGAGGTCAACGCACGCCAGCACGCGCTGGTGGAGCGCATCCGCTCGCGCGTGGCCGCGACGGTCCCCGACGTCGACGTGGTCGGGGCCCCGACGGACCGGCTGCCGCACCTGGTGACGTTCTCCTGCCTGCACGTGCAGGGCGAGGCCTTGGTGACCGAGCTCGACCGGCACGGGTTCAACGTCGCCAGCGGGTCGGCGTGCACGGCCGACACGCTGGAGCCCAGCCACGTGCTGGCCGCGATGGGGGCGCTGACGCACGGCAACATCCGGCTGTCGCTGACCGCCGACACCACCGAGGACGACGTCGAGCGCTTCCTCGCGGTGCTGCCGGACGTGGTGGCCGGCCTGCGCGGCCGCGCCGGGATGTGAGCCCGGTGGCCGACGAACCCACGCTGGTCCTCGACTGCACCGGCATGCGCTGCCCGCTGCCGGTCATCGAGCTGACCCGGCACCTCGAAGACGTCGCGGTCGACGAGGTGATCGGGGTCGTCGCCGACGACCCGGCCGCGAAGTCCGACGTGCCGGCCTGGTGCCGGCTGCGCGGCCAGGAGTTCGTCGGGGCGCAACGGCACGGCAGCGCCCGCCTCTACCTGGTGCGTCGCCTCACGTGAGGCACTCTGCCGCGATCTCGGCGCGAGGGTGGCGGCCACTGCTGCGATCTCGGCGCGAGGGTGGCGGCCACTGCTGCGATCTCGACGCGAGGGTGGCGGCCACTGCTGCGATCTCGGCGCGAGGGTGTGGTTACGGGCGGGGGCAGCGCAGGTGCGCGGCCACCTCGGCGGCGGCCTCCTCACCGTAGGCGCGGGTGAAGCGGTCCATCACCGCCCGCTGGGAGAGCACGTACTCCTGGGTGCCCACGGTCTCCACCACATGGGTGGCGAGCAGACAGCCCACCTGGGCGGCACGCTCGAGCCCGAGACCCCAGCTCAGGGCGCCGACGAACCCGCCGCGGAAGGCGTCGCCCACACCGGTCGGCTCCACGGCCTTGGTGGCCGGGACCACGGGAACCTCGATCACCGGCTCGCCCTTGCGGTGGATCGCCACGCCCTTGTCGCTGTGGGTGATGACATGCGTGCCCACCCGGTCGAGGATCTCCGCGGCCGACCAGCCGGTCTTCTGCTGGGCCAGCGCGGCCTCGTAGTCGTTGCTGAGCAGGTAGGTCGCGCCGTCGATGAGCTGGCGGATCAGGTCGCCGTCGCCCCAGTGCATCTGCTGGGACGGGTCGGCGACGAAGTCGTAGCCGCGGGCCCGGCACTCCTCGGTGTGCCGCACCATCGCCTCCGGGTCGTTGGGGCTGATGATGACGAGCTCCGGGTCGCCGGTGCGCCTGGCGATCGGCGCGAGCTCGATCTCGCGTGCCTCCGACATCGCACCGGAGTAGAACGACGCGATCTGGGCCATCGTCGAGTCGTTGGTGCACACGAACCGCGCCGTGTGCTTGGTGTCGGACACGTGCACCGCGCCGCAGTCCACGCCGTGCCGCTCCAGCCAGGACCGGTAGTCGACGAAGTCCTCGCCCACGGCGCCGACCAGCACCGGCCGCAGGCCCATGCAGGCCATCGCGAACGCGATGTTGGCGCCGCACCCGCCCCGGCGTACCTCCAGGTCCTCGACCAGGAAGGACAGCGTCAGCCGGTCGAGCTGCTCGGCCACCAGCGAGTCGGCGAACTTGCCGGGGAACGTCATCAGGTGGTCGGTCGCGATGGACCCGGTCACGAGTATGGACACGAGGAATCTCCGCGCTCTCGGTCGGCAGTGGGGCGGTACGGACGCGAGACAACACTACCGATGCGTATCCCTGGCAGCGCCGCCCACGGTGGTCCTACGGTGATGTGAGCGCGTACGGCGAGGGCTCGCCGTACGGGAAGAGGGGGAAGCAGATGCCCGCCACCCTGTCCGCCTCGCCTGCCCCGACGCCCACACTCGCCGGTGCGCTCGCGCCCGTGCCGTACGACGAGATGATGGCCTGGACTGAGCTGTGGCAGGCCTGTGTCGTGGTGCTCGACCGTTATCCGCATCTCCGCCCGCCGGAGCCGACGTGGCCGCCGGCGCATCGCCGGCTCACGATCCCCCAGGCGGCCGTCGACGCCGCGGACGTGCACTTCCACCTCGAATAGCCCCCGAACGCCGCCGCCCCTTGCCGTCGGACGGGGAACCCCGACGGGTCGCCCAACGTCAGAGTCGCATCCGAGATGAGGCGGGTGAGACGATGGTGCAGCGTTCCTGGCTGGCGGCCGCCGCCGCGGCCGTGGCGGTGCTGGCAGTGGTCGCAGGAGGTGTGGCGTTGAGCCTGGGCGGCGCAGACGACGCCGGCACAACCGCAGCAGACGCCGCGGACAGCAACGCGGCCGCCGGCGCATCAGGTGGCGGGTCACCCGGGGACCCGGGTACGGCGATGCCGGCGGACCCGCCGTCCGACGTGCCTTCACCCCGGTCCGAGCCGTCCGGCGTCGCACCGCGCGTCCAGCCCTCGATCTCTGCGGACTCGCCGCTCGCGGTGCCGGTCCAGTCCTACGAGGTGCTGGCACCGGATCGGTTGCAGCTGCGCTACACGACCGGCGTACCCGAGTGCTCCGGCAGGCTGCACCGCGCGGCCGTGGCCGAGTCGGAGAACCGGGTCGTGGTCACGCTGCTGATGCGCGCGGGCACCGCGCCGGCGAGCCGGCCGTGCCCGGAGGTCGCGGTGGTCCGAGACGTCGTCGTCGACCTGGCGGCGCCGTTGGGCGAGCGGACCGTCGTCGACGGCGTCACCCGCCGGCCGGTCCCCCGCGGCCACCACCCCGCCTGACTCACGACACGACAGCGCCCCCCCCC
>DATABY010000183.1:0-43063 GCA_036259355.1 Nocardioidaceae bacterium
GCAGCACCGTGCGCATCCGGTCGGGGTCGTCGTTCCTCAGCTTCCACGGGGCCTGCTCGGACAGGTAGGCGTTGGCATCGGCGGCCACCCGCATCGCCTCACCGATCGCCTGCTTCTGGCGGTGCCGCTCGATCAGTCCGCCGACGCTGCCGAAGGCGGCCTGTGACTTCGTCAGCAGCGCCCGGTCGGTGTCGGTCAGCTCGCCCGCCTGCGGGATCGAGCCGACGTTCTTGGCCATCATCGAAACAGTCCGGTTGACGAGATTGCCCCAGGTGTTGACCAGCTCGTCGTTGTTGCGCCGCACGAACTCCGCCCAAGTGAAGTCGGTGTCCTGCGTCTCGGGGCCGGCGACCGCGATGAAGTACCGCAGCGCGTCGGGGTCGTAGCGGGAGAGGAAGTCGCGCACGTAGATCACCACCGAGCGGCTGGTGGAGAACTTGCGCCCCTCCATGGTGAGGAACTCGCTGCTGACCACCTCGGTCGGCAGCTGCAGCTCGCCGTACCCTCCGGGTCTGCCGCCGCGCGCACCCCTTCCGTCGTAGGCCAGCAGCTCGGCCGGCCAGATCTGGGAGTGAAAGGTGATGTTGTCCTTCCCCATGAAGTAGTACGACGACGCGTCGGGGTCGGTCCACCACGCCTTCCAGGCGTCCGCGTCGCCGAGCCGCCTCGCCCACTCCACGGACGCCGACAGGTAGCCGATCACCGCGTCGAACCAGACGTAGAGCCGCTTGTTGGGGTTGTCGGACCAGCCCTCCAGGGGAACCGGGATGCCCCAGTCGATGTCGCGGGTCATCGCCCGTGGGCGCACGTCGTCGAGCAGGTTCATCGAGAACTTGAGCACGTTCGGGCGCCAGTCGGTGCGCGTCTTCAGCCAGTCACCGAGGGTGTCGGCCAGCGCGGGCAGGTCGAGGAAGAAGTGCTCGGTCTCGACGAACTTCGGCGTCTCACCGTTGATCCGGCTGCGTGGGTTCTTCAGCTCGATCGGGTCGAGCTGGTTGCCGCAGTTGTCGCACTGGTCGCCGCGCGCTCCGTCGTACCCGCAGATCGGGCAGGTTCCCTCGATGAACCGGTCGGGAAGGGTGCGGCCGGTCGACGGCGAGATCGCGCCCATGGTGGTCTTGGGGATCATGTAGCCGTTGTCGTAGACGGTCTTGAACATGTGCTGCGCCACCGCGTAGTGGTTGCGCGTCGTGGTGCGGGTGAACAGGTCGTACGACAGGCCGAGGCCGTGCAGGTCCTCGACGATCATCCGGTTGTAGCGGTCGGCGAGCTCGCGCGGAGGTACGCCCTCCTTCTCCGCCTGGACGAGGATCGGCGTGCCGTGCTCGTCGGTGCCGGAGACCATCAGCACCCTGTTGCCGGCCATCCGCATGTACCGGCTGAAGATGTCCGACGGCACGCCGAACCCAGACACGTGCCCGATGTGACGGGGGCCGTTGGCGTACGGCCAGGCGACGGCAGACAGGACATGGCGGCTCACACGCCGATCCTAGGGGGTCGCCGATCGTGCCCGGCTTTCCATTCCACGCCACCGTCGCGCCGAGAACGCGGAGATGACCTGGGTCATTTCTGCGATCTCGGCGGGGGTGGGAGCGCTCAGCGCCGGTGGGCGATCTCGTAGACGGCACGCTTGGCCACCCCGGTCTCCCGGGCGACGACGACCACGGCGTCCTTCCGGGACAGTCCGCGCTGCTCCGCCGCGTCGACGAGTGCGGCCACGGCCTCGTCGTCGTACTCGGCCGGGCCGCGGGGCACGTGGCCGCCGACGACGATGGTCACCTCGCCGCGCACGCCGTCACTGGCCCACTCGCCCAGCTCCGCGAGCGTGCCCCGGCGTACCTCCTCGTGCAGCTTGGTCAGCTCCCGGCACACCGCCGCGCGCCTGCCGGCACCGAACGACTCCGCCATGGCCGACAACGCCGCCGCGGTGCGATGCGGAGCCTCGAAGAAGACCATCGTCCGCGGCTCCTCGGCCACGTCCGCCAGTCGGCTGCGCCGCTCTCCGGCCTTGCGGGGAAGGAACCCCTCGAAGCAGAAGCGGTCCACGGGCAGACCCGATACGGCCAGCGCGGCTAGCGCCGCGGAAGGACCCGGGACCGTAGTGACGGTGATGTCGTCCTCCACCGCGGCGGCCACCAGCCGGTAGCCGGGGTCGGAGACGCTGGGCATGCCGGCGTCGGTCACCAGCACCACCCGCTTGCCCTGGTGCAGCTGCTCCAGCAGCGCCGCGGTGCGCGCCGCCTCGTTGCCCTCGAAGTACGACACCACCCGACCGCTCACCGTGACGCCGAGACGGTCGCACAGCCTGCGCAGCCGCCTGGTGTCCTCGGCGGCGACGACGTCGGCGCCGGCGAGCTCGGTGACCAGCCGGGGCGGGGCGTCCTCGATGCTGCCGATGGGCGTGGCGGCGAGCACGAGCGCTCCGGTACGGGGGGAGGTCACCGGACCAGCATCGCAGGCGGGCTACGACGGGCGGTGCCGCGGACCTTCACCCGCTAGCGCCGCGGTCATACCCTCGACCCATACGGGGAGGGAACCATGGAGCAGGTACACACGCGGTTGCTCGTCATCGGAGCCGGACCGTTCGGCCTGTCGCTCGCGGCGTACGCCGACCACCTCGGGATCGAGAACCGCGTCCACGGCTCTCCGATGGCGTTCTGGCGCGACCACATGCCCACCGGGATGTACCTCCGCTCGGGCTGCGACTGGCACCTCGACGCCACCGGGGTGCACACCTTCCTCGCGTACCTCGACACCCTCGGCCTGCGGCCCGCGGACGTGGAGCCGCTGTCGCTGCCGTTCTACCTGTCCTACGTCGACTGGTTCATCGAGCGCCGTGGCCTGCGCACCGACCCGCGGCTCGTCCACGCGCTCGACCAGACGCCGACGGGCTTCCGGGCACTGCTGGACGACCGCAGCGTGGTCACCGCCGACAACGTCGTGCTGGCGCTGGGCTTCCGGCACTTCCCGAACGTGCCTGACGAGCTCGTGGCGCTGCTGCCGAGCGGGCGCTACCAGCACACCTGCGACCTCGTCGACCTGGAGCCGCTGGCGGGCCGCCGGTGCCTGGTAGTCGGAGGACGGCAGAGCGCCTACGAGTGGGCTGCGCTGCTCCACGAGGCGGGTGCAGCGTCGGTGGATGTCTGCCATCGCCACGCCAGTCCCTCCGTGGCCCCGTCCGACTGGACGTGGGTGGCTCCGCTGGTCGACGCCACCATTCGTGACCCGGGCTGGTACCGGCGGCTGTCGCCGGCCGGCCAGGAGGATGTCGGCCGGCGCATGTGGGCGGAGGGGCGGCTCAAGGTCGAGCCGTGGCTGCGGGCACGACTCGGCCACGAGAGCGTGCGGATCCGCCCGCACCGCACCGTCGCCGGATGCGAGGAGCAGCCGGGTGGAGCACTGCGCGTGGTGCTCGACGACGGGACGGCGCTCGACGTCGACGACATCGTGCTCGCGACCGGTTACAAGCCCGACGTGTCCCGCGTACCCCTGCTCGTCGCCGGCAACGTGCTCGGGCGTCTCGAGACGCACAACGGGATGCCTGTCCTCGACGAGCGGTTCCAGACCAACCTTCCGGGTCTGTTCATCACCAGCATGCTCGCCGTCCAGTCCTTCGGCCCCTTCTTCGCCTTCACGATCTCGGTGCGCGCGTCCGCCACCCTCATCGGCCAGGCACTCGTCGCGCAGCGGCTGCCGCTCGCGGGACGCCGCTGACCCTCGCCGCCAACCCGGGCCGCCGTACCCGTCTGCGGCACCACTGCTCCGTACGATGTCGGCGTGTTCACCGCCGTTGACCGACCGCCGCGCCGCGCGGCGCTGAGCCGGACGTCCGACGGCACGGTCCAGCCCAGCGCGCAGCGGCGGCTGCGCCCACTGGTCGACGGCGAGCGCCGCTGGGTCGCCTGGGGCGGACCCGTGGGCGTGGCCCTTCTCGCCCTGGTGCTGCGGCTGTGGCAGCTCGGGCGCCCGGGCACGCTGCTGTTCGACGAGACCTACTACGCCAAGGACGCCTACTCGCTGCTGCGGTTCGGCTATGTCCGCGACACCGTGGAGAACGCCGACCGGATGGTCGCGCGCGGCGACCTGACGGGGCTGTTCAAGGCCGACACCAGCTACTACGTGCATCCCGACGTCGGCAAGTGGCTGATCGCGGCCGGCGAGTGGGCCTTCGGGATGGACCCGTTCGGCTGGCGGGTGTCCGCGGCGGTGGTCGGTTCGCTGACCGTGCTGGTGCTGGCGCGGTTGGTGCGACGGCTCACCGGCTCGACGCTGCTGGGATGTGTCGCGGGACTGCTGCTCTGCTTCGACGGCCTGCACTTCGTGATGTCCCGGCTGGCACTGCTGGACGTGTTCATGGCGTTCTTCCTGGTGTGCGCGGTGGCGTGCCTGGCGGCTGACCGGGACTGGGGGCGATCCCGGCTGCTGCGGCTGACCGGGGCGGACCGGCCTACGGCCGGTGGCTGGGGACCGGTCCGCGCGCTGCTGCTGCGGCCCTGGCGGCTGGCGGCCGGGGTGTCGTTCGGGTTGGCCTGCGGGACGAAGTGGAACGCGATCTTCGCCCTGGCCGGGTTCGGCCTGCTGGTGTGGGCCTGGGACTGCGGCGCGCGCCGGGCCGTCGGCGTACGGGCGCCCGCGTGGAAGGCCACGCTGGTGGACGCCGTACCCGCGTTCTTCTCGTTGGTCGGCGTGGCGCTGCTGGTCTATGTCGTCTCCTGGACCGGCTGGTTCGCGAACGTGCAGAAGTACGAGACCGACTTCGGCTCGGACTGGGGCACCTACTTGGCCACGGACGCGTCAGGCCCAGAAGAGGTGGTGCAGTCGGTGCGCTCGCTGTGGGAGTACCACCAGGAGGTGTGGAGCTTCCACACGGGTAGCGACATCCAGGACGCGACGCACCCGTACGAGTCCGACCCGGCAGGGTGGCTCGTCATCAACCGGCCGGTCGGTATCGACGCCAACACCGACATCCAGCCGGGGCAGCTCGGCTGCGTGGCTCCCGACAAGTGCATCGAGCAGATCCTCGCGATCGGTACCCCGGTGCTGTGGTGGGCCGGCGCGGTGGCGCTGCTGGCCGGAGGGGCGTACTGGGTCGGCGGCCGGGACTGGCGGTTCGGGCTCGCGCTGGTCGGGGTGCTGTCGTCATGGCTGCCGTGGCTGTTCTTCTCCGAACGCCCCATCTTCTTCTTCTACGCCGTCTCGATCATCCCGTTCACCGTGGTCGCCTTGACCCTCGTGCTCGGCAAGATCCTCGGGCCAGCCGATGCCGGACGCCGTCGTCGTGCGTGGGGTGCGGCGGTCGTGGGGGCGTTCGTCGCGCTGGTGGTCGCGAACTTCGCCTTCTTCCACCCGATCCTCACCGATGGGCTGCTGACCAACGAGGACTGGCTCGACCGGATGTGGTTCGCCCGCTGGATCTAGACATCCGGGGGCTTTCCGTCCCCGGACACGCCGAGTCCATGCGGGGTCACTTCTGCGATCTCGGCGCGACAGAAGGACTCCCTCGCGCCGAGATCGCAGAAATGGGTCAGCGGATGCCGGTCTTGCGCATGATGCGCAGCGACTTGACGGTGATGTCGGCGTGCTTGTCGTAGGGCATGTCCTTGGGCGCGCCGAGCACCTGCTTCTTCTGCACGGCGAGGTTGAGGACGTCGGTGTACTTGAGCAGGCCTTCGTCACCATGACGCGAACCCACACCCGACCTGCCGACACCGCCGGCCGGCGTGTCGATGCTGCTGTAGGCGGCGGCCATACCGTCGTTGACGTTGACCGTGCCGGCACGGATCCGCTTGGCAACGTCGGTGGCGTGCTTGAGGTCGCTGCCGTAGACGCTCGCGTTGAGCCCGTAGACGGTGTCGTTGGCCCGCGCGACAGCCTCGTCCTCGCTGCGATAGGGGTACAGCGCGACCACCGGGCCGAACGTCTCCTCGGTGTAGCAGACCATCTGCGGAGTCACGCCCGTCAGGACCGTGGGCTCGTAGAAGGCGGGGCCGAGGTCGGGCCGGCTGCGCCCGCCGGTGAGCACGGCGGCACCCTTGCTCCTCGCGTCCTCGACATGGGCGGCGACGGCGTCACGCTGGCGTTCGGAGATGAGCGAGCCGATGTCGGGCCCGAACCGGTAACCGGCACCGAGCGTGACGTTCTTGGTCGCCTGCACCATGCGGTCGCGGAACGTGTCGAACATGTGCTCCGGCACGTAGACGCGCTCGATGTGCATGCAGATCTGCCCGGCGGCCATGAACGCGTTGTTGACCGCGCCCTCCACGGCCATGTCGAGGTCGGCGTCGTCGAGAACGATCAGCGGGTTCTTACCCCCCAGCTCGAGCGAGCAGCCGGCGAGCCGGGCGCCGGCGCGGGCCGCCACCTCTGCACCCGTGCGGTCGGAGCCGGTGAACATGACGTAGTCGGTGTTGTCCACCACGGCCGGTCCGATGACGGGACCGTCGCCGACCACGACCTGGAACAGACCGCGCGGCAGGCCGGCCCGATAGAGCAGGTCGACGCCGTACAGCGGGCTGAGCGCGGTCTGGCTGTCGGGCTTGAGCACGACCCCGTTGCCGGCCATCAGCGCGGGGATGGCGTCGGAGAGACCGAGGCAGAAGGGACCGTTCCACGGTGAGATGAACCCCACGACGCCCTTGGGGCGCCGGATCTCCGTCGAGGTCACCACGAAAGGCACCGGCCCCTTGCGGCGCTTGGGCTTGAGCAGTCCTGGGGCCACACCGACGTAGTGGCTGACCGTCATCGGCGGGTCGCACACCTCTTCGAAGGCGTTCTTGCGCGACTTCCCGGTCTCGGCCTGGATGATGTCGACGATCTCGGCCTGGTGCTTGATCACCAGGGTGTGGAAACGCTTGAAGACCTTCATCCGCTTGCGCACGCTCGTCGCGGCCCAGCCGGCCTGAGCCCGTCGAGCCGTCTCCACCGCCGTGGCGACGTCGTCCTCGGTGGACTGCGGAATCGCCGCGAGCGGTCCACCGGTGAAGATCTCGGTGGTCTTCGCGGTCTCGCCTGTGGACGACGAGATGTGCCGCGTCAGCCGTGTAACGAGGTCGTCGGTGATCGTGGCCGGCAACGTCACTGCTGCACCTCCCGGTCGGACGCCGGCGCGCTGTGCGACACCCGTGCCTCGTACTGGGCGCGGGCATCGGTGTGCATCGCGTCGGTCAGCATGGTCTCGCCGCCGAGCACCCGGTTGAGCCACTCCCCGACCCGCCGCGGGATCAGTGCCCCGGTGCGGACGGAGGTGCCCAGCGACCTGGGCACGTAGACGTACAGGCGTGGCTCCTTCAGGGCACCGACGATGGCCTCGGCCACCTCCTCCGGCTCCACCCCGCGGACGCCCTTGTTCTGCTTCAGGCCGGCGGACAGCTCCGTGTGCACGATGGCGGGGTAGACGCAGGAGACGTCGACGCCGGTGCCCTTCAGCTCCATGTTCAGGGACTCGGTGAACCCGGAGACGCCGAACTTGGTCGCGGCGTACGTCGCGGCGCCCGACACGGGGATCTTGCCCGCCGCCGACGAGACGTTGACGACGTGACCGGTGCCGCGCGGCTTCATCCGGCGTACGGCCTCCTTGGTGCCGTGGATGACGGCGACGAGGTTGACGGCGATCTGCGCGGCGGTCGTGCGGTCGGACTCCTCCTCGATGCGGTTGAGCGGCATGATCCCCGCGTTGTTGACGAGCGCGTAGATCGGGCCGAGCTCACGCTCGACCTGGTCGAGGAACGCGGTGAACGCGTGCCGGTCGCTCACGTCGAGCTGGAAGGCGACTGCCTGCGGCTCCAGCGCGGCCGCGGTCTCCTTCGCCCGGTCGAGGTCGAGGTCGGCGATCGCGACCTGGGCGCCTTCGCGCACCAGCGTCTGCGCGGTGGCGGCGCCGATACCCCGGCCACCGCCGGTGACGACCACGACCTTGCCGGACAGTGAGCGGGCCTGACGCGCCATCGTCTTCCTCGTCTTTCGCCGTAGGTGCCCTTGCCTCGAAACTGTAACGTGTTCTAGCCCAGGTTGCCTAGCCCAGGCTCGTCGCGGGCAAACGCTCAGGACAGACTCCTCGGCGCCGATGCTCCAGGGGACAAAACGGACTCGAGCGCACCCACGAGGGGGGAAGCGTCATGAAGCAGTTCATTACCAAGCGCACGCTGGTCGCGTCGCTGTTGGGCCTCACGGCGTTCGGCGCCGTGTTCGGCAGCGCGGCGACACTGGGCGGGCTCAGCTCCGACCAGCTCGGCGCCGACACCAGGACCGTCGCGTCCTGCGACACCGACGGCGTCGCGGTGACGTACACGGAGGCGTACGAACAGACTGCGCCTGCCGGGTACAAGATCACCGGCGTGACGGTGACCGGCGTGGCGAGCGCGTGCGCGGGTCAGACTCTGTCGGTGACGCTCAGCGGCACCGGCGACCAGGCGTTGGGCGAGGGGTCGATCACCGTCCCGGCCTCCGGGACCGACCACGTCGTCGCCATTTCCTCGCATCCGCTCGCCCAGGACGTGACCCGGGCCGACGTCGTCATCACCGGCTGACCATCTCCCGGCGCTCGAGCGTGTCGACGCCCGGGTCCGTGGCGAGGTCGAAGGACTGACTCATAATGCGGCTCACGATCCTGGCGCTGGCTTCGGCCGTGCTCGCTTCCTGCGTCGTCGGCGCCGCCGCGAGCATGGGAGGGCTGAGCGCCGCACGGCTCGGCTCCGGGAGCGCCGCGGTGCGCGCCTGCGACACCGACGGCGTGAGCACCTCGTACACGACGTCCGCCGGCAAGGTCGTCTCGGTGACGGTCAGCGCCCTGGCAGCCGCCTGCATCGGCGGCACGCTCACGCTCACGGTCACCGGTGCGGGTGACGTCGGCATCGGCACCGGCGGACCGAGCACCGTCACCGGCAGCGCGCTCGATCTGCCGCTGCCGGCATCACCGGACGCCGCAGCGGTCACCGGCGTCCACGTCGTCATCGAGGGCCCGTGATGAAGAGACATCCCTCCACCGGCGACCGGCGACGGCACGCACCGGCGGCCGCGATGACCGTCGCCATGGTCACTGCTGCCGGTCTGACGGTCGCCTCGGCGGCCTCGTTGCCCGTGGGAGCTCGGCAGCTGAGCGTGGACGCCCGCTCGGAGACAGTGCCGCTCACGACATGTAGCGGGCAACCCGCCGCCGACACGTTCACGGACCAGGCGATCCCGGCCACCAACAACGGGACCGGGGCGGAGCTTCGTGTCGCGTCGCGCACCGGAGCCGTGAAGCGCGCGTTCCTGCGCTTCGACCTGGCCGGCTGCTCCATCCCACCCGACGCCGTCGTCCGGTCGGCCGAGCTCAGCCTCTACCTGTGGTCTGCCCCGTCCGCGGCCCGGACCTACGGCGCCTTCCGCCTCACGTCGGCCTGGGACGAGACGACACTCACCTGGGCATCGGCACAGCCGAGTGCCGTGGGCAGCGCGACGGCCACCGTCACCACGGGGACCGCGGGGACGGTCCGCTGGGACGTGACCACGGACGTCCAAGCGCACGTCCGCACCCCGTCGTCGAGCCACGGATGGGTGCTGCGAGACCTGACCGAGACCGGAGGCAGCACCCGAGAAGCGGGGTTCGTCTCACGCGAGTACGGCACGGCGCCTCCGAGCCTCGAGATCACCTACTACCCATGAGACGGCTGCTGAGTGCGCTCTCGACCGTGGTTCTGCTGGCGGCGTTCGTCGGGTGGATGGTGTACCTGCGGCCTGCGCCGCTGGGCGGCCCGGCGACCTTCGTCATCGTCTCGGGCACGAGCATGGAGCCACGGCTGCACGACGGCGACCTCGTCGTCGTACGCCGACAGGACTCCTACTCCCCCGGCGACGTCGTCGCGTTCCAGGTGCCCGAGGGCGAGCCGGGGGCGGGCGCGATGGTGATCCACCGCATCGTCGGCGGCTCCGCCCGGTCCGGCTTCCGCATGCGAGGCGACAACAAGGCGCTGGCCGACCTGTGGCGTCCGCGCGACGGCGACATCGTCGGCCGGCCGTGGCTGGAGGTTCCACGGGCGGGTCGGATGGTCACCACGCTGGGCTCCCCCATCGGTGCCGGTACGGCGGCCGGACTGCTCGTCTTCCTCTACGTGCTCACCGGCGGCGCGCCACCCTCCTCTGCCCGGAACGCCGTCCCGCGTCCGGTACCACCGTTCACGCCGCTGTAACGCGTCCCTTTCGGCGCCCCGCACGCCGGACGAGAACGACACTCGACGCCGGTCCGGCCACTGTTTCGGCGGCACGGCGGTGTTTGCACTCGCGTGACGTCCCCGGCGCACGCTCGTCGTGGGGGCAACCATCCGTTGTGGGGGCGGAACAGGGGCCAGGAACGTGGAACCAACACGTCGGGACATTCTCAAAATCGGGGGCATTGGAGTACTAGGAGCGGCGACCACGACCGTGCTGCCGTGGAGCGCGAACCTGGGGGCGAAGTCGGCGAGCTTGCTGGACGAGAACCAGATGCCGATCCCGTTCCGGTCGGCATTCGTCCGGCCACCGAAGGTGCGGCCGTGGAAGAGCGTACGCAACCAAGACGGCCAGATCGTCGACCACTTCGCGCTGACGATGCGGCCGGGGAAGGCCGAGATCCTGCCCGGCGTCCAGACGACGGTCTTCGGGTACGACGGCATCGCGCCGGGGCCGACGATCGACGTGCAACGCGGCCGTCCGGCGGTGGTGCGCTTCCGTAACAAGTTGCCGGCCGTCAACCCCGTGGGAGGCGACGACTTCACCACCTCGGTGCACCTGCACGGGTCGGGCTCGTTGCCGCAGTACGACGGCTACGCCAGCGACATCACACCCCCGGGCTTCTTCAAGGACTACCACTACCCGAACTTCCAGCCGGCCCGCACGCTCTGGTACCACGACCACGGCGTGCACCACACCGCGGAGAACGTCTACTCCGGCCTGTTCGCGCAGTACCACATGCACGACGAGGCGGAGCTGGACCTGCTGCCGCAGGGTGAGTTCGACGTACCGCTGAACGTGGTCGACGTGATGTTCGCCGCCAACGGGGAGCTGAGCTACGACGACAACTCCCAGTCGGGCCTGTGGGGCGACGTCATCACGGTCAACGGCCGCATCTGGCCGGTGATGAAGGTCAAGCGCCGGGTGTACCGGTTCCGGGTGCTCAACGCCTCGATCTCGCGGTCGTACCGGTTCGCCCTCAGTACCGGTGACCCGGTGACGGTGGTGGCCACCGACGGCGGGCTGATGCCGCGGGCCCGGCAGGTCAACCAGTGGCGACATGGCAACGCCGAGCGCTACGAGGTGCTCATCGACTTCCGCAGGTACCGTCCCGGCCAGCGGGTGGTGCTGCAGAACCTCTCCAACGACAACAACATCGACTACGACCACACCGACAAGGTGATGGCCTTCGACGTGGTCGACGCGCCCGTGGACAAGAGCGATGGCACCTGGAACCGGCTCCCGGACCTGCTCGAGAACAGTGACGTGATGCTGGTCAAGGAGTCCGACGCCACGCGTACGCGCAGGCTTCGGGTGCATCGTGAGGACGGCGGCTGGGTCATCAACGGGCAGACCTGGGAGGACGTGATCAACAGCAACTTCGAGCTGCTGGTCGCCGACCCCAAGCTCAACAGCACCGAGATCTGGGAGGTCGAGAACCGCTCCGGTGGGTGGTTCCACCCGGTGCACATCCACCTGATCGACTTCAAGATCCTGTCCCGCAACGGGCGGGCGCCGTTCGACTACGAGCGCGGCCCCAAGGACGTGATGTACGTCGGGGAGAATGAGACCGTTCGGGTGCTCTGCAAGTTCGGGCCGCACCGCGGCCGCTACATGGTGCACTGCCACAACCTGCCGCACGAGGACCACGACATGATGCTGCAGTTCGGCGTGGGCTGGCGTCCCGGCGACCCCGACGTGGACCACCCGATCCTGGCGGACCCGTGCAAGGTCGACGACCTCCCGGCCGACTGGCAGCAGCGCGAGCTGGCGGAGCTACGGGTCCAGCGGCTGCAGCGCCGGCGCGCGCGACGTCAGCGGGAGCGGCGTCGGCGGTTGCGCGAGGCTCGGCAGCAGCGGCGGCAGGAGCGGCGCGAGCGGCGTCAGCGGCGCCAGCAACGGCGTCAGCGCCGGCAGCGCCGGCAGCGACGAGCGCGCGGCTAGGTCCGGCTAGGGGGTTGGGGCCGAACGGCCGTCAGCAGCCTTTCCCAACTGCGCGGGGAAGGCTGCTGGCGTTTCCGGCTCGGGTCAGGCGAGCCAGCGGTTGTTGCGCACCACTGCCAGCGAGGACCACCACCGGCCGGCGCCGAGCGCGTCGCCGGCGCGGACGGAGGCCAGAGCAACGGCGAGGACGGCGTAGATCAGGTGCTCGTCGATGACGGGATTGTTCTCCAGCGGCAGCGAGGTGAGGTAGAGCGTGCCCATCAGCGCGACCGCGCCGACCGCCGCGAGCCGCAGGCCGACGCCGAGCACCAGCGCCGTACCCACGAGGCCCATGCCGAGCATGAACGACCAGTCCACCCAGGCCTGACCGGCCATCGCGTTGAACACGCCCCCGAAGGTGCCGTCCACGCTGCCGAGGTAGCCGCTGGTGGGTGAGTCGCCGGCGAGCCACGACTCCCCCGGTGCCGTGGCGTAGAGGCCGAACGTCTTGTCGAGGAACGACCACAGGAAGACGAATCCGAGCAGGATCCGGACAATTCCCAGCGCGGTCGCTGGGGCGGAGACGCCCGCCGAAGGCTCAGCTACCAGCGCTTCGCGGGCGTCTAGGGTTGGTTGGGCAGTCGCCATAGATGTGCTCCCTCCGGATGTCCACACGAGGTGGATGGATGTGTTCTCGCCCCCCGGATGCAGCGCCGTATACCCGCCGGTAACCTCACTCAAAGCGACGGCTTGGTAAAGAAATCGTGACCGCGCCGACCTGGGGTGCCGCGGAGAAGCCGCCAGGGCTGCGGCACAGTGGACGGCATGGAGGCACTGAGGACGCCGGCGTCACGGTTCGACGTCGTACCCGACTTCGCCTACGAGCCGCGCTTCGGACACGTGCCCGACGGCACTGGCCGCCGGCTGCGGATGGCCTACGTCGAGGCGGGGCCGGAGGACGGCCCCGTGGTCCTGCTGCTGCACGGCGAGCCGAGCTGGTCGTTCCTGTACCGGCATGTGATCAGAGTTTTGGCGCGGGCCGGCCTGCGGGCCGTGGCACCGGACCTGATCGGCTTCGGGCGCTCGGACAAGCCGGCGCACCAGGAGGACCACACGTACGCCCGGCACGTCGAGTGGGTCAGGGCGCTCGCCTTCGACGTTCTCGACCTGCGCGAGGTGACCCTGGTCGGCCAGGACTGGGGCGGGCTCATCGGGCTCCGGCTTGCCGCCGAGCACCCCGACCGGTTCGCGCGCGTGGTCGCGGCGAACACCGGACTGCCCAGCGGGGACCATCCCATGCCGGAGGTGTGGTGGCGGTTCCGGCAGGCGGTGGAGAGCTCCGACTCGCTCGATGTCAGCCGCTTCGTGCAGGCGGGCTGCCGCAGTCCTCTGTCCGCGGAGGTGCGCGCGGCGTACGACGCGCCGTTCCCGGACGAGACGTTCATGGCGGGGCCGCGCGTCATGCCGACGCTCGTACCCACCGCGCCGGACGACCCGGCCACGGAGGCCAACCGTGCCGCCTGGTCGGTGTTGACCGGTTGGCAGAAGCCGTTCCTGGTGGCGTTCAGCGACGGTGATCCGATCACTGGTGCCATGGCACCGGTGCTGGCGCGCGCCGTGCCCGGGGCCCAGGGTCTGGAGCACCCGGTCATCGAGGCGGCCGGGCACTTCCTGCAGGAGGACGCCGGCGAGCGCCTCGGCGAGGTGGTCGCGCAGTTCGTCCGAACCCGCTGAGCGGCGTGCCGCCCGGGGGCCCAGACGCGCTCAGGCGGGGCGGGGCTCGGCGACCAGCGCGTCGAGGCTGTGGTCGGGATCGGCCAGCCGGCGAAGATCGATCTGGCCCCGGCTCCGGATCAGCCGCTGGATCGTCTCGTCCACGCCCCACACGTTCACGTTCATGCCGGCGAGGACCCGCTGGTCGCGCACCCAGAACGCGATGAACTCGCGGCTCTCGAGGTCACCGCGGACCACGACGTGGTCGAGGTCCTCGGCCTCCGCGAACCCGGTGTACTCCATGCCGAGGTCGTACTGGTCGGTGAAGAAGTACGGCAGGCGTTCGTACACGCTGTCGCCTCCGAGCATGGCGTCGGCGGCGACAGCGGGCTGGTGCAGCGCGTTCGCCCAGTGCTCGACGCGCAGGTGGCGACCCAGCAGCGGGTGATAGGCGTTCGCGACGTCGCCGGCGGCGAACACGTCCGGGTCGCTGGTGCGCAAACCGGCGTCCACGACGATGCCGTTGGCCGTGTGCAGTCCGGCGTCCCGGGCGAGGTGTTCGTTCGGCGTGGCGCCGACTCCGACGATGACCACGTCGGCGGCCACCTCGGCCCCGTCCGCCAGCACCACGGCGCCCACCGAGGAGCCACCGGCTGTCGGGCGCAGCCCGCTCACCACGACTCCGCAGCGAAGATCGACTCCCTGGTCCCGGTGCAGGTCGGCGAACACCTGGGCGACCTGTCTGCCGAGGACACCGACGAGCGGCGTCTCGGCGCGCTCCAGCACGGTGACCTGCGCCCCGGCCGCGCGGGCCGCGGCTGCCGTCTCCAGACCGATCCAGCCGCCTCCGACGATCACGACGCGCAGGCTCGGGTCGAACGCGGCCCTGATGCGGTCGCTGTGCTCCTTCGTGCGCAGGTACAGGACGTTGTCGAGGTCGGCGCCGGGAAGTTCGAGCCGGCGCGGGCTGCTGCCGGTGGCGATCAGCAGTCGGTCGTAGCGCAGCCGGCCGCCGGTGCTGGTGAGCGCGACCTGCGCCGCGGGGTCCACCGATGTGACCGTGACGCCGGGATACAGGTCGATGTCGTGTTCGGCGTACCAGCCCTCCGGGTGCACGTAGATGTCGTCGGCTGCCCGGTTGCCCTGGAGGTACTCCTTCGACAGCGGGGGGCGGTCGTAGGGTCGATGCTCCTCGTCCCCGACCAGGCTGATGTATCCGTCGAAGCCCTGGTCGCGCAACGCCTCTGCGGCCTTCGCCCCCGCGAGTCCGGCGCCGATGATGAGCATTCGCGTCCGGCGGTTCATGATCATGCGGCTCCTCGGGTGGTCGAGTTCATCTCAGTGGTGTCGACACGCGTGGCGCCCTGGTCGACCTGGGCCCGTGCGCGTGCAGGGACAGGGACCGCTCCGGGGCGGGATGGGCGTCCGCGCCGGCGTCGAGCCATTCGGCCGAGGCGGTCCCGGTGCCGTAGCCGGCAACGTAGGCAGCGTTGAGGGCACCGGCCGAGGTGCCCACCACGAACTCCGAACGGACGCCGCGTTCGCTCAGCGCCTGCATCATCCCCACCTGGACCGCGGCCAGGCTTCCGCCACCGGCGAGGACGAAGGCGACGGTCACGGTCCCTCCCGCGAGGCTCTAAAAGTATTCTAAGTTGACTTTAGAAGCACACGGGTGACTACGTCAAGAGCTGGGCCGATAAGCCACGACTGGTTTACAAACAGCCGACTCTTGTCAAGGGTGGTGTACAAACACTACGGTGTTGTAAACCCGACTCGGGAGGTCATCTCATGACAGCCGTCACCGGCGACACCGGAACGGTCCCGCAGGGCTCGACGCAACGATGGAAGGACAAGAAGCGGTACCTGTGGCTGATCGGCCTGGTGGTGCCCTCCCTGGCCTTCCTTGCGTTGGGCCTTCATGCGGTCACCGGCTGGGGCGTGTGGTTCTGGATCGGTCCGATCGTGATCCTGGTGATCGTGCCGGCCGTCGACCTGGTCACCGGTCTGGACCGGTCCAACCCACCCGACGACGTCATCAAGGCGCTGGAGAAGGACCGCTACTACCGCTGGGTCACCTACCTGTTCCTGCCGATCCAGTACGCCGGGTTCGTGGCGGCGTTCTGGCTGATCGCCACCGCAGACCTGTCCGTCGTCGACAAGGTCGGCCTTGCTCTCTCCATCGGCTGCATCGGCGGCATCGGCATCAACACCGCGCACGAGCTGGGCCACAAGAAGGAGAGCCACGAGCGGTGGCTGTCCAAGGTCGCGCTCGCGCAGAGCTTCTACGGCCACTTCTACATCGAGCACAACCGCGGTCACCATGTCCGCGTCGCGACGCCGGAGGACCCGGCGAGCGCTCGGGTCGGCGAGAGCTTCTACCAGTTCTGGCCGCGCACGGTGCTCGGTTCGTTGCGCAGCGCGTGGTGGCTGGAGAAGCGCCGCTATGCCCGCCGTGGCAAGCATCCGTTCCGCATCGGCAATGACGTGCTCAACGCCTGGCTGATGTCTGCGGTGCTGTGGGGCGTGATGCTGGCGTGGCTGGGCCTCGAGATCCTTCCGTACCTGGTGCTGCAGGCGGTCGTCGGCTTCAGCCTGCTCGAGGTGGTCAACTACATGGAGCACTACGGCATGCTGCGCCGGTGGGTCGGTGTGCCCGGCAAGGAGCGCTACGAGCGGGTCGACCCCAGCCACAGCTGGAACTCCAACAACATCGCCACCAACGTGCTGCTGTACCACCTGCAGCGGCACAGCGACCACCACGCCAACCCGACACGGCGCTACCAGGCGCTGCGGGACTTCGAGGAGTCCCCGGTGCTCCCGACCGGGTACGCCGGGATGATCGTGCTCGCGGTCGTGCCCGCGGTCTGGCGTCGGGTGATGGACCCGCGCGTCCTCGCGCACTTCGACGGGGACATGAGCCGGGCGAACATCAGCCCCCGAAAGCGGGCGCGGGTGCTGGCCGCGTACGCCGCCGCACCTGCCCCCGCGAGTGCGGGCACGGACGACGAGTCGACCACCGCAGGCGTCTCTGCTCGTCCCGGCGCCGCTGTCCTCGGAGCAGGCGGCGGTCGGTGCCCCGGCTGTGGCTACGTGTACGACGAGGCGGTCGGCGACCCGCGCGAGGGCTTCCCCGCCGGCACCCCCTGGGCCGCCGTGCCCGACACCTGGTGCTGTCCCGACTGCGGCGTACGCGAGAAGGTGGACTTCGAGCCGATGCAGCCTGCCTAGGAGGACGCTCATGACGGCGGCAGCGGCCACCGAGCACCACGGACCCACCCCGCTGCGGTCGCGGATCGTCGCGGCCGCGGTGGACCTCACCGCACGCTCCGGGTGGTCGGCGGTCACCATGTCCCGTCTGGCAGAGGCCGTGGGCGTCAGCCGGCAGACCGTCTACAACGAGCTCGGGTCCAAACCGGCGCTCGCCGAGGCGATGGTTCACGACGAGCTCGGACGGTTCCTCACTCTGGTGGAGTCGGCCTTCGACCAGCATCCCGACGACCTGGTGGAATCGATCCGCTCCGCGGCCCAGGCGGTGCTCGAGGTGGCCCCGGACAACACGCTCCTCCACGCGATCGTCTCCGCCACCCACGGCACCGACACCGAGCTTCTGCCCCTGCTCACCACCCATGCCGGCTCGCTGCTCGACACGGCCAAGGCCGTCATCTCCGACCGGCTCGCGCCGTTCGAGCTGCCGCTCGACGAGCACCAGCGCGAAGCGGCGATCGACGTCGTCGTCCGCGTCGTGCTCAGCCACGTCATGCAACCATCCGACACCCCGGCCCGCACCGCCGAGGACATCGCCTGGATCGCGAGCCGGGTGCTGCGCACGCCGGCCTGACCCGTCGCGACCGGTCGCAGCCGACCGTGGGGGCCGCCGGGGACGTCAGTAGGTCAGGCGTCCTCGGCCGCCGCACGCCGGGCACGAGCCCGCCGCTTGCCCTCATGCATGGCCTGCACCCTGGCCACAGGGATCTCGCGTCCCTCCTCCACCAGCACCGGGGCGACCGGTTGCGGCGGGGGCATCAGCTCCGCCCACGGGTCGGACTCGGCGAGCAGTGCGACAGCGTTGCGCACCGTGAAGTCCGCTGGCCGCACCTGGTCCAGGTCGTTCCAGTCGACCGGGAACGAAACCGGCGTCCCCGGTCGCGCCCGCGGGCTGTATGCCGCCACGACCGTCGCCCCGCCCGCGCGCGTGGAGTCCAGGAACACCCTGCCGCCGCGGTCTTCCCGTATGAACGCCGTCGTGGCCAGGCCCGGGTCCAGTCGCTCGGCCCGTGCCGCCAGCGCCCGGGTCGCCGCCGCTGCGTCCTCGACCGGCGTGTCGGTGATGGGCACGACCACGTGCAGCCCCTTTGCGCCGCTGGTCTTCACCGCGCTCTCCATGTCCACGTCAGCGAGCGCCTGGGCCACCAGGCGGGCCGCACCGATCGCCTGCTGGAACGGACCGCCGGCCGGAGGGTCGATGTCGAGCACCAGGTGGGTGGGCCGGTTCCGGCGGTCGGTGCGCACCAGGGTGGGGTGGTACTCGACGGCGCGCTGGTTGGCGAACCACAGCAAAGTGCGGCGGTCCCCGCACAGCGCGTACGTCACCTCTCGCTGGGACGACTCCGCCCACAGCGTGACCCGGGGCACCCACGGCGGGGCGTACTTCGGCAGGTTCTTCTGCATGAACGGCCGCTGACCGCGCAGCACGCGGATCACCGACAACGGCCGCCCCCGCAGCCCGGGCAGGATCCGGTCCCGCGCCGCGTCGAGATAGTCGACCAGGTGCCGCTTGGACGCCTGCGCGCCCTCGAACAGCGGCTGGTCAAGGTTCGTCAGCCGCACCCCATCCCGCACCTCGTCCCCGCTCACCAGGTCACGATCGCATGCTCGCACGACGTCCTGCCGCATGGCACCGGTAGTCCATCAAACCCATTTGATGTATTATCCGGTCATGGTGCCTGCTGCCCAGGTCGTCGCGCCGCCAGCGTTCGTCCGGCTGGTCACCCACCCGCTGCGCTGGCAACTGCTGACCACGCTCGCCGACAGCGACTTCCGGGTCCGCGAGCTGGTGGCGCGGGTCGGCCAGCCGCAGAACCTGGTCTCCTACCACCTGCGGCTGTTGCGTGATGGTGGGCTGGTCACCGCCACGCGCAGCACGTTCGACGGCCGTGACAGCTACTACCACCTGGATGTGGACCGCTGCGCGAATGTGCTGGCCGATACCGGCGCCGCGCTGCACCCGGCGCTGCGCCGGGACCCCGCCCTACCGGGCTCCCCGAGCGACCGGCAGCGGTCAGGCCGTATCGCGGTGTTGTTCGTGTGCACGGGAAACAGCGCCCGCTCACCCATCGCCGAAGCACTGTTGCGTCACCACACCGCCGACCGCGTGACCGTGACAAGCGCCGGCAGCCGGCCCAAGCCCCGCCTGCACCCCAACACCCTTCGAGTCCTGGACGACCAGTTCGGCATCGACATCACCGGCCAGCGGCCGCGGCACCTCGACACCCTCGCCGGCCAACGCTTCGACCATGTGATCACGCTGTGCGACAAGGCCCGCGAAACCTGCCCCGAGCTCCCCGACCATCCGCGGCGGATCCACTGGAGCATCCCCGACCCGGCGACGGCGAGCGACACCGGCCAGGCCGGCTATCCCGCCTTCCGACACACCGCGGCAGACATCGACACCCGCATCCGGCACCTGTTGCCCCTTCTCGCCTCGACCGACCACTAGGAAAGGCCCCACCGTGACCACGACCGACCAGTACGCCAGCGTTCGTTACCTCGTCGACGATGTGCAGGCGGCGATCGACTTCTACACCAAACACCTGGGCTTCACCCTGAACACCAGCGCGGCGCCGGCCTTCGCCGACGTGGTACGCGGCCCGCTTCGGCTCCTGCTGTCCGGCCCCGCCAGCTCCGGCGCGCGCGCCACTCCCGATGACGCCACCCCGGCGGGCCACAACCGCATCCACCTCGTCGTCAGCGACCTGGATGCCGAGACCGCGCGGCTCCGCGACGCCGGCCTGTCCTTCCGCAGCGACGTCGTCACCGGGCCCGGCGGGCGCCAGATCCTCCTCGCCGACCCCGCCGGCAACCTGATCGAGCTGTTCCAACCCGCCCGGGGCTCCGGTGCACCCACGGCAGCCACGACCTGAGCACCCGAAGAACCCACCCGCACACGCCAACGAGCACGCGGAGTCGAACTGGACGGAAGCAGCCGACGAGGAGGCCGGTCGAACCGCGACGCGTCCTACCCCCACCTTGCTCGGCGACTCGGTACCGGTGACGCGGTCTTCCTCGGCTTGGGGTCGATGATCGGCGCCGGCGTGTTCGCCGTGTTCGCCCCCGCAGCGAGGGCGGGCGGACCCGGTCTGCTGATCGGGCTCGCGATCGCCGCCGCAGTTGCCTACTGCAACGCCACCGCGTCAGCCCAGCTCGCCGCCCAGTACCCGACCTCGGGCGGGACCTACGTCTACGGCCGCGAACGCCTCGGTGAGTGGTGGGGATTCCTGGCTGGCTGGGGGTTCGTGGTCGGCAAGACCGCCAGCTGCGCCGCGATGGCGCTCGCCTTTGCCGCCTACGCAGCCCCAACCGGCTGGCAGCGGCCGGTGGCGGTGTTCGCGGTCGCGGCCCTGGCAGCGGTGAGCTACCGCGGCATCACCCGCACCGCCCGGCTGACCCGTCTTGTCGTCACCGTCGCGCTGACCGCCCTGGCGGTCGTGGTCGCTGCCGGACTCATCGGAGCGGAGCCCGACCTGCTCCGGGCCGACCCGCTGGGCGACGCCGGCACCACCTGGTACGGCGTCCTGCAGTCCGCGGGCCTGCTGTTCTTCGCCTTCGCCGGGTACGCGCGCATCGCCACCATGGGCGAGGAGGTCCGGAACCCTGCGCGAACCATTCCCCGAGCCATCCAGATCGCCCTCCTGCTCACCGTTGTCGTCTACACCCTCGTCGCGGTCACCCTCCTCACCGTCCTCGGTGCGGAGGGAGTCGCGGCCACGACCGCACCCCTGGCCGCCGCGGTCGACGCGGGTACGTGGGAGTGGGCGGCCGCCATCGTGCGCATCGGCGGCGCAGCCGCCGCTCTCGGTGCCCTTCTCGCGCTCGTCGCCGCCGTCGGACGCACCACGCTGGCGATGGCTCGCGAGAACGACCTACCGGGTTGGCTGGCCGCGGTCCACCCGCGACACCGCGTGCCGCATCACGCTGACACCGTCCTCGCCGTGGTCGTCTGCCTTCTCGTACTGGTCGTCGACCTGCGAAATGCGATCGGCTTCTCCTCCGTCGGCGTCCTTTTCTACTACCTGATCGCGAACATGGCCGCCTTCACCCAAGACCGGGAGCATCGCCGGTTTCCCCGAGCCCTGCATATCGTGGGGGCCGCAGCATGCGCTGTTCTCGTCGTCACCCTCCCGGTGGAGTCGGTCCTGGCGGGCCTCGCCGTCTTCGCCGTGGGTGTCGGATACCGACTGACGCGCCGCCGATGAGCGGCTGACACGCGGCCAGCTCGCGCGTAGGTGCGCCGAGTCGTACGCGCGCTCAGTCGCCACCGATGGCGCCTGTGGACGGCCTCAGCGCCAGCCAAGCTGCGGTGCGAGGTGCTCCAGCACGCTCTGCAGGACGTGTGCGTTGTAGTCGACACCGAGCTGGTTCGGGACCGTGAGCAGCAGCGTGTCCGCGGCCTCGATGGCCTGGTCCTCGGCCAGATCCTTCACGAGCTGGTCTGGTTCCCCGGCGTACGTCTTGCCGAACCGAGCAGCGCCGCCGTCCAGGTAGCCGACCTGGTCCTGGCTGTCGGCTTGACGACCGAAGTACGCGCGGTCGAGATCGCTGACGACGGGAAAGATGCTGCGACTGACCGACACCCGCGGCTCGCGCTCGTGGCCGGCGACCTTCCAGGCGTCCCGGAACCGCTGGATCTGCTCGGCCTGGAGCTGGTGGAACGGCACCCCGGTGTCCTCGGTGAGGAGGGTCGAGCTCATCAGGTTCATGCCCTGCTCGGCGGTCCACTCGGCCGTCGCGCGCGATCCCGCGCCCCACCAGATCCGTTCGCGGAGTCCTGGTGAGTGCGGCTCGATCCGGAGTAGTCCGGGCGGGTTGGGGAACATCGGCCGCGGGTTCGGCTGCGCGAATCCCTCGCCCTTGGTCACTTCAAGGAACACGCGGGTGTGCTCGCGGGCCATCGCCGCATCGTCGGCCCCCTCGGCGGGCCGGTAGCCGAAGTAGCCGAACCCGTCGACCACCTGCTCCGGTGAGCCGCGGCTGATGCCCAGCTGCAGGCGGCCTTCGGAGATCAGGTCGGCCGCACCGGCGTCCTCGGCCATGTACAGCGGGTTCTCGTAGCGCATGTCGATGACGCCGGTCCCCATCTCGATCCGGCTGGTCCTGGCGCCGATGGCAGCCAGCAGCGGGAACGGCGAGGCCAGCTGGCGCGCGAAGTGGTGCACCCGGAAGTACGCCCCGTCGGCCCCCACCTCCTCCGCCGCGACCGCGAGGTCGATCGACTGCAGTAGTGCGTCGGAGGCCGAGCGCGTCGCTGACTGCGACGACGGCGTCCAGTGACCGAAGGACAGGAACCCGATCTTCTTCATGGCCCCATGCAACAACAACAGGCGTCGTCACCTTCCTTCCGGCCGAGTCCCGTGGCTCGTCGTCAGCTCAGCTCGGCGAGCTTGCGCTGGAGCAACCGCCCAATCGACACCGCACCCGAACGGCCGTCGTGCTGCTAGCGCGCCTCCGTCTCGCGCCAGACACGCACGAACCACAGACAGCCGATGACGGCGGCAAGGCCGGTGAGGCCGGCGGTTCCGAAGTAGCCGTGGTCCCACGCCACCGCGGTCGCGGCGGCGGGAAAGAAGAACAGGCACCAGTACAGGAACCGGCTCCGCAGCACCCGAAGCGCTTGGGCGCGGCGCGCGCGGCCAGACTTGTACAGCGTCACCCCACGGACGTTAGGGCGGCTGCGCAAACCGCGCGTAAACGGCACGGTTGTCGGCATCGCTGGGGCCCTGAGCTGGCATCCAGGAGGCCGCTCCATCGACGCACAACGAGGAGTACCCTCACGGCGCAGTGCGTGGGAATAGCAACTCGTTGGTTCTGAAGGGATACGACATGGCCGCCACGACCACCGCGCAGGCGGCCACCGAGCTGCTCCGGCTGCACCGCGACCCAGCGCTCCTCACGATGGTGAACGTCTGGGACGTCATCAGCGCGAAGGTGGTGGCCGCCGTCGACGGCACCACCGCACTGGCCACGGCCAGTCACTCGATCGCGGCCTCCCACGGCTACGAGGACGGCGAGAACATCCCCCTCGAGCTGATGCTCGAGGCGGTCTCTCGCATCGTGGCCGCGACCGACCTTCCGGTCACGGCAGACCTCGAAGGAGGGTACGGCGACGCGGGCGAGACGGTGCGCCGGGCGATCGGCGTCGGCGTCGTCGGCGCGAACATCGAGGACCAGCTCAAGCCGGTCGCACAGGCTGCGGCGCAGGTCGAGGCGATCATGGAAGCCGCACAGGCCGAGGGCGTTCCGGACTTCGTGCTCAACGCCCGCACCGACGCCTACCACCTGGCCCGGGACCGCCACCCGAAGGAGTCCCTGGCGGACGCCGTGGAGCGCGGCAAGGCCTACCTCGACGCCGGCGCACCGGTCGTCTTCGTGCCCGCCTTCCTGGGCGAGAAGCAGGTGGAGGTGCTCGTCGACGCGTTCGGCCCGCAGCGGCTCACCCTCATCGGGATTCCCGGTCTGCCCTCGCTGGCCCGGTTGGAGGAGCTCGGCGTGGCACGGGTGTCCTACGGCCCGATGTCACAGAACGTCGCGCTCACCGCGCTGCAGGAGTTGGTCGAGGACGTGCACCGCGGCGGCGGCGTGCCGTCGAGCATGCGGCTCCTCAACTGATATGGCGTGCCTGCTTGTCAAGGGCAGGGTGAGGCGCCCGCGTCCTGGCTGGGCACGAGCGCCTCGAGGCTTCGCCGGTTGGTCCGCTGAGTGAGCGTGTCGTTGTCGACGCCGTGTGTCTGACTGATATTCGCGGATTGGTTACCGCAAGACGGGGCGTTCGGCTGGAGCGGACCGCGTGTCTAGAGGTGAGCGTGACGTCGGACGGCGTTGCTCATAGTTGTGTCGCGGATCGCTCCTCGCGCTGCCACCAGCAGCTCGTTCGACGAGGCCAGATTGTGGTGGCTATTCCTCGAGTGCGGCCAGGGGCCAGCACCAGCCGGCGAATTCACGTGCGATGGCGACGTTGGCGATCACGTGACGCTTGCGGGGCTCGTTGAACTTGACCCAGCGGGCGTGTAGTCGCTGGTCACCGGCGTCGCCTCGGGCACGGGCCGCAGGCGAGGCGAGCTCCCTTCGCTGGTGCAGGGTCTTGCCGGGCCGGTTGTCTTCGCCAACGCGGCTGTTAGCATCGCCGGATGGCGATGGAAACACTCAAGGGTGATGCTGGTGTTGTCGACGCGGCGTCTGCCTTGTCGGCGGCCTCGTGCCTGTTCCGTGGTCTGGGGGATCCCTCCCGCCTGGCCATCCTGCGTCATCTGGCCCTGGGAGAGCATCGAGTCGTCGACCTGACCGCGCACCTAGGCCTGGCGCAGTCGACGGTGTCCAAGCACCTCGCGTGCCTGCGCGACTGCGGACTCGTCGAGTCCCACCCCCAAGGTCGGGCATCGGTGTTCACCCTCACGCACGTCGACGACCTCTTGGATGTCCTGGCGGCTGCCGAGAAGCTGCTGTCCGCTACCGGCGACGCGGTCACGCTGTGCCCTGTCTACGGCGAGCAGGCCAACCGATGAGCAATCCCGCGACCGCCCGGGCCACCGACCCGATGCAAGCAACGCGGCTGGGCCGTCGTGCCCAGCTGCTCGCCGCGGCATCGGTGAGTTACAACCTCGTCGAGGCAGTGGTCGCCATCAGCGCCGGCATGGTCGCCGGCTCCGTCGCACTGGTCGGCTGCGGCCTGGACTCGGTGGTCGAGGTCAGCAGTGGGCTGGTCATCCTGTGGCAGTTCCGACACCGGCTGCCGGAGTCGCGCGAACGGCAGGCGCTTCGGCTGCTGGCCTTCTCCTTCTTCGCCCTCGCCGCGTACGTCGGAGTCGAGTCCGTGCGCGCGCTGCTCCTCGGCACCGAAGCCGATGCTTCACCGATCGGCATCGGACTGGCTATCGCGTCGCTGCTGGTGATGCCGTTCCTGTCTTGGGCTCAACGACGCACGGGCAAGGAACTCGGGTCCAACGCCGTGGTCGCCGACGGGACGCAGACCCTGCTCTGCACCTACTTGTCCGCCGTACTGCTGGCCGGACTGGTGCTCAACGCCACCCTGGGCTGGTCATGGGCCGATCCGCTGGCCGGTCTCGCCATCGCCGCCGTCGCGGTGCGCGAGGGTCTGGAAGCGTGGCGCGGTGAGGGCTGTTGCGGTCCCTCCACTTGAGCCGCTTGATACCGTTACCCCCTAGGGGTATGGTATCCAGCGAACAGGAGGAACCGACCATGGACACGAACACCGGCGACCCAGCGGCCCCCGGCTACATCGGGAACAAGGAAGCGCAGCTGCGGCGGCTGCGCCGAGTCGAGGGGCAGATCCGGGGGCTGCAGCGGATGGTGGAGGAGGACACGTACTGCATCGACATCCTCACCCAGGTCTCGGCCGCGACCAAGGCCCTGGAGTCGGTGGCCCTGGGACTGCTCGACGACCACCTGCACCACTGCCTGACCCGGTCAGCCAAGGACGCACCGGATGCCATGGACGGCAAGATCGCCGAGGCGTCGGCCGCCATCGCACGGCTGGTTCGCTCCTGACCCGTCCGCAACCACTGAGGAGAACAAAGATGAGCACGCAGACCTTCGCGGTCACTGGTATGACCTGCAGCCACTGCGCAGGCGCCGTGACCAGCGAGCTCAAGGAAGTCCCCGGCGTCACCGACGTACAGGTGGAGCTCGTCGCCGAGGGCACCTCGACCGTCACCGTCTCCAGCGACAAGCCGCTGGAGGAGAAGGATGTCGCCGCTGCCCTCGACGAGGCCGGTGACTACCAGCTCGCCAACCAGTAGCACCGAAAGAACCGCTCGAGCAGGAGGAGGCAGACGTGACCACGCAAGCCAGCGACGTCGGCAAGCAGCACGACGTCGAGCTCACCATCGGTGGCATGACCTGCGCCTCCTGCGCTGCGCGCATCGAGAAGAAGCTCAACAAGCTGGACGGCGTCGATGCCACGGTCAACTACGCCACCGAGAAGGCCAAGGTCACCTTCACCGACATGGTGAAGCCCGAAGACCTCGTCGCCACCGTGGAGGCCACCGGTTACACCGCAGCCCTCCCGGCGCCGGAGACGGCCGCGGACCCCGCTCCCGACGCGGAGCAGGACGCCAAGGACCGCGAGACCGCGGGCTGGTGGCAGCGGCTGGTCGTCTCCGGCCTCCTGACCCTGCCGGTCCTGTTCCTGTCGATGGTGCCCGCACTGCAGTTCGACAACTGGCAGTGGCTGGCCCTGACCCTTGCCTCCCCCGTCGTCGTCTGGGGTGCCCTGCCCTTCCACCGCGCCGCGTGGACCAACGCCAGGCACGGCTCCGCCACCATGGACACCCTGATCTCGGTGGGGGTCAGCGCGGCGTACCTGTGGTCGCTGTGGGCCCTGCTCTTCACCGACGCCGGCATGGCCGGCATGCGGATGGAGTTCGCCCTCTTCCCCGGCGGGGACGGCGCACCCGACATCTACCTCGAGGTCGCCGCCGCGGTGACCACGTTCATCCTCGCCGGCCGCTACTTCGAGGCCCGCGCAAAGCGCACCTCCGGTGCGGCCCTGCGCGCCCTGCTCGACATGGGAGCCAAGGACGTGGCCGTCCTCCGCGACGGGCCGACCGGCTCCGCCGAGGTGCGGATCCCGGTGGGCCAGCTGTCGGCGGGCGACGTCTTCGTCGTCCGCCCCGGCGAGAAGATCGCCACCGACGGAGTCGTCGAGTCCGGCACGTCCGCGGTCGACACGTCGATGCTCACGGGCGAGCCCGTGCCGGTCGAGGCCGGGCCGGGCGACACCGTGGTCGGGGCCACCGTCAACGTCGGCGGACGGCTGATCGTGCGGGCGACCCGCGTCGGCTCGGACACCCAGCTGGCGCAGATGGCGCGGCTGGTCGAGGACGCGCAGAACGGCAAGGCCGAGGTGCAGCGCCTGGCCGACCGGGTGTCAGCAGTGTTCGTGCCGATCGTCATCGCGCTCGCCCTGGCCACCCTGACAGCCTGGCTGGTAACCGGCAGCACGGCGACCGCCGCCTTCACCGCCGCGGTCGCCGTCCTGATCATCGCCTGCCCGTGCGCGCTGGGGCTTGCCACGCCCACAGCCCTGTTGGTCGGCACCGGCCGCGGCGCCCAGCTCGGCATTCTCATCAAGGGCCCGCAGATCCTGGAGTCCACGCGTCGGGTCGACACGGTGGTGCTGGACAAGACCGGAACGATCACCACCGGCCGCATGGGCGTCGCCGGGGTTCACGTCGCCGATGACGAGGACGCTGACCAGGCCGTACGTCTGGCAGGTGCTCTCGAGAATGCCTCCGAGCACCCGATCGGACGGGCCATCGCCACCTATGCCCGCGAGCAGGCGGCGGTGCTGCCGGCGGTGGGGGGCTTCGCCAACCACGACGGCCGCGGCGTGTCCGGGGTGGTCGACGGGCACGCCGTCGTCGCCGGGCGCTACTCCTGGCTCCAGGACGAGTGGGCGATGCGCGCTCCGGAGTCCCTGCTGCGAGTCGTGGCGGAAGCGGAGATTGACGGCCGGACGCCGGTGTGGGTCGGCTGGGACGGTGCCGTACGGGCGGTCGTGGTGGTCTCCGACACGATCAAGGACACCTCCGCCGAGGCGATCGCGCAGCTTCGTGAGCTCGGGCTTCGGCCCTACCTGCTCACCGGTGACAACGCGCGTGCCGCACGCGCAGTCGCCGCCGCGGTCGGGATCGACCCGGCTGACGTGGTCGCCGAGGTGCTGCCGGCGGACAAGGTCGACGTGGTGAAGCGGCTGCAGCACGAGGGCAAGGTCGTCGCGATGGTCGGTGACGGCGTCAACGACGCCGCCGCGCTCGCGCAGGCCGATCTCGGGCTGGCGATGGGCACCGGGACCGATGTGGCCATCGAGGCGTCCGACCTGACGCTGGTCCGCGGGGACCTGCGCGCGGCCCCGGATGCGATCCGCCTCGCCCGCCGTACCTTGACGACGATCAAGGGCAACCTGTTCTGGGCGTTCGCCTACAACGTCGCGGCCCTGCCGCTCGCGGCGCTCGGTCTGCTCAACCCGTTGATCGCGGGTGCCGCGATGGCGTTCAGCTCGGTGTTCGTGGTCAGCAACAGCCTCCGGCTGCGAGGGTTCTCCGCCGCACGGTGACACCCGGTTTCCGAGCCACCAGCTCGGCTCGACCGAGACGCCTGTCCTGAGCCCGGCTGGTCTGGCTGCGCAGACACACAGCCGCATACCCGTACCATCGTGCGGATACTTGTTCGCCCGACCGACCGCTGAAGGAGGGGCCGCGATGTACGCCGGAGTCATCGCGATGGCAGTGCTCGCAGCACTGCTCGTAGCGGGCCTGTACGCGACGCACCGGCTGCTCACGGTGTCGGCCAACCCCCTCGTGGTTCTCCCGTTCCAGTCGGGTTGGCAGCCGGAGGAGCATGCTTTGTCGCGCTACCACGTCCGGTGGTATCTCGCCACGCTGGTGTTTCTCGCCTTCGACGTCGAGATGCTGTTCATGTACCCCTGGGCGGTCGTGGTCGCGGACATGGGCGCCACGGCGGTGGTGGAGATGTTCCTGTTCCTGGGTGCCCTGCTCGTGGCCGTGGCATGGGCCTGGCGCGAAGGGGCGCTGCGGTGGGTCTGAAGGAGGCACTCGCCCGCTCCGCGGCCCGACGTGCCCATGTCCTCCTCGTCGAGACACCCGGTCACTGGCGCATCCGCGCAGCGGCGGAGCGCCACGTGCATGAGCGGGGGTGGATCCTCGCCAGGTCTCCTGCCGATGCGGACGTGCTGGCTGTCTGCGGCCCGGTCGGCACCGGCATGGGTCCGCCGATCGAGCAGGTGTGGCAGCAGATGCCCGGTCCGCGGGTCAGGATCGACATCGACGACGAGGACCAGGTGGAGGCGGCTCTCGCCCGGGCCGCCGAGTCGATCGCGGACACGGCCGGGCACCTGGAGGATGCCGCCACGCGGCCTAGCGGACCGGACCTGCTCTCCGTTGGGTCGTCCGACGACGAGCACGCCGACACGGATCACAGCGCGCACGGTGGCGGGCACGAGGGGCACGGCGGCGGGCACGAGGGGCACGGCGGCGGGCACCACGACATGGGTCACGACATGGAGATGGCACCCCACGGTGTTGCGCTCGCCGAGGGCGAGCAGGACCGGGACGGCCTGGAGATGGACGTTCTCCGGGTGCGCCTCGGGCCGGTCCTGCCCCATTGGCCTGCCGGCCTCGTCCTGCGGTGCTCCCTGCACGGCGACGTGATCACCGGCGCCGACGTGGAGCTGCTCGGCGGGCAGGGTTCGGACGCCGACGATCCGGTCGCGCGTCGGTGCGACGCGATCACCAGCCTGCTCGCCCTGGCCGGTTGGGACGACGCGGCCGACCAGGCACGCCTGATGCGGGACCGTCTCCTGTCCGCGGGCACCGACGACCGGGCCGTGTCGGATGTGCGCCGGTTGCACCGGAGGGTCGCCCGGTCGTGGTTGTTGCGCCGGTCCCTGCGGGGGGTGCGGCCGGTGCACGAGCACGAGCTCGAGGAGCACCGCCTTCCGCGCCACCTGAGCGGCGACACCTACGACCGGCTGCTCACCATGGTGGAGCGCGCGCACCGCGACCTGGTCACGGCCGAGAGGTCGGCTTCCGACGATCTGCCGGAGGACACGAGGAGTGACCTTGTCGCCGTGGATGCCATCCCCCGGCTCGTCCAGGGGCTCGATCTCGCGACCGCTCGACTGGTGGTGGCCAGCCTGGGACTCGACGTGCTGCATGCCGGTCGGCAGGTGTCGCATGGGTGAGGCCACGGTGACCGCCGTCGCCGCGGTGTGGGCGGTTGCGGCCGCGGCGATCCTCGGGTGCCTGATCGTGGTGGCTGCGGCACTCGACGGAGTGCTCAGCGCACGGGCTCAGGGCACTGCCGGAGGCGCCGGCCGTCCGTTCGGCGAGGCCGCCCGGCTGCTGCGGCAACGCCGGCGTACGACGATCGCCGCCGACAACCTGCTCTGGCGCATCGGCGGAGCCGGCCTGGTGGTGGTCGCACTGCTGATGGTGACGGTGGTGCCGCTGGACAGGTGGACACTGTTCGACCTCGACGTCGGCGTGGTGTGGTTCAACGCCATGGACGTCACGGTGTGGGCGCTGGTGTGGCTGACCGGCTGGGGCTCCAACTCCGCGCACGCGCTGGTCGGCGGGTACCGGTTCCTCGCGCACGGGATCGGCTACGAGCTACCGCTGATGTTCGCGCTCGTCGCACCTGCGATCGCTGCCGGCAGTCTGAACGTCGGCGGCATCGCGGCCGCCCAGGGTGGTCTGTGGTTCGTGGTGTGGATGCCGGTGGCCTTCGTGGTGTTCTGCCTCGGGGTGGTGGCGTTCTCGGTCTGGGGCCCGTTCGCGGCCGCACTGGGTGCCGACCTGGCCGGCGGTGCGCGCACCGAGCTCTCCGGGGTGGATCGGCTGGTGTTCGAGACCGGCCGCTATGCCTTGCTGGCGGCTGGCGCAGCCTTCGCGGTGCCGATGTTCCTCGGCGGCGGCTCCGGGCCGCTGCTACCCGGCTGGATGTGGGTGCTGGTCAAGGCCGTCGCCGTGCTGGCGGTCCTGGTGTGGCTGCGCCGGCGGGTGCCCGTCGTCCGGCCGGACAAGTTCATGGAGGCCGGCTGGCTGGTGCTTCTGCCCGCCGTACTCCTGCAGGACCTGGTCGTCGCCGTCGTCGCCGTTGCGGGAGGCTGACGTGGCCGTCGATGTCGCCTTCTGGGCGCTGGGCGTGGTCGCCACGCTCGCGGGTGCGGCGGTGTTCTACGTGGACTCGATGGCACGGGCGACCTACGCGCTCGCGCTGTCGTTCGTGGCGGTCGGGCTGCAGGTTCTGTTCCTGCACCAGAGCTACGTCGGGGTGGTCACCGTCCTCATGATGGTGATGGAGATGGCGATCATGGCCGTCTACATGGTCATGTTCATGGGCATGAACCCCGCGCTGATGCCGATGAGCATGGTGCACGGCAACAGGGTCGCGGCCGCGGTCGCCACGGGGACCTTCCTCTTGCTGGCCGCCGGGATCCTCGTGGTCGACTGGCCGACCCGCCGCGGCGCCCCGGCGGCGGACGTCACCGCCGCCCTCGGCGAGGCGCTGATGGGTCCGAAGATGCTGGTCATGGCGGTGGTCAGCCCGGTGATGGTGGCCACCATCGTCGCCGGCATCGTCCTCGCCGCTCACCGCACGCGCTACGACCGCTTCGGTGACGACCTTGGGCGGCGACCCGCCGACGACCCCCAGCCCGGAGGCGTGGGCCGATGACGCTGGAAGCGGTCCTGCTCATCGCCGCTGCGCTGTTCAGCGTGGGGCTCTACGGCGCCATCTCCCAGCAGGTGGTGGTGATGGTGATGATGGGCCTGGAGCTGATGATCAACGCGGTGATCCTGGCCGCGGCGGGTTTCTGGTGGTTCCTGGCACCGAACCCCACGGGCCAGGTGCTGCTGATGGTCGTGATCGCGGCCATGACCGTCGAGATGGCGATGGGCTTCGCGGTGGCGACCCTGCTGCACCGCGAACGGCAGGTGGACATGACCGACATGGCCACGGACCTGTCGGGGTGACCGGCCGATGAGTCAGTCCTCGCTGTGGATGCTGGTGCTGCTGCCTGCGGTGGTGGGTGGAGCGCTCGCCCTGTCACGGCGCCTCGACCGGGTGGCGGCCGCGGTATCTGTGACCACGGCAGCGCTGACCGCCGCGCTGTCGGTGCTCGTCGCGGTGCAGCGGCCGGTGGTGGCGGTGCCGTTCATGGCCGGTTCGGATCTCGCGCTCGGCGTTGACCCGCTTGCCGGTGTGGTCGTGCCGACCATCGCCGTCGTGACGCTGTTGGTGTTGGTGTTCTCCGCCGTGGAGATCCACGAGTCGCGGGGTCGCTTCCACGGTCTGATGCTGCTGTTCGCCTCGTCGGCCCTGGTGACGGCCGCCGCAACGACGCTGCCGACTCTGCTGTTGGCATGGGAGGTGATGGGCGCCACGTCGTACGCGCTCATCGGCTTCTGGTGGCGTGAGGAGCACCGGGTATCGGCCGGTCTCACGGCGTTCGTGACCACGCGTGGGGCCGACCTCGGCCTCTACGTCGCGGCCGGTGCCGCGCTCGCCGGTGGAGCCGGTCTCTCCTTGGAGGCCCTTCCGCAGGGCAGTGACGGATGGCGGCATGTTGTCGCGGCCGGGGTGCTGGTCGCCGCGCTCGGCAAGGCGGCCCAGCTGCCGTTCTCGTTCTGGTTGTCCCGCGCGATGGAGGGCCCGAGCCCGGTGAGCGCGCTGCTGCACTCGGCGGCGATGGTGGCGATGGGTGGCTACCTGCTGCTGCGTACCGAGCCGTTGCTGGCCTCGGTCGGCTGGGCGGCACCGGCGACCGCGTGGGCCGGGGCGCTGACCGCCCTGCTCCTGGGAGCGGTGGCGGTGGCGCAGCGAGACCTCAAGCAGTTGCTGGCCGCATCGACCTCGGCGCAGCTGGGGTTCGTGGTGATGGCGGCGGGGCTCGCCTCGGTCAGCGGCGGAGCCGCGCACCTGGTCGCGCACGCCTCCACGAAGGCGCTGCTGTTCCTCGCCGCGGGTGCGTGGCTTTCCGCGCTGGGGACCAAGGAGCTCGACGGGCTGCGGGGGGCCGCGCGCCGCTGGCCGGTGGTCGCGTGGTCGTCGACTCTCGGGCTGCTGTCCCTGGCCGGCGTCGCGCCGCTGGCCCTGTGGGCCACCAAGGACGCCGTCCTCGCCGCGGCGTTGGCCGAGTCGCCGTGGCTGTACGGCGTCGGCCTGGCCGCGGCCGCGCTGTCGGCGGCGTACGCCGGAAAGGTGCTGGTCATCGTGTGGCGAGGCGTTCCGGACGCCGACCGTGCGAGCGTCGACACGCATCTCGACGAGGAGGTCGTGGGCACCCGCGCGGTCCACGCACTGCAGCAGGCGCCGCTGGTCGTGCTGGCAGCCGGCGCGACCGTGCTCAGTCTCCTCGCTCTCCCCCCGCTCGGTGACATGGTCGCGCGCGCCCTCGGCGAGGGCACCGGTCCTCATGCCACGCCGCTGGAGATGGCAACCTCGGCGGCGCTCGCGGTCATCGTGGCACTGGCCGTGTGGCGATGGCGCCTCCCGGAGCCGCGGTGGGCGTTCGGTTGGCTGGGCCTGGAGCGCGCCGCCCACGCCACGGTCGTGCGGCCGACGCTGCGCGTGGCCGGACTGCTGGCACGGTTCGACGACCGTGTGCTGGACCGGGCGGTCGAGGCCCTGGCCGCGGCCACGCTGCGCAGCGCCGGCCGGGCCGGATCGGCCGACCACCGGTGGGTCGACGGCGCCGTCGAAGGGCTCGCCGAGCAGTCCCGCAGGCTCGGCCGGCTCGCCCGCCGTCCGCAGACGGGCCAGCTGTACCAGTACTACATCCAAGCCATCGTGGTGCTCGCGGTCGGTTTCCTACTTCTCGTCACGGTGAGGTGAACGTGCTCAGCCTGATCGTCTTCCTGCCCCTGGTGGCCGCGCTGGTGCTGGTGGGCCTCCCCCGTGTTCCGGATGCGACCGCACGGTGGGCCTGGGTGGGCGTCTGCGCCGTCGACCTCGCCCTGGTCGCGGCCGTGTGGCTTCGGTACGAGACCCCGCCGGACGGCGCGTTGGCGTTCGAGGAGCAAGCGGCCTGGATCCCCGGGGTCAACAGCAGCTACCACCTCGGCGTCGACGGGCTGTCGCTGCCGCTGGTGGCCATGACTGCGGTGATCTTCCTGGCCTGCGCCGTGTACTCCTTGCGCGAGCGGGACCGGCCGCGGCCGCAGGCAGCGCTGTTCCTGTTCCTGCAGTGCGTCAGTCTGGGTCTGTTCGTGGCCGCGGACCTGATCCTGTTCTTCGTGTTCTTCGACCTCTCCATCGTCGGCATGTACTTCGTGATCGCCGGGTGGGGGCACAACGACGCAGGCCGGTCGGCGCTGAAGTTCTTCCTGTACACCTTCCTCGGCTCGCTGGCGCTGCTGGCCGGCTTCATCGGCCTCTACGTCGCCGCGGACCCCCACACGTTCGACATGCTTGCCCTCGCCGAGGCGGCCCCGCTCGACGGTCGCGGCCTGGCCGGGGGGCTGGTGCTGGCCGCGATCCTTGTCGGGCTGGCCGTGAAGACCCCGACCGTGCCGTTCCACACCTGGCTGCCTCCCGCCCACACCGACGCCCCCGCCGTCGGGTCGGCCGTGCTGGCGGGTGTGCTGCTGAAGATGGGGGCCTACGGGTTCGTGCGGATCGCCATGCCCATGCTGCCCGAGGCCTGGCGGTCATGGGCCTGGGTCGTCATCGTCGTCGGCATCGTGTCGGTGCTGTACGGCGCGCTGGTGGCCCTCGCCCAGACCGACTTCAAGCGCATGGTCGCCTACACCTCGGTCAACCACATGGGCTACATCGCGGTCGCGGTCGGCGCCGCCGGGCTCGTCGCCACCGACACCGCTCAGGCCCGGGCGGTCGCGGTCACCGGAGCGGTGACCCAGATGGTCAGCCACGGCCTCATCACCGGCGCCCTGTTCCTGCTGGCCGGCGTGCTCCGTGACCGTGCCTCCACCTACGACATCGACTCCTACGGCGGGCTCGCCGCGCCGGCGCCGAGGTTCGCGGCCCTGTTCGCGGTCGGCGCCTTCGCCTCGCTCGGCCTGCCCGGCCTGTCCGGCTTCATCGCTGAGTTCCAGATCTTCACCGGCAGCATCGCCGCGGCACCGGTCACCGCGGTCGCGCTGCTGGGCATCCTGCTGACGGCCGCGCTGTTCCTGCGCGCCCTGCAGCGCATGCTCACCGGCGAGACCAGGGGCAGATCGCTGCGGTTCGACGACCTCACGGCTCCAGAACTCTGGTCGATCGGACCGCTCCTGGCCCTGTCGCTGCTCATCGGGGTGCTGCCCCGGCCGCTGCTGGACGTGATCGAGCCGGCGGCGGCCGTCGTCGTCCAGCTGGTCGGGAGGTAGCCGGATGGGCTCGATGAGCGCCATGCGGCCCCTTCTGCTGCTCCCGGAGATGCTGCTGTTCGCCGGCGGGCTGGTCGCCCTGCTCGGCGGCTCCTTCCTGGCGCGCCGCCGGCAGTGGGTCACCCGGGCCGTCGCGGCCCTGACCCTCGCCGGGTGCGCGGTCATCGCAGCGGTGCACCTGACCGGACCGGCACGCGCGGCGTTCGAGGGCACGTTCGCGGTCGACACCGCCACCGGTGTGGCACGCATCATCGCCGCCCTCGGCACCCTGCTCGTGCTCGCCCTGGCCGGCGACGAGATCACCCACTCCGCACGCGAGAGCGAGACCTACGCGCTGCTGCTGTTCTCCACCACCGGCGTGCTGGTCCTCGCCGGAGCCGACGACCTGCTCGTCGTGGCCGTCGGCTTCCTGCTCACCAGCATCCCGCTGTACGGACTGATCGGCATCGCCCGGACCCCGCACGCGGCCGAGGCGGCGATGAAGACGTACCTGATCGGGGCGCTGTTCGGCATCCTGCTGCTGCTCGGGGTCACCCTGCTCTACGCCGTGAGCGGCACCACCGCCTACGGCGAGCTCGGCGCCCGGCTCGCCGGGGCCCCGCCGAGCGTGGTCGCGGCGGGTGCGCTCGGCGTACTCGCCGGCCTCATGTTCAAGGCCGGCGGCGTGCCTGGGCACTTCTGGGTCCCCGACGCCGCCGAGGGCGCCGGAGGCGCGGTCGCCGCCTTCCTCACCACCGTGCCCAAGATCGGGGCGGTCGTCGCGGCCTACCGGCTGGTGGCCGAGCTGCCCACCGCGCTGAACTGGCCGCTGCTCGTCGCCGTCCTGGCCGTGGCCAGCATGACGCTGGGGAACCTGGCGGCGTACTGGCAGCAGGATCCGCGGCGGCTGCTCGGCTGGTCGACGGTGAGCCAGGTCGGCTACCTGCTCGTGCCCGTGGCCGTCGCCGGGCGCTCCGACCTGGCCCTGCCGTCGCTGCTGGTCTACCTCGCCGGCTACACCGTCACCAACATCGTCGCGTTCGCCGTCACCACCGCCCTCCCCCAACGACGGGACCTCGAGTCCTACCGCGGGCTGGCCAAGGCGCGACCCTGGCTCGCCGCGGCACTTGTCGTCGCGCTACTCGGCCTGGTCGGCACGCCGCCGACCGCGGTGTTCGTCGGCAAGCTCACCACCGCTACTGCCGCGTGGGACGGCGGCCACGCCTGGCTCGCGATCGTTCTGCTGGTGAACACGCTCGCCAGCCTGTTCTACTACCTGCGCTGGGTCGTCCCGGTCTTCGGCCGTGGCGAACCCGCCGAACGCACCCTGCCCGGAGCGTTCCAGCCGGCACCCTGGTCCACCGCCGTTGCGGTGTGGGGCGCCGTGCTCACACTGCTCCTCGGCGTCGCCGCAGGCCTGACGTGGGATGTGGTGTCCCGTGGTCCGTTGTTGTGAGTTGGCAGGCCCGCCGCCCGGTCAGCAGTGTGCCGGTGCGGCTACTCGTCCTTCGGTGAGTCGTAGGAGAGCTCCAGCAGCTTGCGCAGGCAGTTCTCCCGTAGCGGCTCGGGGAACCCCTCGGCGAGCCGGTAGTACACCACCCGTCCCTGCTTTCGCCGGCTGACCAGCCCAGCGGTGCGCAGCACCCGCAGGCCGTAGCCCACGGCATCCTCCGACGCGTCCAGCGCCAGCGCGAGATCGCCCACGCACAGCTCCTCGGCGACGTCCAACGCATACAGCAGGCGCGCCCGGGTCGGGTCGGCCATCAGGGTCAGCACGCTCGTCATCCGAACGGCGTCGTCATCACTGGGCAGCCGCGCCCGCGCGGCAGCCACGCTGTCCGGGTCCACGGGATGGCGATGCTCGTCAGAAGCGGGACTCATTCTCGCCTCCACTTACCCCGCCGTGGAAGGGCCGAGGAAGACCGGACATGGATCCTGACCAGCGTGGAGCTGGCGCGCCATCGGCACTCTACATCCGAACTGGGCACCACGCTGAAACGACTGCTCAGAACCTGCGGATGACTTCGTGCCTGTGCTGAGGCCCGCATGCGCGATCTCGATGGTCTCCGTACCCGGTCGTCGAGTGGTTCGAGGGCCCCAGTCGTCCTAGTCGATACCTACTTTTTGCTCGCCGGTGAGGGACTCCTGGGCCGGTGGGCCAGCGTGCGGAGCGGCATCGTGCTCATGGTCGTGTTCGCCACAGATCACCAAGGCGAAGCCGTCACCGTGCTCGCTGACGCCCTCGATGACGGCCTGCTCCATCAGCCGCGCGCCGCGTTCGACCCGGAGCATCAGCGGGTCGCTCCGCAGGTCCTTCACGATGGACACGCTCAGGCCGAGCATCACCAGCACGAACGGCAGTGCCGCGGAGATGGTGATGTACTGCATCCCGGTGAGGGCTTCCTCACCGCCGACCATGAGCATCACCGCGGCGACGGCTCCGGTCGCCACGCCCCAGAAGATCACGGTCTTGCGAGTGGGTTCGGTCGTCCCCTTCTCCGAGAGCGTGCCCATGACGATGGAGGCCGCGTCGGCACCGGAGACGAAGAAGATGCCGACCAGCATCATGACCAGGATCGTGGTGACGCCGGCGAGCGGGTACTCGCCCAGCAGCTGGAACAGCGCGGTGTCGAAGTTGTTCTCGTTCAGGTTCGCACCGCCCTGCTGGGCGTTGATGGCCGCGCCACCGAAGATCGCGAACCAGACCAGGCTGACCAGGCTCGGGACCAGCAGCACGCCGGTCACGAACTCACGGATGGTGCGCCCGCGGCTGATGCGCGCGATGAACATGCCGACGAAGGGCGTCCAGGAGATCCACCAGGCCCAGTAGAACACCGTCCAGGCCGACAGCCAGTCGGCCATCGCGGTGCCGCCGACGGCCTCGGTGCGCGAGGCGAGCTCGGGCAGCTCGCGGACGTACTCGCCCACGGCCGTGGGCACCAGGTTGAGGATGAAGATCGTCGGGCCGATCACGAACACGAACACGGCCAGCATCGCTGCCAGCACCATGTTGATGTTGGACAGCCACTGGATGCCCCTAGCGACACCAGACACCGCCGAGGCGATGAAGCAGACGGTGAGCACGGCGATGATGCCGACCAGCAGCGGCGTGGTGACGGCACCCATCCAGCCGGCGAACTCGATGCCCCCGCCGATCTGCAGCGCGCCGAGGCCGAGTGAGGTGGCCGACCCGAACAGGGTCGCGAAGATCGCGAGGATGTCGATGAACCGGCCCAGCGGGCCCTCGGTGCGCTTGCCGAGCAGCGGGCCGAAGGCGGCAGAGATGAGCTGGGAGCGTCCGCGGCGGAAGGTGCCGTAGGCGATGGCGATGCCGACGACCGCGTAGATGGCCCACGGGTGCAGCGTCCAGTGGAACAGCGTGGTGGCCATCGCGGTGCGCATCGCCTCGGTGGTCTCCGGGTCCGCCGTCCCCGGTGGCGGGGCCGCGAAGTGGAACAGGGGCTCGGCGACGCCGAAGAACATCAGGCCGATGCCCATGCCGGCGCTGAACATCATCGCGATCCAGGAGATCGTCCGGAACTCCGGGCGCTCGTCGTCGTGACCGAGCGGCACCTTGCCGTACCGGCTGGCCGCCAGCCACAGCACGAACACGACGAACAGCGAGGCTGTGAGCACGAACAACCAACCGGTGTTCGTCATGACCCAGCCCAGCACGCCGGTCGAGGTCGCGGACAGGCTCGCGGTGTCGAGGATGCCCCACGCCACGAAGGCCAGGGCGATGACAGCGGCGATGCCGAACACGACCTTGTCCAGGCCGAACTTGCTGTGGTCCTGGTCATGCGTGGAGGGCTCAGGTGTCGACAGCGCCTCGAGCATCGCATGGCAGGACGTCTCGCGGTCGCGTTCGTCCTCTGGATGCGGCGCCAACTCTGGGGATTGCTCGACCTCTGGTGTCGGGCTCGTGCCGTTCGTGTGTGTCATGTCTCGGCGCCGAAACGCCCTCACCACCTTTTCTCGTTTCGTCACATGCCGCTTGCATGCGTTGAGGGGTGCTGTCGTCGGCCGCGGGCGGCGACCGCGCAATCGTGGGAACGAGAACCGGGAGCCCGCCACCGAGCCCCGACCCTGACGGCAGCCGCCGAGGCCTTGACCGCGTGCACGCGTACGCACCAGGCGCCGCCGGCCGCTGCGAGGGCAGACACCGCGGCCGTGGCGTCGTCGCGAGGCTCGACCGCAGCGTCCGGTCCCTCCTGCGCTGCGAGCACCTCGCCCAGGAAACGCTTCCTGGACGCACCCACGAGCACCGGGTAACCCAGGCGATGCAGCTCATCCAGGCGGTTGAGCAGTGTCCAGCACTGGGAGCCATCCTTGGCGAACCCCAGACCGGGGTCGACGATCAGTTGCTCGGGCCGGATTCCTGCGGCCAGCGCCGCGTCGGTCTGACGCTGCAGCTCTACCCTGACGTCGCTGACCACGCACCCGTAGGCTGCGCGAGATTGCATGACGTCGCTGTGGCCGCGCCAATGCATCAGCACGTACGGCACCTGTGCGTCAGCAACGACGCGGAACATGCCGGCGTCGGCTTGACCGCCAGAGACGTCGTTGACCATGCTGGCTCCTGCTTGGATGGCTAGGTCCGCCACCGCGGATCTCATGGTGTCGATGGACACCACGGCGCCGGAACCAGCGAGGGAACGCACGACGGGAAGGACTCGCCGCATCTCCTCCTCGAACGAGGTGCGCGTTGCTCCTGGGCGGGTGGACTCCCCGCCGACGTCGATGATGTCAGCGCCTTCCGCGATCAGTCGATGAGCGTGCTCGATCGCGGCGGCCGGCCTGAACCATCGTCCACCGTCGGAGAAGGAGTCGGGGGTCACGTTGACCACGCCCATGACCAGGCACCGCGGCGGGTCAGGCGCTCGTAGGGCCGTCTGTGGCACGCTCACGCGACGACACCTCCATCACCATCACGCAGGTTCGACCGCTGCAGGGTCACGACGACCGACTTGGAGGTCGGGGTGTTGCTGCCGGTCGCGGTGGAGTCCAGCGGCACCAGCGGGTTGGTCTCGGGGTAGTAGGCCGCGGCTGAGCCGCGGGGGGTGTCGTACGGCACGAGGCGGAAGCTTCGCACGCGTCGCTCCGTGTCGTCACCCTCCCAGCGGGTGACGAGATCGACCAGGTCGCCGGATGTGAAACCGAGGTCGACGATGTCCGCAGGGTTGATGAAGACGACGCGGCGTCCGCCCTCGACCCCGCGGTACCGGTCGCTGAGCCCGTAGATCGTGGTGTTGAACTGATCGTGGCTGCGCAGCGTCTGCAGCACCAGGTGCCGGGGCGGGACGTGGAGCTCTTCGATGTGGGCAGGGGCGAGAACCGCGCGGCCGGAGGGGGTGGGGAAGCTCCGAGCGTCACGCACGGGGTGCGGCAGCGTGAACCCGCCCGGCTCACGGACCCGGGTGTTGTAGCCGTCGAATCCCGGCACGACCCGAGAGATGTGCGCACGGATGCGGTCGTAGTCGTCGCGCATGCCGTGCCAGTCGATGCCGTGCCGGCCCTGCAGGGTCGCGGCCGCGGTCTCGGCCACGATGGCCACCTCAGAGCGCAGGTGCTCGCTCGCGGGAGCCAGCGGCCCTTGCGACGCGTGCACTGCCGACATCGAGTCCTCCACCGTGACGATCTGTGGTCCACTCGCCTGCATGTCCTGTTCGGTGCGCCCCAGGGTGGGGAGTATCAAAGCAGTGTCGCCGGTCACCAGGTGTGAGCGGTTCAGCTTCGTCGACACTTGTACCGTCAGCCTCGCGTTCCGCAACGCGGCGCCGGTCGCCGCGGTGTCTGGAGCCGCCTGGACGAAGTTGCCTCCCAGCGCGAAGAAGACCTTGGCGCGGCCGTCCCGGAAGGCTCGGATGGACTCTACGGTGTCCAGGCCGTGCTCGCGCGGGGGGTGGAAGCCGAACTCTCCTCCCAGGGCGCCGAGGAACTCCGGCGGAGGCTTCTCCCAGATGCCCATCGTGCGGTCGCCCTGCACGTTCGAGTGACCTCTCACCGGACACAGCCCCGCACCCGGCCTGCCGATGTCCCCCCGGGCCAGGGCGACGTTGACCACCTCACGAATCGTGGCGACGGCGTTGCGGTGCTGGGTCAGCCCCATCGCCCAGCAGTAGATGGTGGCCTCGGAGTCGGCGACCATCCGCGCGGCCGTGGCGATCTGCTCGTAGGACAGGCCCGTCACTCGAAGCACCCGAGGCCAGTGGATGCGGACAACGTGGGCCCGCCAGTCGTCGAAGCCGGCCGTGTGGCTTGCCAGGAAGCGGTGGTCAAGCATGTCCCACTCGACCAGCAGAGCACCGATTGCCTGGAACAGGGCGAGGTCGCCGTTGGGCCGGATCGGCAGATGCAGATCGGCGATGTCGGTGCCACCGCCGAGCACACCGCGCGCGCTCTGGGGGTTGCGGAAGTTGGTCGATCCCGCCTCTCGCAGCGGGTTCACACTGATGATCCGTGCGCCCTTGCGCTTGGCTGCCTCGAGGGCCGAGAGCATCCGGGGATGGTTGGTCCCAGGGTTCTGGCCTACGAGCACGATCAGCTTCGCGGCGTAGATGTCCGCCAGGCTGACCGTTCCCTTGCCGATGCCGATGGACTCGGCCAGCGCCACGCTGGTGGACTCGTGGCACATGTTGGAGCAGTCCGGAAGGTTGTTCGTCCCGTACGCGCGTGCGAACAGCTGGTAGGTGAAGGCAGCCTCGTTCGAGGCCCTTCCGGAGGTGTAGAACACCGCCTCGTCGGGCGACCGCAGGTCGTTGAGGTGGCCGGCGGTGAGCTCGTAGGCCCCGTCCCAGGAGATCGGCTCGTAGTGTGTCGAACCCGGCCGCTTCACCATGGGGTGGGTGAGCCTGCCCTGCTGGCCCAGCCACCGTTCGGACTGCTGGCCCAGCCAGGTGATGCTGTGGCGTGCGAAGAACTCGGAGCTGATCCGGCGGCTCGTCGCCTCCTCCGCGACGGCCTTGGCGCCGTTCTCGCAGAACTCGGCGCCGTGCCGGTGTTCCGGGTCCGGGTCCGGCCATGCGCAGCCCATGCAGTCGAAGCCGTCGGCTTGGTTCAGCCGCTTCAGCGTCGTGGCGCTACGTCCGGTGCCCATCTGGGTCAGCGCGCGGTGCATCGCCACGGCGACCCCCCGCACTCCGGCCGCGTGGGTCTTGGCCGACCGCACGCGAAGTGCGGGTTCGCCCTGCTCCGGGGACCGGTGCTCAGTCATCGCCGGTCAGCACTCGATCAGGTTGACGGCGAGACCACCGCGGGCGGTCTCCTTGTATTTGGTCTTCATGTCACGCCCGGTGTCGCGCATGGTCTTGATGGCCTTGTCGAGGCTGACCTTGTGGCTGCCGTCTCCGTTGCGGGCCAGTCGGGCGGCGTTGATGGCCTTCACCGATGCCAGCGCGTTGCGTTCGATGCACGGGATCTGTACCAGGCCGCCGACCGGGTCACAGGTCAAACCCAGGTTGTGCTCGATGCCGACCTCGGCGGCGTTCTCCACCTGGGCGGGGCTGCCGCCGAGCACCTCGCACAGTGCTCCGGCGGCCATGGAGCAGGCGGAGCCTACCTCGCCCTGGCAGCCCACCTCCGCGCCGGAGATGGAGGCGTTCTTCTTGAAGAGGATGCCGATGGCGGCAGCCGTGAGCAGGAAGCGCACCACGCCGTCGTCGTCCGCACCTGCGACGAACCGTGCGTAGTAGTGCAGGACGGCGGGGAGGATCCCTGCGGCCCCGTTGGTCGGTGCGGTGACCACTCGCCCTCCTGCCGCGTTCTCCTCGTTGACCGCGAGTGCGAAGAGGTTCACCCAGTCCAAGACCTGCAGTGGGTCACCGGTCTCCTGTCGAAGGTCCTCGTACAACGACGGCGCCCGCCGGGGCACCTGCAGGCCGCCCGGCAGCACACCGGGGGTGGAACAGCCTCGTTGGACACAGGCTTGCATCACCGACCAGAGGTGCAACAGACCGGCTCGAGTCTCTTCCTCGGTGCGCCAAGCCTGCTCGTTGGCCAGCATCACCTCGCTGACCGTGAGGCCGTTTCGCGTGCACTGGTCCAGCAGCTCGGCGGCCGTGCTGAAGGCATACTTGACGGGGGTGTCGTCCTGGACCACCCGGTCGGCGCCGGTGGCGTCCTCG
>DATABY010000184.1:0-17538 GCA_036259355.1 Nocardioidaceae bacterium
CCGACCGTCGGTCGGGGGCGCTGCTGTCGGTCTGCGGTCGGCCGCGTCGGGGCTCCGACTCAGTGGAAGGAGTCTCCGCAGGCGCAGGAGCCGGTGGCCGTGGGGTTGTCGATCGTGAAGCCCTGCTTCTCGATGGTGTCGACGAAGTCGATCGACGCGCCGTTGAGATACGGGACGCTCATCCGGTCGACGACCAGGGAGACACCGCCGAAGTCGGAGACCACGTCACCGTCGAGGTCGCGCTCGTCGAAGAACAGCTGGTAGCGCAGGCCCGAGCAGCCACCCGGCTGTACGGCGATGCGCAGCCGCAGGTCATCACGGCCCTCCTGCTCCAGGAGGCTCTTGACCTTGTTGGCGGCGGCGTCGGTCAGCTGGACGCCGGCCTGAGTCTGGGCTTCGCCCTGAACCGTCATTGCGTGTCTCCCAAGTCTGAGCGTGCGTCGGCAGTTGCTGTGTCGCTCAACACGGCACCGCGCCGAGTTCATTCCCCATCGTACGCGTTCGGCGCGGCCGGCTCACGCGCAGCGCACGACACGCCCGCCGTCGGAGCGGGTCAGCGGTCGGCGGACCAGGTGCGCGCTACCCGCTCGGCGAGCCGGGCCAGACTCTCCCGCGGCCGGCCGAAGGCCGCCTCCTCCCCGACCAGGTCGACCACCGAGTACGCCGACTCCACGCCCATCGCACGCATCTCCCGGGACCCCACGAGCACCTGTCCGGCCACCGCGATGCAGGGCCGCAGCGCGCGCCCGGCGACGTTCGCCACGCCGTAGGCCACCTTCCCCGAGCGGGACTGGAAGTCGAACGCCCCCTCCCCGGTGACGACCAGGTCGACGGCGGCCGCGTGCCCGGCCAGGTCCACGGCGTCGGCCACCAGGTCCACTCCGGGGGTGCGGGTCGCCCCCAGCAGCAGCAGGCCGAAGCCCAGTCCCCCGGCGGCGCCGGCGCCCTTGGTGTTGGCGGTCCTGCGGTCGGTGGCCTCCGCCAGGGCCTCCAGCGCCGCGTCCAGCGCCTGCTTGCGCTCCTCGCGCACGCCCTTCTGCGGGCCGTAGACGTTGGTGGCGCCGGTCAGCCCCAGCAGCGGGTTGTCCACGTCGCTGGCCGCGACCAGCTCGACCCCCTCCATCCGCGCCCGGACAGCGGCAAGGTCCACCCGCGTCACGCCGTCGAGGCCGCCGGGTCCCTCGGTCAGCGGCGCGTCGGCGGTGGCGCCCAGCGCCGCCAGCATCCCGGCACCGCCGTCGTTGGTGGCGCTGCCGCCCAGCCCGACGACGACCCGGCGGGCGCCCGCGTCGACCGCGGCGGCCAGCAGCTCGCCGACGCCGTGCGAGGTGGCGCGCTCGGGGTCGCGCTCGGCCTGTGGGGTCAGGTGCAGGCCGCAGGCCTGTGCGGACTCGACGTAGGCCGTGTCGCCGACGAGCAGCACGGTCGCCGGCAGCGGTGCGCCGTACGGACCGGTGACGGTCACCGCGAGCAGGTCCCCGCCGAGACCGGCGTGCAGCACGTCGCAGAACCCGGGCCCTCCGTCGGCCATCGGCACCTGCACGACCTCGTCGCCGGGGGCCCGCCGCCGCCACCCCTCGGCGATCGCCGCGGCCGCCTCGACGGCGCTCAACGTGCCGGCGAACTTGTCGGGGGCAATCAGCACGCGCATGTCGGCATCCTCGCAGCCCGCGGCACCAGACGGGCCGGTGGCGGTCGTTTGGCGACCCCGAGCAGTGGGCACGGCAGCGCCCGTGGGCATGAAGCAGTGGCGGGACAAGGTCGGACGCACGCGCGATGCGTCGCCCCGGGGCGACGATGCCTCGGCGCCGTACGCCCCGCCGGACCGACGTGGGGGGTTCCTCGGCAACCCGCTCATGCTGGTCCCGGTCCTGATCGTGGCCGCGGTCGTCGTCGTGCTGCTGGTCGTGCTCGCGATCCGCTGACCCGCTGCCCGCACGCCCCGAGCACCGCCGGTGACCGCTCCCGGGCCGCTAGCGTGGCCGGGTGCTGGTGAGACCGATGAGAGCCCACGACGTCGAGGACGCGGAGCGGCTCACCGACGAGGCGTTCTACCAGCTCGACGCCCGCACCGCCACCGCCGGCTTCCCCAGACCGCAGCGGCGGCCACCCGAGCGCGCGCAGCTGTGGCGAGAGCGGGCCCTGCACCTGCTCGAGCACGACGGTCCCGGCTGCTGGGTCGCGGAGGACGACGCCGGCCTCCTCGGCGTGTCGGTCTCGTTGCGGCGCGAAGGGCTGTGGGGCCTGTCGTCGTACGCCGTCCACCCGCGCGGGCAGGGCGCCGGCGCCGGACGGGCGGTCCTGGAGGCGTCGCTGAAGTACAGCGAGGGCTGCCTGCGCGGTCTCATCTGCTCCTCGTCGGACCCGCGGGCGGCGCGGCGCTACCGGCTCGCCGGGTTCACCCTGCACCCGGCGATGACGCTCTGGGGCCGGGTCGACCGGTCCGCGCTCCCGGTGGTGGAGCACCTGCGGGAGGGCACCGCCGCCGACATCGACCTGCTCGACTCACTCGACCGGCTGACCCGCGGGGCAGCGCACGGTGTCGACCACGAGGTGCTGGTGCGCCAGCTGCGCCTGGTGGTCGTGGACCGGGCGAAGGGCTCGGGGTACTGCTACGTCGGGCGCGGGGGCGGCGCCTACCTGCTCGCGGCGTCGAACCGGCGTACCGCCCAGATGCTGCTCTGGGAGGCGCTGGCCTCGGCCGAGCAGGGCCCGGGCCCACGTGTCGACCATCTGACCGGTGAGCAGGAATGGGCGGTCGACGTGGGGCTGGCCGCGGGGCTGCAGCTCCACAACAACGGGTACGTCGCGCTGCGGCACATGAAGCCGCCGATGCCCTACCTGCCCTCCGGGCACTTTCTCTAGATCCCGTTGGCTCGCTCCGGGCGCCGTTGGCGCTGGGGACCCCTCCTCCGATAGGACTGGCGCGGGGGCACCCCGCGACAATCCCTCGCGGGAGCCGTGAGGCCCGGTCAACCGGTTAGGATGTTGTCATGACGACAACAGACCTGCCGCTGCTGCTGCTCGGCCGCGGCGCCGACCCCGAGGCCGAGCGCGGCGTGCAGTGCTCCGGCGAGCTTCCGGCGGCGTCCGACCCGGGCCTGGTGGAGCGCGCCCGGGCGGCCAAGGCGGCGCTCGGCGACCGGCTGTTCGTGCTCGGCCACCACTACCAGCGCGACGAGGTCATCGCGTTCGCCGACGTCACCGGCGACTCGTTCAAGCTGGCCCGTGAGGCGGCCGCGCGCCCCGACGCGCCGTACGTCGTCTTCTGCGGGGTGCACTTCATGGCCGAGTCCGCCGACATCCTCACCTCCCCCGACCAGCAAGTGATCCTGCCCGACCTCGCGGCGGGCTGCTCCATGGCCGACATGGCACGCCTGCCGCAGGTGCAGGACGCCTGGGACGTCCTCACCGACGCCGGGGTCGCCGACGTGACCGTGCCGGTGACGTACATGAACTCCTCCGCCGACATCAAGGCGTTCTGCGGCCGCAACGGCGGTGCGGTGTGCACGTCGTCCAACGCCCGCCGGGCGCTGACCTGGGCGTTCGGGCGGGGCGAGAAGGTGCTGTTCCTGCCCGACCAGCACCTCGGCCGCAACACCGCGGTGCTGGAGATGGGGCTGTCGCTCGACGACTGCGTGGTCTACGACCCGCACCGGCCCGGCGGCGGGCTGACGCCGGCGCAGCTGCGGGCGGCGAAGATGATCCTGTGGCGCGGGCACTGCTCGGTGCACGGCCGGTTCTCCGCCGAGTGCGTCGACGACGTGCGAGCCCGGATGCCCGACGTGCAGGTGCTGGTGCACCCCGAGTGCCGGCACGAGGTGGTGACGAAGGCCGACCTGGTCGGGTCGACGGAGTTCATCATCAAGACGATCGACGCCGCACCCGCCGGCTCGGCGTGGGCGGTGGGCACCGAGCTCAACCTCGTGCAGCGGCTGGCCGCGCGGCACCCCGACAAGCGAGTCGCGTTCCTGGACAAGACGGTGTGCTTCTGCTCGACGATGAACCGCATCGACCTGCCGCACCTGGTCTGGGCGCTGGAGAACCTCGTCGAGGGCCGGGTCGTCAACCGCATCAGCGTGGACGCCGACACCGAGCGGGAGGCCAAGGTCGCCCTGCAGCGGATGCTCGACCTGCCCGCCGAGACCGCCAGGGCCTGAGGCGGGCATGGCACGAGGGCTGCTGGCTTGGTGGCGCGAACGCTGGTTTGCCGCCGGTACGCCGCGGCGGCTGCGCCGGGGGCGCCGGGGGCGCATCCCCCGGCTGCTGCGCGAGCATGACGCCGAGGTGGCCCGGTTGCTGCCGCACTGCACGATCCCGGCGCTGCGCGCCGTCGAGCCGGAACCCCACTGGTGGGGTGGTCACGGGACGGTGGCCGACCCGGCCCTGCGGCTGACCTCGGTGCAGGTCGGCTCCGGCGACCCGCAGGCACCGCGCGGCCCGCGGGTGCGGGTCAGCACCGGCGAGGTCGAGGAACCCGACGAGGAGCTGGAGCCGGTCGGCGGTTGTCAGGTGCTGGTCGAGGGTGAGCCGCTGTCGATGGAGGTCGTCCTGGACACGTCCGCCGAGGACGACCCGGCCCGTGCGCCCAGGATCGCCCGTGGCATCTGGCGCGGGTACGAGATCCAGGTGCAGACGACCGGCGTACCCCTGGACGGCCTGCGGCTGGTCTCCGCGGGCGACCTCACGCAGTACCGCCGGTACGCACCCTGGGCCGAGTGAGCGAGCAGCGCCCGCCGCCTGGTGCGCCAGAGCGCCCCGACCGGCGGACGTCGGCGGCCTCCCGACCCGGTCAGAGGCCCGGGGCGCCCCAGATGGCCATCCAGCGGGACAGGTCGGGCTCGACCGTGAGGTCGTTGGCCAGCAGCCCGCGCATTTGCAGCTCGAGCGCGTTGTCGCGCTGCTCCCTACCCCCGGCGGCCGGTGCGAAGGGGTAGAACGTCCCCTGCTTGTACAGGTAGACCAGCCCGAGCCGGCGCCCGTCGGGGTTCTCGAACGCCACCAGCGAGCACAGCAGCGAGCCGCCGAAACCGGCCTCCTCCAGCGCGCGGTTGACCGCGTGCAGCTCGGTGACCAGGTCGGACAGGTCGTCCGGCTGCTGCCGGCACACCAGCCAGGTGAACCCGAAGCTGTCGGTAACCCGCTCCACGGCCGGGCCGTCGTCGGCGTCGAGCAGCCGCTGCACGTCGTCCTGCATGGTCGCGAACGCCGCACCCTCGTTGGCGCGGTAGCACACGGACCCGACGCCGGTGGGCTTGAAACCGCCGGAGACCTGCAGGGTGACCGCGGCCGACGGGACGGCGAAGAGCTGGTCGAGGTTCGGCTTGGCCTGCTTGCGCCGGCCGAGAAGCGCGTCCATGAAGCCCATGCGGTCAGCCCATCACATGGGCCGACCGAGCTGTGCGGAGACCTTCGCCAGCTGGTCGAGCCGCTGCTCGAGCGGCGGGTGCGAGGCCAGCAGCGAGTTGAGGCTCTTGCCCTTGATCGCCGGGGCGATGAAGAACGCGTTCATCGTCTCGGCCTGACGCAGGTCGCGGGTCGGGATCCGGGCGATGTCGCCGGAGATCTTCGTCAGCGCGGAGGCCAGCGCCGACGGCTTGCCGGTCAGGAAGGCGCCCGACCGGTCGGCGCACAGCTCGCGGTAGCGCGACAGCACCCGGGTCAGCAGGTAGCCGATCGCGGCGACCACCATGCTGGCCAGCCAGATCACCAGGAACGGCAGCGCGCCGCCGTTGTTGTTGCCGCGCCCGCCACCCCCGAAGAACAGCCCCCAGCGGGTGATCAGGCCGGCGACCACGCCCAGGAACGACGCGACGGTCATCACGGCGACGTCTCGGTGCGCGACGTGCGACAGCTCGTGCGCGAGCACGCCCTCGAGCTCCTCGGCGGTCAGCCGGCGCATGATGCCGGTGGTCACGCAGACCGCCGAGTGCTTCGGCGACCGGCCGGTGGCGAACGCGTTGGGCATGTCCATGTCGGTGATGTAGACCCGTGGCTTGGGCATGTCCGCCATCGCGACGAGCCGGTCGACCATGCCGTGCAGCTCCGGCGCCTGTTGCGGTGTCACCTGGCGGGCACGCATCGCGGCCAGCGCCACCTTGTCGGAGAAGTACCACTGCCCGACCGCCATCGCGGCCGCAAGGACGATGATGAAGCCGGTGCCGAACCCCTGGCTGATCAGCAGCGCCATGAACGCGAGGTACAGCACCGCGATCAGTGCCATGACCAGGGTCATCCGAGAGGTCAGGCCCCGGTCCTTGATGAATCTCGAGCTCGCCATCGACGTGGTCCGCACCCTTCTGTAGAACTGCTACTCGATACGACGCTTCCTGCCCCCGTTTTGTTCCCGGCCCGGATCGGCGCGGGGGTCCCCTGCAACGGACCTATCGGTGCTGGGGACCCCCGCACCGAAAGGCGGGGACGTCAGCCCGGGATGAGGCCCTCGTCGCTGAGCAGGTCCTTCACCTCGTCGAGGGAGGCGTCGCCCGGAGGCAGGATGAGGTCGGAGTCGACCAGCTCCTCGAGGCCGACCTGGCTGCCGGCCCGCCGGACCGCCGCCAGCAGCTCCTCCAGCGCCGCGCGGAACGTCGCCTCGTCACCCGCGTCGACCGCGTGCTCGACCTTGTCGTCGAGCTCGTTCAGCCCGTCGACCTGACCGCCGTCCAGCCGCCACTGGCCCTCCCCCAGGATCCGGACGATCATGCCTGCTCCCCCTCGCGCTTCTCGGCCTGCTCGCCGGCCCCGGCGGCGGAGGGGTCGGCGCCCGCGTCGATCTGCTTCGGCGGCTCCGAGCCGCCGACCTCGCCCTTCATCTTCGCCAGCTCCAGCTCGACGTCGGACGTCGACGACATCGCGTCGAGCTCGCGGCTGATGTCGTCCTGGCCGCCGGGTGTGCTGACGTCCTCGAGCGCGCCGGAGGCCATCAGCTCGTCGATCGCGCCGGAGCGAGCCTGCATCTGCGCGGTCTTGTCCTGCGCGCGCTGCATGGCGTAGCCGACGTCGCCCATCTCCTCGGAGATGCCGGAGAACGCCTCGCCGATCTTGGTCTGCGCCTCCGCCGCGGTGTAGGTGGCCTTCATCGACTCCTTCTGCGTGCGGAACGACTCGACCTTGGCCTGCAGCCGCTGCGAGGCCAGCGTCAGCTTCTCCTCCTCGCCCTGGAGCTGGGCGTGCTGCTGCTGCAGGGAGTCGACCTGCTGCTGCAGCCCCGAGCGGCGGGTGAGCGCCTCACGGGCGAGGTCCTCGCGGCCCATCGACAGCGCCTTCTGCGCCTGGTCGTGCAGCTTCTGCTGCTGCTGGGTGAGCTGGTTGAGCTGGAGCTCGAGGCGCTTGCGGCTCGTCGCCACGTCCGCGACGCCACGGCGTACCTTCTGCAGCAGCTCGAGCTGCTTCTGGTAGCTGTAGTCGAGCGTCTCTCGCGGGTCCTCGGCGCGGTCGAGTGCCTTGGTGGCCTTGGACCGGAAGATCAAGCCCATCCGCTTCATGATGCTCATTTCGGAGCGACGCCCCCTTTTCGTGTTCCCGGCCGCTGCGCGGAGGTCACGTCAACCTTACGTCGGCCTCGGGCACGGTGCGACCAGTCCCCGCGGGTACGCTGGACCGTCCCGGTCGCAGCGTCATGCAGTGAGGCAACATCTGTGTTTGGTCGTCGTACGGCGAAGAAGAGCGAGCCCGAAACCGTCGAGCAGGCGGCCCTCCGGCCCGGCGCCAAGGGACGCCCGACGCCGAAGCGCAGCGAGGCCGAGAAGGCGCGCAAGCAGCGGATGACGGCTCCCCGCAGCCGCAGGGAGGCGTCGGCTCTGCAGCGTGAGCGGATGCGCGCGGAGCGTGAGAAGCGGATGAAGGGGATGAAGAGCGGCGACGACCAGTACCTGCCGGCTCGCGACCGGGGGCCGGTGCGCCGCTTCGTCCGCGACTTCATCGACGCGCGCCGGGGCGCCGGCGAGTTCCTGCTGCCGCTGCTGGTGCTGATCCTGCTGCTCAGCTTCCTCGGCGAGAGCATGGTGTGGGCGCGGTCGGCCACCGCCACGCTCTGGCTGCTGATGATCGTGCTCACCACGATGGACACGGTCCTACTCCAGTGGCGGCTCGGACGGGCGCTGAAGCAGCGCTTCCCCGACACCTCCACCAAGGGCGCGAAGTTCTACGGCCTGCTGCGCAGCACGCAGCTGCGCTTCCTGCGGATGCCCAAACCGCAGGTCAAGCCCGGCGCCCAGCTGCCGACCCGCTACTAGGTGGCTGACGTCCGCCGCGGCTGGCTGCGCGATAGCGCTCACCCCGGCGGAGGCAAGGGTTGTCGGCTGCGTAGGGTCGGGGCATGGAGTTCCGCAACCTGGGTTCGAGCGGTCTGAAGATTTCCGAGATCGCGTACGGCAACTGGCTCACGCACGGCTCGCAGGTGGAGGAGGACCAGGCGAAGGCCTGTGTCCGCCAGGCCCTGGAGGAGGGCATCACCACGTTCGACACCGCCGACGTGTACGCCAACACCGCTGCCGAGGAGGTGCTCGGGCGCGCGCTGGAGGGTCAGCGTCGCGAGTCGCTGGAGATCTTCACCAAGGTCTACTTTCCCACCGGACCGGGTGGCCCCAACGACCACGGCCTGTCGCGCAAGCACATCCACGAGTCGATCAACGGCTCGCTGCGGCGGCTCAAGACCGACCACATCGACCTGTACCAGGCGCACCGCTTCGACCACGAGACGCCGCTCGAGGAGACCATGGAGGCGTTCGCCGACGTGGTCCGGCAGGGCAAGGCGCACTACATCGGCGTGTCGGAGTGGACGGCGCAGCAGATCCGGGACGGGCACCGGCTGGCCCGGGAGCTCAAGATCCCGTTCGTCTCCAACCAGCCGCAGTACAACATGCTGTGGCGGGTGATCGAGGCCGAGGTGGTCCCCACCTCGCAGGAGCTCGGGATCGGCCAGATCGTGTGGTCCCCGATCGCCCAGGGCGTGCTCACCGGCAAGTACGCGCCGGGCGCGGAGCCGCCGCCGGGTTCGCGCGCCACCGACGAGAAGGGCGGCGCCGACTTCATCACCCGGTTCCTCAACGACGACGTGCTGACGCGGGTGCAGCAGCTCCAGCCGCTGGCCGACGAGGCCGGGCTGTCGCTGGCGCAGCTCGCGGTCGCCTGGGTGCTGCAGAACGCCAACGTCTCGGCCGCCATCATCGGAGCCTCCCGCCCCGAGCAAGTCACCGAGAACGTCAAGGCCGCCGGCGTGCGCCTCGACGCCGAGCTGCTGAAGCGGATCGACGAGGTGCTCGATCCCATGGTCGAGCGTGACCCCGGCCAGACCCGGTCACCGAAGCGCCGCAACTTCTCCTGAACCGCGCCGGTACGGCGTACAGACCCTGACGCCTCACCAGCGAGGTTTGCGGTGAGGCGTCAATCGTGGCGCACGCGTCAGGCGTGCAGCGACATCGGTCCGTAGACCTCGCGCCCGTCCTCGTAGAGGCGTACGGCGTCCGCCCCGGCGTCGGCCAGGTCGCGCCAGACCTCCCCGAGCCAGCTCTCCGCGTCCCCCTGCGCCGGGAACTCCTGGTCGTCGTACTCCCCCACGGAGACCTCCGCGCCGGAGGCATCCTCGAAGCGCCACGTCCAGGCCATCAGCGTGTTCCTCTCAGTGATACGGTCATCCGCAGCAACGATGCCACGCGCAGGGGAAGCCGGTCGAAATCCGGCGCTGACCCGCAACCGTAGGCCGCCCACCGCAACACACCCGGGCGGCGAGCCGGAGCACCTGCGAGTGGCCGCGGCTCCAGATAACCGTCGAGGTCTGCGGGGCGGAGCCGGGTCGATCCTCTGGCAGCACGTACCACCGCGCGGCCGGGAGTGAGGTCCGGTTCGGTCTCGGAACCGTGCACCACGAAGGACTCACACCCATGGCGCTCATCGCCCGCCTCATCGCGGTCGTCGTGACCACGCTGGTCGCCCTCGCCGGCGTCCTGGCCCTGGCCGGCCCCGCCCACGCCGAACCCGGCTTCAAGTTCTGGGCGTACTACCACCTGACCAACGGCAAGTGGGTCACGTCGGACAAGGGCGCGGACAGCGTCACCCCCGAGGACGGTGACGTGGAGGGCTTCCGCTACGCGACCACCACCGCCACCGAGTTCGACCGTCCGCCGCGGGCCGTGCCGACGTTCGAGGACATCTGCGCGGACACCGAGGCGGCGCAGGGCCAGAAGCGCATCGGGCTCGTGATCGACTACGGCACGCCGCAGGACGCCGCCGCCGGGGACACCCCGCCGCCGGCGGAGGCCGCCTGCGCGGCCGTGCCGGCGGACGCCACCGCGCAGCAGGCCCTGGAGTCGGTCAAGCCGCTACGGATCGAGGGCGGCCTGATGTGCGCGATCGACGGCTACCCGTCCTCCGAGTGCGCCCCGGAGGTCAAGAACGCCAATGTCCCGGCCACCGAGGAGCCGGTCGACCTCACACTCCCCGGGGAGGCCGACCAGCAGTCCGCCGAGAGCAGCGTGCCCTGGCCGCTGGTGGGCGTCGGTGCGCTCGTGCTCGTGCTGGGCGGCGGCGCGGTCGTGCTGGCCCGCCGGCGCGCCTGAGGCCCGGCGGCTGCCGTGCGCCCGGTCCACCTGCCGTCGTACTCCCGGGGCCTGCATCCGGGGGCGTGGTGGCTGTGGGCGATCGGGCTGGCCGCCGCCGCCAGCCGCACCACCAACCCGGTGATCCTCGCCCTGGTGCTGGTGGTGTCGGGGCTGGTGGTCGCCGCCAGACGCAGCGACGCTCCGTGGGGCAACGCGTACGCCGCGTTCCTCAAGCTGGCGCTGCTGATCATTGCGATCCGGATCGTGCTGCAGGCGGTGCTGTCCAGCGGCGCGCAGGGCGTCACCGTGCTGTTCACGCTGCCCGAGGTGCCGCTGCCGGAGTTCTTCGCCGGCCTCAAGCTCGGTGGCGTGGTCACCGCCGAGGCGGTGCTGCGCGCGTTCTACGAGGGTCTGCAGCTGGCCACGATCATCTGCGCGGTCGGCGCCGCCAACGCCCTGGCCAGCGCCCGCCGGCTGCTGCGCTGTGTCCCCGCGGCGCTGTACGAGGTCGGGGTCGCGACCGTGGTCGCGCTGACGTTCGCCCCGCAGCTGGTCAGTGACGCCGCCCGCGTCCGCGCCGCCCACCGGCTCCGTGGCCAGAGCGGCACCGGCCTGCGGGCGCTGAGCCGCACCGTGATGCCGGTGCTGGAGGGCGCCCTGGACCGGTCGGTCGAGCTGGCCGCCGCGATGGACTCCCGCGGCTACGGGCGTACGACGGACAGCAGCCGCGTCGACCGGCGCATGACCGCGGTGCTGACCTTCGGCGGGCTGCTCGGTGTCTGTGTCGGCGTCTACGGCCTGCTCGACGCCAGCGCCTCCCCTCTCCTGGGCATGCCGAGCCTGCTGCTGGGGGCCGTGCTCGCCGCCGGCGGACTCGCACTCGGCGGCCGCCGGACGAGGCGCACCCGGTACCGGCCGGACCCGTGGGCGCTGCCGGAGTGGCTCGTCGCCGGCAGCGGCCTGGTGGCCGCCGCCGGCCTGTTCGTCACCGGCGCCCTCGACCCCGGCGTGCTGCACCTGCCCGGGCCGCTCGTCGTACCGCCGGTTCCCTGGCTGCCGGTGCTCGCGGTGCTGGTCGGACTGCTGCCGGCGGTGGCGGCACCGGCACCGCCGCGGTCGGTGCGGCCGTCCGTACGGTCCCCGCAGCCGGACAAGGAAGAGGTGGCCGCATGATCGAGTTCGACGACGTGAGCGTCACCTACGCGGGTTTGAGCCGGCCCACGCTGGCCAACGTCGACCTGCGCATCGACGAGGGCGAGCTGTGCCTGGTCGTCGGCCGGACCGGGTCGGGCAAGTCGACGTTGCTGCGGGCCGTCAACGGGCTCGTGCCGCACTTCACCGGCGGGCTGCTGTCGGGCCGGGTCCGCGTCGACGGACGCGACACCCGCACGCACCGGCCGCGCGACCTCGCCGACGTCGTGGGCCTGGTCGGCCAGGACCCGATGGACGGCTTCGTCACCGACGTCGTCGAGGACGAGCTGGCGTACGGGATGGAGTCGCTGGGGCTGCCCCCCAGCGTGATGCGCAAGCGCGTCGAGGAGACGCTGGACCTGCTGGGTCTCAGCGAGCTGCGCGAGCGGCCGCTGGCCACGCTCTCCGGCGGCCAGCAGCAGCGGGTCGCGATCGGCTCGGTGCTGACCACCCACCCACGCGTGCTCGTGCTGGACGAGCCCACCAGCGCGCTCGACCCGCAGGCCGCCGAAGAGGTGCTGGCCGCCCTGACCCGGCTCGTGCACGACCTCGGGCTCACCGTCGTCCTCGCCGAGCACCGGCTGGAGCGGGTGCTGCAGTACGCCGACCGGGTCGTCTACCTGCCCGGCGGCGGCGCGCGCGTCGTGGACGGCGATCCCGCCGAGGTGATGGAGGTCTCCGACCTGGCGCCGCCGGTGGTGGAGCTCGCCAAGGTCGCCGGGTGGGCTCCCCCGCCGCTGTCGGTGCGCGACGCGCGCCGCAGGGCCGGCGGGCTGCGCGACCGCCTGGAGGGTCTTCGGGTGGCGCGTTCCGGTGACGCGGCGGACCAAGTGGCGCGTTCTGGTCGGGTCGAGGCGCCTCAACACAGCCAGAATCCGCCACTCGACGAGGTGCTCGGCCGGGTCAAGGACCTGGTGGTCAGCTACCGGGGGGTGCCGGCGCTGCGCGGGATCGACCTGAGCCTGTGCACCGGCGAGGTCATGGCGCTCATGGGCCGCAACGGCGCCGGCAAGTCCAGCCTGCTCAAGGCGCTGGTCGGGCTGGTGAGGCCCGCCTCCGGCGCCGTCGACGTCGGTGGCCACGACCCGGCGCGGACCAAGCCGGCGGACCTGATCCGCGTGGTGGGGCTGGTGCCGCAGGAGCCGGGCGACCTGCTGTACGCGGACTCGGTCGCCGCGGAGTGCGCCATGGCCGACAAGGACGCCGGCGTGCCTGACGGGACCTGCCGCGAGCTGTTCGACCGGCTCGCGCCCGGTGTACCGGCGGACCGGCATCCGCGCGATCTGTCGGAGGGGCAGCGGCTGACGCTCGCGCTGGCCGTCGTACTCACCGCCCGGCCACCGCTGGTGCTGCTCGACGAACCCACCCGGGGGCTCGACTACACCGCCAAGCGACGGCTGGTCTCGGTGCTGCGCGAGCTGGCGGCGGCCGGGCACGGCGTCGTGCTGGCCACGCACGACGTTGAGCTGGTGGCCGAGGTCGCCCACCGTGTCGTGGTGCTCGGCGACGGCGAGGTGGTCGCCGACGGGCCGGCCGCCGACGTGGTGGTCGCGTCCCCGGCGTTCGCGCCGCAGGTCGCGAAGGTGCTGTCGCCGCTCCCGTGGCTCACCGTCGAGGACGTGCGTACGGCGCTGGAGACCGCGTCGTGACCGCGCCCGCCCGGGCCACCACGCCGCGGTCGCCCTCGCGGGCGCTCTCGCGGTCGCAGAGCGTCGTGCGCCTGCACCCCCGCTCGGCACTGGCGCTGACCGTCGCGTCGCTGGTCGGGCTGGCCTCGTTCGCCTGGCCGCTGTTCACCGACCCGGGCAGCGCGCTCGACACCTCCCACTCCGCCGACGCGCCGTGGCTGTTCGTGCTGTTGTTGCCGCTGCTCGCCGCGGTGGTGCTGGCCGAGCTGACCGAGGGCGGCATCGACGCCAAGGCGGTCGCGCTGCTGGGCATGCTGGCGGCGGTCGGCGCGGCGCTGCGCGCACTGGGACCGGGCACCGTGGGGCTGGAACCCAGCTTCGTGGTGATCCTGCTCGGTGGGCGGGTGTTCGGCCGCGGGTTCGGGTTCGTGCTCGGGGCCCTGGTGGTGTTCGCGGGTGGGCTGGTGACCGGCGGGATCGGGCCGTGGCTGCCGTTCCAGATGTTCGCGGCGGCCTGGACCGGGTTCTTCGCCGGGTCGCTGCCGGGCTGGCGCGGGCGCGCGGAGGTGTGGCTGCTGGCGGTGTACGGCGTCGTCTCCGGCATCGCCTTCGGGCTGCTGATGAACATGTGGTTCTGGCCGTTCGCCAGCTACGGCCCCGAGGTCAGCTTCGTCGCCGGCGACCCGCTGGCCGAGAACCTGCACCGCTACCTGCTGTTCTGGGCGACCACCTCGCTCGGCTGGGACGTCCCCCGCGGGCTGCTCTCCGCGGTGCTGGTCGTCCTCGCCGGCCGGCCGATCCTCAACGCGCTGCGCCGCACCGCCCGCCGGGCCGCCTTCGACGCCCAGCCCGAGTTCGCCCCCGTTGTTGGCGCGGGGCGGCAAGGCTGATGCGGGTCACGCTGCTGGGCACCGGGGCCGCCGACGGCTGGCCGAACCCGTTCTGCCGCTGCGCGTCGTGCTGCTCGGCACGCGCCGACGGCCTCCTGCGCGGCCAGACCAGCGCGCTGGTCGACGACGTGCTGCTGCTCGACTGCGGGGCGGACATGCCGCGCCAGGCCGAGCGCTGCGGCCGCTCGCTCGCCGACGTCGCCGCGGTGCTGGTGACGCACGCCCATCCCGACCACTTCGACCCGGCGTTCCTGCTCTACCGCGGCTGGGTCGGCGACCGGCCGCTGCAGGTGCTCGGCCCGCGGGCCGTGGTCGACGCGTGCCGCGACTGGCTCGCCCCGGGCTCGCCCGTGGGACTGACGGCGCTCGTCCCCGGCGACGCGGTGGACGCGGCGGGTCACCGGGTGCGCGCGCTCGCGGCCCGGCACGAGGCTCCCGGCGGCGCGCTGCTCTACGACGTCACCGCGCCCGACGGCGACCGGCTGCTCTACGCCACCGACACCGGGCTCCTGGACGCGGCCGACCTCTCCGCCGTGGCCGACGGGCCGGCGTACTCCACGGTGCTGCTCGAGGAGACGTTCGGCGACCACACCCGCCACGGCACCGACCATCTCGACCTGACGACGTTCCCCCGCCTGCTGGCCGGTCTGCGCCGTGCCGGCGCCGTCGACGCCGGCACCGACGTGGTGGCGGTGCACCTGTCGCACCACAACCCGCCGACGCCGGAGCTGCAGCGGCGCCTCGGGGCCCACGGGGCCCGCGTCGTTGCCGACGGCACCACGGTCGGGCCGGGCGCACCGGAGCGCCGACCGCCGCCGCCGCGGCGCACACTCGTCACCGGTGGCGCCCGGTCCGGCAAGTCGCGTGAGGCGGAGCGGATGCTGCTCGCCGAGCCCGAGGTCGTCTACGTCGCCACCGGCATCGGCTCGGCCGACGACCCGGCCTGGCAGCAGCGCGTGGCCGCGCACCGCGCACGCCGGCCAGAGGGCTGGCAGACCGTCGAGACGCTCGACCTGCTGCCGCTGCTGGACGAGACCGGGCCGCCGCTGCTGGTGGACTGCCTGACGCTGTGGCTGGCCGGCGTCCTGGACCGGCTCGGGGCCTGGTCGGACGACGCCACCGACGACGACGTGGAGAAGGCGGTGGCGGCCGAGATCGACGCGCTGACGGCGGCCTGGCGTGCCACGCCGCGGCGTGTGGTGGCGGTGACCAACGAGGTGGGCAGTGGCGTCGTACCGGGCACCGTGTCGGGCGGTCGGTTCCGCGACCTGCTCGGCCGCCTGAACGCCACGGTCGCGGCCGAGTCGGAGCAGGTCCTGCTGTGCGTGGCCGGTCGGGTCCTGCCGCTGTGAGTGCTCCGCTGTGGCCCCGTCAGGGCCGGCGGCCGGCGCCCCGGTGGGGCCCGTGGTGAGGGACGCGGTGCGGCTGGCGTTCGGCACGCTGACCGTGCTGCCGGTGCGTCCGCCCTCTCGCGTCGACCGCGGTGTCGCCGCGTGGGCGATGGTGCTGGCCCCGCTGGTGGGCACGACGCTCGGTGCGGTGGCCGTGCTGGTGGCGTGGGTCGCCGGAGCGGTGTTGGACCCGCTGCTGGTCGCGGTGCTCGTGATCGGTGTGCTCGCGGCACTGACCCGGCTGATCCACTGGGACGGGCTCGCCGACACCGCCGACGGCCTCGGCAGCGGCCGCCCGGCCGAGGAGGCGCTCGCCGTCATGCGCCGCAGCGACATCGGGCCGTTCGGTGTGTTCGCGATCGTCGCGGTGTTCGCGGCGCAGGTCGCCGCGGTCGTCGACCTGCTCGGGCGCGGCGCTTTGGGCGGGGTGCTGGCCGGGGTGCTGCTCGGGCGGGGCGCGCTCGCGCTCGCCTGCCGGTCGGGCGTGCCCGCCGCTCGCCCGGAGGGCCTCGGCGCGGCGGTCGCCGGCTCGGTGGGCCCCGTTCAGCTGGTCGCCGGTGCGCTCGTCACCGCGCTGGCGCTGGTCGTCACCGGCGTACTCGACCCGCACCTGCGCTGGCCGGCCCTGCTCCTCGCCGCCGGGTCGGCGGCCGCATGGGCAGCGGCGACGACGGCGTACCTGCGACGTCGCCTCGGTGGCATGACCGGCGACACGCTCGGCGCGCTGGTCGAGACCACGACGTCGATCGCGCTCGTCGTGCTCGCCGCCGGCTGACCGAGCCGTCGGTCGAGTCGTTCGTTGCAAGGGTCCGCTGCAACGGACCTACCGGTGTTGGGGGCCCCCGCAACGAATCGGTTTCGTAGCGGCGTTCCCCGGCGGAGCCCACCGAACCCCGCTCTGCGCCGGGTCAGGAGCTGCGGACCCCCGTCTCGACGAACGGCGGCTTGACGACGTCGAACGTCTCCGTGCGACCGCGTACGTCGATGCGCACCTGGTCACCCTCGCGGATCCTCCGGTCCAGCAACGCCAGCGCGATCCCCTTGCGCAGCGTCGGCGAGAACGTGCCCGACGTGACCTCGCCGACCTCCGCACCTGCGCTGTCGAGCACGGTCATGTGCGGCCGCGCGATGCCGCGACCCGCGGCGGCGAGACCACGCAGCAGCGGGCCGGACTTGGCCGCGCGCTCGGCGGTGAGCACGTCACGCCCCCAGAACTCCGGCTTGTCCCAGCCGACCGCCCACACCAGCCGGCCCATGACCGGCGTGATGTGCGGCGAGATGTCCTGCCCGTGCAGCGAGTACCCCATCTCGGTGCGCAGGGTGTCGCGCGAGCCGAGCCCGCACGGCAGGATCCCGTGCTCGGCGCCCGCCGCCATCACCGCGTCCCAGACGACCCCCGCGGCGGCGCTGAGCGCGACGAGCTCGTACCCGCGCTCGCCGGTGTAGCCGGTGCGGCAGACCGCGACCCGGTCACCGCCGAAGTCGGCGTCGGTGAACGACATGAAGCTGTCCGGCCGCGGCAGCCCGACCGCGTCCAGCACGTCGTCGCTGCGGGGGCCCTGGACCGCGATGATCGCGAAGTCGCGGTGCTGGTTGGTCACCGTGACGCCGGACGGCGCGGCCTCGGAGAGCCGCCGGCAGACCTCGCCGGTGTTGGCCGCGTTGGGGATCAGGAAGACCTCGTCGTCACCGCGCAGATAGGTGATCAGGTCGTCCACGACGCCACCGGTGCCGTCCTCGCAGCACAGCGTGTACTGCGCCTTGCCCGGGGAGATCTTGCCGAGGTCGTTGGTCAGGCAGGCGTTGACGAACGCCGCGGCGCCCGGCCCGGAGACCGTCGCCTTGCCGAGATGGCTGACATCGAAGACACCCACGGCCTCCCGGACCGCGGCGTGCTCCT
>DATABY010000185.1:0-6699 GCA_036259355.1 Nocardioidaceae bacterium
CTGCAGTACCGCGCGTACAAGCAGGTCGCCACGATGCTGGCCGAGCGGATGGCGCAGGAGTCCCGGCAGGTCCCCCGCACGGTCGGGCTGGAGGACCGGTACGCAGGCCTGCTGCCCGAGGTGCTCATCGGGCTTGGCCTCGACGAGTTCGCCGCGCTCGCCGCCAAGGCGCTGACACCCAAGCCCGAGCCCACGCTGGGCCTGGCGCACCTGCACGCGCCGCGGGTGAGTGTGCGCGAGCAGGCGGCCCTCGTCGTGAGCCGCCTGCGCCGCCAGCGGTCGACGACCTTCCGCGCGCTGGCCTCGGACTCACCGGACACGCTGACGACCGTCGCGCGGTTCCTGTCGCTGCTCGAGCTGTTCCGGGAGGGCGCCGTGGCGTTCGAGCAGGTGTCGCCGCTGGGCGAGCTGCACGTACGCTGGACCGGCTCCGACGAGGGTGACATCGAGGTCGGCGACGAGTTCGACGGCTCGCCCCCCACGGAGACCGGCGAGGCCGAGAGCGAGCCCCCGAGCGACGCCCAGGCCGAGGCCGAAGCACCAGGAGACGAGGAGCCCGCATGACCGACGACGCGGCGGACACCGCGGACGGCGGCGGCGCCGCGCCGCCGCCGCTGCGCCCTTCGCTGGAGGCGGTGCTGATGGTCGCCGACGCGCCGCTGGACCACATGACGCTCGCCCAGGCGGTGGACCGCCCGCCGCAGGAGGTGCGCGACGCGTTGCACGACCTGGCTGCCGAGTACGCCGAGCAGGGGCGGGGCTTCGACCTGCGCGACGTGGGCGGCGGGTGGCGGTTCTACACCCGCGAGGAGTTCGCGCCGGTGGTGGAGAAGTTCGTGGTCGACGGCCAGCGGGCCCGGCTGACGCAGGCGGCGCTGGAGACACTTGCGGTGGTGTCGTACCGCCAGCCCGTGAGCCGCGCGCGCGTCTCCGCGATCCGCGGTGTCAACGTCGACGGCGTGATGCGGACGCTGGTGACCCGCGGGCTGGTGGAGGAGGCCGGTGCCGACGACGAGACGGGCGCCGTGCTGTACCGCACCACGTCGTACTTCCTGGAGCGGATGGGCCTGACCAGCCTGGACGAGCTGCCTGACCTCGCCCCCCTGCTGCCGGACATGGCAGACGTGCACGACGACTTCGACGACCACCGCGAGACCGTGCGCGCGCCGCAGCCGACGGTCGAGGAGGAACCGGCCTCGTCATGACCGACGGCGGTACCGGTCAGCGCCTGCAGAAGGTGCTGGCTGCCTCGGGGATCGCCAGCCGGCGCGCCTGTGAGGAGCTGATGAGCGCCGGCCGGGTGGAGGTCGACGGCCAGGTCGTCACCCGGCTCGGCACCCGCGTCGACCCGGAGCACTCGGTGATCCGCGTCGACGGCAAGCGCATCCCGTCGGCCTCCGCTCAGGTCTACCTGGTGCTGAACAAGCCCCGCGGCGTGGTGAGCACGATGTCGGACCCGCACGGCCGTCCCACCCTGGCCGAGCACGTGCAGGACCGCTCGGAGCGGCTGTTCCACGTCGGGCGGCTGGACACCGACACCGAGGGGCTGATCCTGCTCACCAACGACGGCGAGTTCGGGCACCGGATGGCGCATCCGTCGTACGGCATCCTGAAGACCTACGTGGCCCAGGTCGCCGGCCCGGTGCCACCGGACCTGGGACGGCGGCTCGCGGCAGGGGTGGTGCTCGACGACGGGCCGGTGCAGGTCGACAGCTTCCGCGTCCTGGACCAGTCCGGCCGCCGCGCGATGGTGCAGATCGTGCTGCACGAGGGCCGCAAGCACATCGTGCGGCGCCTGCTCGCCCAGGTGGACCACCCGGTGCAGCGGCTCGCCCGCACCGCGATCGGCCCCGTCAGGCTCGGGGCCCTGCGGGTGGGGGAGTACCGCGAGCTCACCGTGCAGGAGCTCGGCACCCTGCTCGACGCCGTCGACCTGTGACCGGCGCACCGGTGTCGTCCCATCAGGTGACGATCACGTCGGCCCGCGGGCGGGGGGCGTCTATGGTTGCGCCTGGACGCTGACGAACCCTCGGGGAGGCCACGGTGAGCGTGCGCGCGGTGCGCGGAGCCACGCAGCTCGAGCGCGACGAGCCCGACCACATGCACGAGCGGGTCGCCGAGCTGGTCCGGCTGGTTCTCGACTGCAACCACCTCGACAGCGACGACCTCATCAGCATCTGGTTCACCGCGACCGAGGACATCCACTCCGACTATCCCGCCTACGCCGCCCGGCAGATGGGCTTCACCGACGTACCGCTGATGTGCACCCGGGAGATGGATGTCGAGGGTGGCATGCCGCGGGTGGTGCGCGTGATGGCCCACGTCGAGACGGACCTGTCACGGACCGACATCACGCACGTCTACCTGCACGGGGCCGCTGCGCTGCGCCGCGACCTGTCCCACGTGCGTGCCGTGCCCGACGGGCCGGCGGACGGATGAGCGACCGCGGGACCCTCGACGGGCCCGTGCTGGTGATCGGCTGCGGGCTCATCGGGACCTCCGTCGGCCTGGCGCTGCGCCACCGTGGCGTCCCGGTGCACCTGCAGGACAAGGACCCGCAGGTCGCGCGCACGGCCGCCGAGCGAGGTGCCGGCGACGCCGCCGCACCGGCGCACGACGTTGCCGTGGTGGTGGTCGCGGTGCCACCCGACCACGTCGGACCCATCGTCGTGGAGGCGCTGCGCGCCTGGCCGCGAGCGGTCGTCACCGACGTCGGCAGTGTGAAGACCCGGCCGCTGGAGGCCGTGGCGCGCGCGACGTCGGACATCGGCCGGTACGTCGGAGGGCACCCGATGGCGGGCAGCGAGCGGTCGGGGCCGCTGGCGGCGAGCGTGGACCTCTTCGCCGGGCGGGTGTGGGCGGTGACGCCGCACGAGGGCGCCGAGCAGTCGGCCGTCGACGCGGTCGCGGCCCTGGCCCGGCTCTGCGGCGCCGAACCGGTCCCGATGAGCCCTGCCGAGCATGACGAGGCGGTGGCCCGGGTGTCGCACGTCCCCCACGTGCTCGCGGTGCTCGCGGCGGCGCGTCTCGACAACGCCCCGGGAGACCACCTGCAGCTCAGCGGGCAGGGTATCCGCGACGTCACCCGGATCGCCGCCGGTGACCCGGGGCTGTGGCAGCAGATCCTCGCCGCGAACTCCACCTCGGTCGTGCGGCTGCTGTCCGACGTACGCGCCGACCTCGACCGCTTCATCGGTGAGCTGAGCTCCTCGGCGCCACGGGTGCAGCCCCTGCTGCGGCGTGGTGTCGCCGGCACGCGGGCGATCCCCGGCAAGCACGGCGGCCCGCTGCGGTCCGTCGATGCGGTGTTCGTGCTGGTGCCGGACCGACCCGGCGAGCTCGGCCGGCTCCTGGTCGACAGCGGCGCCGCAGGGGTCAACATCGAGGACATTCGGATCGACCACGTGCTGGGCCGGCCCTCCGGACTGGTGGAGCTCTCGGTGCCGGAGGGCGACGGTGAGCGGCTGGTGCAGGCCTTGGCAGACCGAGGGTGGTCGGTGCACCGGTAGCCTTGCGTGCTGCACCACAGTCGACCAGGGGCGGGAGCAGCCAGAACCGTGCAGCCAGAGCAGAGAACGACGACGCCGTTCGTCGTCGCAGTCGACGGCCCCTCCGGCTCTGGCAAGTCCAGCACCGCGCGCGGGGTCGCCCACCGGCTGGGCCTGCACTACCTCGACACCGGCGCGATGTACCGCGCCGTCACCTGGTGGATGCTGCAGCACGACGTGCCCGTCGGCGACCCGGCCGCGGTCGCCGCGCACTGCCATAAGCCCGTCCTGACCTCCGGGACCGACCCGTCGGCACCCACGATCGAGGTCGACGGCACCGACGTGGGTGTGCAGATCCGCACCGCCGAGGTGACCGAGGCGGTCAGTCCGGTCAGTGCCGTGCCGGAGGTGCGCCGGCGCCTGGTCGACCTGCAGCGGGAGGTGGTGCGGGAGTCGGGCCCCGGAATCGTCGTCGAGGGTCGAGACATCGGCACCGTGGTGTGTCCGGACGCCGCGCTGAAGATCTATCTGACCGCCGACCCGGCCGCCCGCGCGGCACGCCGGCACGCGGAGCTCACCGGTACGCCGGCCAGCGTCGCGGAGACCCAGGCCGCACTGGCGCGCCGTGACAAGATCGACTCCGGCCGTGCCGCGGCGCCGCTGCTGCAGGCCGACGACGCCGTGGCCCTGGACACGACCGAGCTGACGCTCGACGAGGCGATCGAGGCGATCGTCGACCTGGCGGAGGCGCAGCGTGGCGCATGACGTGCTGCCGCGGACGGTCGACGTCCCCGCTCCGCCGCGGATCCCCCTGCGGGTGCTGCGGCAGCCCGTGGCTGCGCTGCTCAAGGCGTGGTACGACGTGCGTGTCCACGGCGCCGAGCACGTGCCACGGAGCGGGCCGGTGCTGCTGACCTGCAACCACATCGGACTGCTCGACGGCCCGTTGCTCACCGCCATCGCGCCCCGGCTCGTGCACGCCCTGGTGAAGCGGGAGATGTTCGACGGCATGGGCGGGCCGCTCCTGCGCGGAGTCGGCCAGATCTCCGTCGAGCGCACGATCGTGGATCCGTTCGCGGTGAAACAGTCGGTCTGGGTGCTGCGCGACGGCGGCGTGGTGGCGATCTACCCGGAGAGCAGCCGTGGTCGCGGCGACGTGATGCACGCACGGCTCGGCATGGCCTATCTGGCCCTGCTGACCGGTGCGGTGGTGGTGCCGGTCGCCCACCTGGGGACGCGGCTCGACGGCGAGTCGGTGCACGCCGTACCCGCGCGCGGCAGCCGCCTGGACGTCGTCTTCGGTGCGCCGCTCCGCCCCGCCTCCGCTCCCGTTCCGTGGCCGCGTCGTCAGAGTGACGTCAAGGCATTGGCGGAGACGCTTCGGGTCGGGCTGGCTGAACATGTGCAGGACGCCGTACGGATGACCGGCCGGCGGCTGCCCGGCGAGGCTCCCGACGTCCGCGACGACCAGGCCGGACGTCGCGGTCACGAGGTCGGGCCCCAAGCGGAGGAGCAGGCGTCATGAGCGACCACGGAGAGCCCACGATGGAGCATGCGCACGGGCTGACCGATGCCGAGGCGGCGGCCGCGGAAGCGCGTGGCCCGCTGCCGGTGCTCGCGGTCGTGGGCCGGCCCAACGTGGGCAAGTCGACGTTGGTCAACCGCATTCTGGGCCGCCGCGAGGCTGTGGTCGAGGATGTCCCGGGGGTCACGCGTGACCGGGTCGCCTACGACGCGGAGTGGAACGGCCGGGAGTTCACGGTCGTCGACACCGGCGGCTGGGACCCCGACGCCAAGGGCATGGCCGAACGCATCCGCGCGCAGGCCGAGGTGGCGGTGAACGCAGCCGACGCCGTGCTGTTCGTCGTCGACGCCACCGTCGGCATCACCGATGCCGACGAGCTGGTGGTGCGTGTGCTGCGTACCTCCGGCAAGCCGATCGTCCTCGCGGCCAACAAGGTCGACGACCAGGGCGCCGAGGCCGAGGCCACCAGCCTGTGGAACCTGGGGCTGGGTGAGCCGCAGCCCGTATCCGGCCTGCACGGGCGTGGCAGCGGGGACCTGCTCGACGCGGTGCTGGAGGCGCTGCCCGAGGCGCCGCGCGAGCAGGACGAGGTCATGGGCGGTCCGCGCCGGGTGGCGCTCGTCGGCAAGCCCAACGTGGGCAAGTCGAGCCTGCTGAACCGGCTGGCGGGGGAGGAGCGCGTCGTCGTCGACTCCGTCGCCGGCACCACCGTGGACCCGGTCGACGAGCTGGTCGAGCTGGGCGGACGGACCTGGCGTTTCGTCGACACTGCGGGCATCCGCCGGCGGGTCAAGGAGGCTTCCGGCCACGAGTACTACGCCAGCCTGCGGACGCGTACGGCGATCGAGCGGGCCGAGGTCGTGGTGGTCCTGGTCGACGCCAGCGAGCCGATGAGCGAGCAGGACCAGCGCATCATCAGCGCCGTCGAGGATGCCGGCCGCGCGCTGGTCGTCGCGTTCAACAAGTGGGACTTGACCGACGACGAGCGTCGGCACTACCTCGAACGCGAGATCGAGCGCGACCTCGTGCGCGTGCAGTGGGCGCCGCGGGTCAACATCACCGCCCGCACGGGTTGGCACGTGGATCGGTTGGTGCCACGCCTGGACGACGCATTGGCGGGCTGGGAGACCCGGGTGCCGACCGGGGCGCTCAACTCGTTCCTCGGCCGGCTGGTCGCCGAGCACCCGCATCCGGTACGGGGCGGCAAGCAGTCGCGCATCCTGTTCGGCACGCAGGCCACGACGGCGCCGCCGAACTTCATCCTGTTCACGACTGGGCTGCTCGATCCGTCGTACCTTCGCTTCGTCGAGCGCCGGCTGCGCGAGGAGTTCGGCTTCGTGGGTACGCCGGTGCGCGTGCAGGTCCGACCACGCAAGCGGGACCGGCAACGCTGAGCCCGGACTTCGGCGCGGTGTTCACGCTGCGGTAAGGTTCAGGGCGCTCGCCGCGGGACCCGCGGCGGGCAACGGGCTGTGGCGCAGTTTGGTAGCGCACTTGACTGGGGGTCAAGGGGTCGTGGGTTCAAATCCCGCCAGCCCGACAGGTAAAGTCCCAGGTCAGAGGCGGTTTTCTTGCCTCGCTCGGCCCTCGCAGACACGTTCTGGCCCGCGTTTGTTGGCAGTTTGTTGGCAGCTATGCGGCCGACTCGCTTCCGCGGTCGTCTCACACTGAGCCACCGACTCAGCG
>DATABY010000186.1:0-38999 GCA_036259355.1 Nocardioidaceae bacterium
ACTGGCTGCATCATGCCCCAGCGAGGACAGGCGGGCGGAGGCTTGAGCTCCGCCCTACCAGGTCCGCGTCCACAGGCAATGCTCGGAGCTGTGCAGCTGGTCCACTGCCTCGGTGGAGAGCGGGGCGGAGGAGTCGGTGACGACGTAGCCCAGCCCATCTCGCGTCGACAGGTGCTGACCGGTGATGTTGTCCTCGTCTGCGGCGAACAGCGCGTTGAGCCTGGCGAGCACACCGGGGACGTTGTGGTGCAGGAAGCCTAGGCGGTGACCGGCGGTCAGTGGCGGAGCAAGCACTTCGGGAAGGTTGACCGACAGCGCGGTGCTGCCTTCGAGGGCGAAGCCGGCGAGCTTTTCCGCTACGAACCACCCGATCTCGGCCTGCGCCTCCTGGGTCGAGCCACCGACGTGCGGCGTCAGGATGACGTTGTCGAGGCCGCGCAGCACCGACTCGAACGCGTCCCCCTGCGCCTTGGGTTCGACCGGGAAGACGTCGATGGCTGCGCCCGCGATGTGTCCCGACAGCACGTGGTCGCGCAGGGAGACGTCGTCGACCACCATTCCCCGGGAGGCGTTGATGAACATCGACCGTGCCTTCATGGCAGCGAACTGTTCAGCGCCAAAGAAGCCGGCGTTGCCGGGCCGCCCGTCGACGTGCAGGCTGACCACATCGGCGACACCGAGCAGCTCCTCCAGCGAGCGCATCCGACGGGCGTTGCCATGGGCCGGCCGGTCCGCCGTGTCGTAGAAGACCACGTGCATGCCCATGGACTCGGCGAGGTTGGACAGCTGAGTGCCGATGTTTCCGTATCCCACGATCCCCAACGTCCGGCCGCGTACCTCGTGGCTGCCTCGCGCTGACTTGTCCCACACGCCGTCGTGCATGCGTCGGGTCTTCTCGGGAAGCCGTCGGGCAAGCGCGATGATCTCGCCGATGACGAGTTCCACGACGCTACGGGTGTTGGAGTACGGCGCGTTGAACACCCCGATGCCGCGCGCCGTGGCCGCAGGGAGGTCGACCTGATTGGTGCCGATGCAGAAGCACCCGATCGCTTCCACGTCCGGCACGGCTTTGAGGACTCGCTCGCTGACCGTCGTGTTGGAACGGATACCCAGCAGTTGCACGCCGGCAAGCGATTCGACCAGTTCATCCTCGGTCAACGAACCTGTACGAAGATTCACCTCGTAGCCGCGACCCTCGAGCACCTCAACGGCCGCCGGATGGATGTTCTCCAGGAGGAGGGCTTTCATGGCATCACCGTATGTCCGAAGCACGGCAGCGCCGAAGGCCCGCCCGGCGGGGGAGATGAGGCTGAGCGGCCCCGGGCACCCTCGGGCCGTGGAGGAGCAGCATTCCCTTGGCCTCGGTTCGCTCACCAGAAGTGCTCATTGCCTGGGTGCGCATGCTGCTCGGACTGCACCAGCTGCTCGGCCCGGTTCACACCAGCTCCTCCTTGAAGCCCTGTCGCCAGGTCGGGTAGCGCAGCTCCCAGCCGAGCTCCCGTTTGGCCTTGGCGTTGGAGAAGCCGCGCCCCTCGGTCATCATCGTCACCGCGAAGTCCCCGGCGAGCATGCGCGCCAGCCACGGGGGAACCCTCATCGGTGGCTTCGCGCCCGCGCACGCAGCCAGATGAGGCAGCCACTCGCTGACCGGTGCAGGCTCGTCGTCGACGATGTTGAACACGCCCTTCACCTGCTGCTCCAGGGCCAGGACGGTAGCGGTCGCTGCGTCGTCGAGGTGCACCCAGGAGGTGTAGCCGGTGCCGCCCCCTACCAGCGGAAACTGTCGCTTCCGTACGACCGCGACCGTGTCGTCCGTGGCGCCCGGCCCGTAGAGCCAGCCGTATCGCAGTGCCGCGCCCCCGGCTTTGACGACCATGTCCTCGACGTGGCGGATCGCGTCGGCCCCCGCGCGCAGCCTGCCTTCTCCCGGGTCCAGCGGGTCCTCCTCGGTCTTCACCCAGGCGCCCTTGCGGATGCCGTTCCAGCTGCCGTAGCTCTGCGCGACGACGTGGGGGACACCGGTCGCTTCCGCCGCAGCCAGCAGGTGATCCGTCCCCTCGTTGCGCAGCCGGTTGGTTGTCGCGAACCACCGGTCGGGATGTCTCATGTCGGGCTTGGCGGCGATGGAGGTCATCTGGTGCGCTATCGCCTCTGGCTGGGCGGCGGCTACGGCCTCGGCGACCGAGGCGGCGTCCAGCCCGTCCATCACGACGCCCGTGGCACCCATCTGGGCCAGGAGACCCAGCTTGGCCTCGCTCGTCGTCGTCCCGGTCACCTGGTGGCCACGGGCTACCAACTGCGGCACAAGCCGCCGGCCCAGCACACCCGTTCCGCCTGCTACGAACACGTGCATGGTGGTGCTTCTCCTCAATGAAGTTCGGTCCTGCTCACCAGGAAGACAAGGCGGCCTCGCCGTGTGTGACATCGAGCCGCCCGCGGCTCCGAGGGGCGGCACGCGGCCGGACGCGGAGCGGTCGATGCTGTACGGCGCGGGACGCGGCGGGCGCGGTCTGGTGCCGCCGTCACCAGGGCACGGGGCCCTCCGCGCCGAAGAACCCGGCCGTCGGTCCGTCCGGGGCGAGCGTGGCCAGACGCACCACGACCGCGGCGCCCTGCTCGACCGCGAGGAACCCGGTGTGGTTGTTGCTGTCCGTGGCGACAAAGCCGGGGGCAACGGCGTTGACCAGGATGCCGTCCTTGCGCAGTTCGTTGGCGTACTGGACGGTCAGCGCGGTCAGTGCGGTCTTGGACGGTGCGTACGCCGCCGACGGCAGGAGTGTGGCAAACGGGCCGTCCGGGTCGCTGGTGATCGTGAGCGAGGAGGCGTGACTGCTGACGTTGACGATGCGCGGCGCCGGCGACCTGCGCAGCAGCGGCAGCATGGCGTTGGTCACCGAGATCACCCCGAAAACGTTGGTCTCGAACACCGCCCGGACCATGCCCAGGTCGACGGTGCTGGGAACCTGGTCGTAGGCGTCTGCGGGAGAGACCTGTCCGGAGCCGGTGATGCCGGCGTTGTTGATCAGCACGTCGAGATGGTCGAATCGCGCCCCGACCTGCTTCGCGGCCGCCTGGACGGTCGCCGGGTCGGTGACATCGAGGGTGACCGCGCAGACGTCGCCGCCCGTGGCTCGCAGCGCCGCAGCCGCCTCCTCACCGCGCCGCGGGTCCCTGGCGCCGATCACGACCGTCATGCCCTGTGCCGCGAGCTGCACGGCAGCCCCGCGGCCGATGCCCTTGTTGGCCCCGGTGACCAGTGCGACCTTCCGCTGTGTCGTCTGCTCGCTCATGCCAGCTCCTCGCTGTGGGAGGGTGTGTTCTCCTCAGAACCTGTCGTCACCCGAGACCAGACGGTCCGGCCGTCTGTGACATGCGGGCACATTCTGAACCTCGTGTCAGACGTGCCACGGCTCGGCGACATACCGAGCGGCTCCGCACCGCCTCGATGGACGCGGAGCATTGGCGGAGGACGTGGCGGCGGGACGGATGTGCGAAGAGTGGGCGTCGCCGGCCGAGGCGGATGACCGGACGATGCTGGGCCGTACCGTCTGCCGTGACCGTGCTCCCCGGGACCTCGGCGCCGGCCGTCGTCTGTCTGCCGCGGGGCGACCGGGCCGCTGGTCAGCCGGTCGTTCGGGTCTCGTCAGCGGTGAGCAGGTCGGCGTACCGGTCGAGGTAGAACGGCCATCCCTCGCCGGTGCTGACGCCGTCGCGGATGCCGGTCCAGCCGTCGCCGTGACGGTCGAGGTCGCGGTGCTCGATGTCGACGCGGGTGCGGTCGTCGCCCAGGGCGGTGAAGGTGACCTCGACCTCACTGGTCTTGGCAAGGTCGGTCTCGACCTGCCAGTACGGGCTGATGTCCCAGCTGAACACGAACCGGTCGTGCGGTTCGTAGGCCAGGACGCGTGCCCAGCGGCATTCGGAGCCGTCGGTGCCCCGGTCGATGATGTGGCCGCCGGCGTGGGTCTCCACGACGGTCTCGGCGATGGGAACCGCGAGCAGGTTGTGGTCGGGTGGCTTGAACGCGCCGAAGTCGCGTGTGAATACCTCGAACGCGCGTTGCTGGGGTGCGTTGACCTCGATGGAGGCGTTCACCGTGGTCGGTTCGGTCGCCTGGTTCATGGGTTGTCTCCCGGTTGGCGGTGGGTGGGGTTGGTGTGCTCGTTACGGGTGGGACCGGGCTGTTCGACGGCGCGCTTGTACGCGGAGAGGGTGTCGTTCCAGAACGTCTCGAGTTCGGCGCGCATCTGCCGCAGGCCGGACTGGTCGACGCGGTAGATGCGGCGAGCTCCGGCGCGTTCGTCGGTGACCAGGCCGGCGGTCTTGAGAATCTTGAGGTGCTGGGAGACCGCGGGCCGGGAGACGGGCAGGGTGTCAGCCAGCTCGCCTACCGCGCTGGGTGCGCTGGCGAGCCTGGCGAAGATGGTCCGCCGCGTGGGGTCCCCCAGCGCAGCCCAGCCGTCAAGAGCGTAAGTCTCCACTAACGGTAAGTGTCTGCTAACCACCTACGGTGTGTCAACCGTCCGCGCAGCCGCCCGCGCGCACGCTCGCAGCAGAAGCTCCCGCACGGAGTGGTCCCGCCGCGTGGGCTGCTACTGGTTGCGGCCGTACAGGTCGTGGGCGTCGACCCATTCCTCGGCGACGATGGCTGAGCCCAGCGACAGTTCCCCGCACAGCACCGTTGCCGCGACGATCTCGGCGAACTTGGAGACCTTGCCGGTGCCGTAGCAGCCCAGCATGTCCAGGCACTCACGCTGAGTCGGCAGCCCGGTGCCGCCGCCGTAGGTGGCGACGATGAGCGCCGGGATCGTGATGGAGAAGTAGTAGTCGCCGTTGGGCCGTAGCTCCGCATAGACGTAGCCCGCGGACGACTCGGCCACGTTCGCCGCATCCTGTCCGGTCGCGATGAACAACGCGGTGATGCCGTTTGCCGAGTGTGCGCCGTTGTTGTTCACCCCCGACATGAACCCCCCGAGGTTCGACACCTGTCTGGCCCGGTACATCAGCGCGCTGTCCGACCGCATCACGCGTCGGAAGAGCTCGTTGGGCACCGTCGCCTCAGCGATGACCTTCTTGCCCCGTGTCCGCAGCATGTTGACCTGCGAGCTCTTCTTGTCGGTGGCGAAGTTCGACTCGAGGAAGTAGTGCTCGATCTCCGGCCGTTCGCCGGCGATCCACCTGCAGGCCGCCTGCGTGGCCTTGCCGGTGAGGTTCTGGCCCGCGGCGTCGCCCGTGGTGTAGTTGAACCGGGTGTAGAGGATCCGGCCGGCGGCGTACCGCTCGATCTCCTGGAGCCTGCCCGTCCTCGTGGTGGCCTCCGCCGCAGCCTTGATGTCGCTGAAGTGCTCCTCGAGCCACTGGCCGAAGGTCCGCGCCTCACGCGCGCTGGCGAAGATGAACGCAGGGGCTCGCTGCATGTGGTCCGCGACGATCGTGGTGGTCACCCCGCCGGCCTCATGCAGCAGCCGCATGCCCCGGTTGTAGCTCGCGACAAGGGTTCCCTCGGCGGTCGCGAGCGGCACGTAGTACTCACCCTGGGCGTGCTCGCCGTTGACCAGCAGCGGCCCGGCCAGGCCGATCGGTACCTGCGCGACGCCGACGAACTGCTCGACGTTGCCCGCGGCCTGCGCGGGTTCGAAGGTGTGGCCGGCAAGGTGGCGCAGCTCGGTGCCGGTCCGTTCACGGACGAACCGCTGGCGGGTCGTCACCGCGTCGGCGGAGTAGTCGTCGCTGCGGTCCCGGGGGACCGGCACTCGCTCGCGATGAGTGCGTGGCTGGCTCATGCGCTACTCCTCAGGTCGGGACAGGTATCACCGAGTCCACAGCCGTCGACACAACGGCGTCGCCTCCTGGACATCGTGCCCGCACTCCAGGCGGAGGTAACCCTTCCTCCGCGCGGTCCCCGGTCACTGGGAGCGTTCGGTCGAGCTAACGGCCTAGCGCGGGTCGGCGGCCCCCTGCCCGGGGCTCACCCGCTGGCGTCGTTCCTCAGCGCTTCGGCCGCGGTCACCATCGCGTGTAGCGCGGCGGTGACCTGTTCGTAGGTACGCGTCTTCAGCCCGCAGTCAGGGTTGACCCAGATCTGGTGTCGGGGCAGCGCCTGTGTCGCGCGCCGCAGCAGATCGGTGATGTCCTCGCTCGTGGGAACACGCGGCGAGTGGATGTCGTACACGCCAGGGCCCAGCCCGCGTGTCCACTGCGCGCTGAGCACGCCATCGAGCAGCTCCATTCTGGAGCGGGCAGCCTCCAGGCTGGTGACGTCGGCGTCGAGGGCGTCGATGGCGGTCAGCACGTCGCCGAACTCCGAGTAGCACAGGTGCGTGTGGATCTGCGTCGAGTCTGCGACGCCCGAGGTGGCGAGCCGAAACGCGTCCACGGCCCACTCGAGGTAGTCCGCCCGGTCGGCGGCGCGCAGCGGCAGCAGCTCACGCAGCGCGGGTTCGTCGACCTGGATGATGCGCAGCCCCGCCGACTCGAGGTCCGCGACCTCGTCGCGGAGCGCCAGTGCCACCTGCCGAGCGGTGTCGCCCAGCGGCTGGTCGTCACGCACGAACGACCACGCCAGCATCGTCACGGGCCCCGTCAGCATGGCCTTGACCGGACGCGGTGTGAGCGACTGCGCGTGGGTCGACCAGCGCACCGTGATCGGGCCCGAGCGCTCCACATCGCCGTACAGGATGGGCGGCTTCACGCAGCGGGAGCCGTAGGACTGCACCCAGCCGTGGGTGGTCGCGGCGTAGCCGTGCAGATGCTCGGCGAAGTACTGCACCATGTCGTTGCGCTCGGGCTCGCCGTGCACCAGCACGTCGAGGCCGACGTCCTCCTGCAGCCGGATGACGTGCTCGATCTCCTCGCGCATCCGCGCCTCGTACGTGGACGTGTCGATCCGGCCCGCACGCAGGTGGGCTCGGGCCGTCCGCAGCTCCGTCGTCTGCGGGAACGACCCGATGGTGGTCGTCGGGAGGTCGGGCAGCGGTACCGCGGAGGCCTGCTGCGGTTGGCGCTGCGCATAGGGCGGACGGCGGCTGGAACCGGGGGTGTGGTGACTGAGCCGTTCGCGCACCGCGGCCGACCGGCGCAGGGAGGCGCGGGACCCATCAGCCTCGCCCTCGGCGGTTCGGACGCTGGGGGTGGCGAACACGCCCTCGCTGATGCACCGCTGCAGCGCAGCCACTTCGCCGATCTTCTCCTCGGCGAACGCCAGCCATGACTTCAGATCCGGATCGAGTCCGTCCTCGTCGCGGAGGTCGTAGGGCACGTGCAGCAGGGAGCAGGAGGTGCTGACCGACACCTGACCGGCCAGACCCATCAGGGTGGCCAGCCGCGACGACTGCTGCCTCAGGTCGGTCCGCCACACGTTGCGGCCGTCCACGACCCCGGCGACGAGAACCTTGGACTGCAGGGCGGGTACGGCGGCCAGCCGGTCCAACGGCGTACCGGACACGAGGTCCACCCCGATGGCCTCGACGGGCGTGTCCGCCAGCGAGGCCAGCGCGTCGCCGGGGTCGCCGAAGTAGGTGGCGGCGAACAGCTTCGGGCGGGCCGCTGCCGCGCCCAGCCTGGCGTACGCGCGGGACAGGTCTCGCTGCTGGCTCCCGGTGAGGTCGGTGACCGCGGCAGGTTCGTCGAGCTGGACCCACTCCGCGCCGGCGTCCCGCAGTCTCGCCAGCACCTCGAGGTAGGTGTCCACGAGCTCATCGAGCCGGTCGAGTGGCTGCCCGCTCCCGTCCGCCGAACCGGACTTCGCCAACCACAGCAGGGAGAACGGCCCCACCAGCACAGGGCGCACGCTCAGCCCCAGCTCAGCGGCCTCCGTCAACTCCCCGAGTGCCTTGTCGGGGCTGCAGGAGAAGGCGGTGTCGGCTCCGACCTCGGGGACCAGGTAGTGGTAGTTGGTGTCGAACCACTTCGTCATCTCCAGCGGCGCGAACTCGGCCGTGCCACGGGCGAGCGCGAAGTAGCCGGAGAGCGGGTCCTCCTCCAGCAGCGGCCGGAAACGTGGCGGCACCGCACCGACCATCACCGCTGTGTCCAGCACGTGGTCGTACAACGAGAACGACCCGGGAAGCGACGTCATCCCGGCCGCGGCCATCGTGCGCCAGCCGGTCGCGCGCTCCGCACGTGCGCAGGCCTGCAGCTCCTCGGCGGAGATGGCGTCGGCCCAGTAGCGCTCGACGGCACGTTTGACCTCGCGCCGGCGGCCGATCCTCGGGTACCCGAGCACGGTGGCGCCCAGCGGGGTGCGTGTGGGGTCAGTCAGTTCGTTCACGGCTCTCTCCTCGCGAGCGTGTCGGCTGGTCCGTATCGGACCACCGTGCGGAGTCGCGCACGGTGCGCTGGCAGGTCTTCGGACTCACGGGCTCGAAACGTTGCTGCGTCTCGCCTACTGGTCGCCGCTTCCCGGGCCGGTGACCCAGTGCTGTTGACGACGGTCGTTCCCATTCACCGCTGCGGGGCAGTCCCGGAATCCCACCGGGTTCCCTCTTGCGACGACCGCGCCAGGTCATGGAGCGGCCGAACCAGCTGCGCGACCACCGTACTATGCGGTCGACCGGGAGCTGCACCGCCGCCACACTCGTGGACTCGAGCGCCCTCGTCGATGCCTTCGGCTGCGGGCTACAGCTCGGTCATGGTGGCGGGCCCGTGGGTGAGCACCCGTGCCCCGTCCTCCTCGACGAGGAACGTCTGACTCAGCCCGACGCCGGACCGGCCGAGGGACCGGAACGAGGCTGGGACATGGAACACCATCCCGGCACGCAGTCGTTCGTCGTTGTCCCGGACGAGGTAGAAGGGCGCGCCGTCCATCCAGTGCGGGGGGTGCGCCAGCCCGACGGGGTAGCCGAACAGCTGGTGGAACACCGTGTCGTCGGGCAGGGGTGCGATGGCCGCGTTTGCCTGCTCGGCGACTTCGGAGCACGGTACGCCGGGCCGCGCGGTCTCCAGCACCGCAGCCAGAGCCGCCGTGGCCAGGTCGGAGAGGCGCCGCGCGGTGGCATCCGGTCGGCCCCGGACCAAGGTGCGCATCACCGGCGCGTGGTAGCGATGGTGCGCGCCGGAGAACTCCAGGAAGGTGGTGCCCGCACTCAGGCGCCGATGCGTCCAGCTGGAGTGGGGGATGCTGCCTCGGCGGCCGGTGGCGACGACGGGTCCCCATGCGGACGCGGAATCGGCGCGGGCGAAGAGCGCCGCCGCGATCGCAGCCGCCATCGACGCGTCGGTCGCGTCGGGCCCACGAGCATGGGCGACCGCTGCGTCGACGCCTGCCTGGGTGTGCACCGCCGCCTGCTCGACGCAGCGGATCTCCTGCGGTGAGAGCACCAGCCGGACCCGTTCGACGAGGTGGTCGGTGTGCACGAGCTCGACGCGCTCGCGGCGAAACAGCTCGACTGCCTGCGGGGGAGTGGATGCATGGCTCAGCTCGACGCCCACACGCGCGTGTCGGGACAGCTGGCCGGTGGCGTGGTCGACGAAGGACTCGAGGTCGCGCAACGCGTCGGCGTACTGGCTGTAGAGAACCTGGTCGACCCGGGCGCTGACGAGGGCGCGCCCCACCTCCAGGTCCGGGATGTACAGGACGGCCTCCGACGCGGTCAGGAGCAACGGCTGCGGCGCCTTCTCCGCGGTGTGGTAGCCGCACAGGTACTCGATGCTTGACGGCCGGAACACGACCATCGCGTCCAGCGCGGCCTCGCTCATGGCGTGGCGGACGCGTCCCAGCCGCGCCGCGTACTCGGCATCCGGGAACGGCCGGTCATCGACTTCGCGCGCCGCCGCGGCTGCCTCCGCCGAGAGCCAGGTCGGCCGCGTCCCTCCGCCGAGCCGAAGCAGCACCGGTTGTGGTCGCACCGGGGGCGAGGTCATCGCTGCGCCGGCTCGGTCAGCGCAGCCACCGCGGCGTCGACGTCGGCGTCGGTGGAGTAGAGATGGAACGAGGCCCGGAGCGACCCCGCCCGGGTGGCGGCGCGGATCCCGGCAGCCGCCAGCCGTTGGTCGGCGTCGGGCAGGGAGACGCTGACGATGGCGCTGTCGGACTCCGGCAGACCAAGGCCGGTCCGGAAGCGGTTGGCCAGGCGCACGTTGTGCTCACGGACTCGGTCGATGCCGACCTGCTCCAGCAGCTCGAGCGCCGGGGCGGCAGCGACCCAGCAGTGCCATGCAGGCGAGAGGTCGAAGCGCCGGGCGCTACGAGCGAGGTCCAGCTGAGGCCCGTAGTAGTTGGCGTGCACGTCCTGTCCGGCGTACCAGCCCGCAGCGAGCGGCCTGATGCGGTCGCGCAGCTCCGGGTCGACGTAGAGGAACGCGGTCCCCCGCGGTGAGCACAGCCACTTGTAGGCGGCGCAGGCAAGCGCATCGACCTGGTCGACGTCCATGGGCAGCCAACCGACCGCCTGGGTGGCGTCAGCCACGACCAGAGCTCCCGCGGCGTGCGCCCGGCGGGACACCTCGGACAGGTCGGTCACCTCCCCGGTGGCGGACTGGACGGCACTGATCGCGACCACGTCGATGCTCTCGTCGATGCGACGGAGAAGATCGGCCGCTGGCACCGTCTCCACCTTGACGCCACGTGAGGCATGCATCTGGTACGGGAACAGGTTGGAGCCGAACTCGATCTCGGGAGCGAGAACCCGGGCGCCGTCGGGCAGGGACGCGGCGATCAGACCGATCTGTTGGGACACCGCCGTGCCGACCGACACGTCGGCGACGTCGGCACCGATCATCCGCGCGAAGGACTGCCGGGCCCGCTCGGTGGACTCGGCCCAGGCCTCCCATGACGTTCTGCCGTGGCGCCAGTCGTCCAAGGCGCTCTGCAGGGCCTCCCACGCCACGCGCGGCGGCAGCCCGTAGCTGGCGGTGTTCAACCACCCGGGCTGTGGGTCGAACATGCGGTGTGCGGCGCCGATCGACACGGGCTGCTGTGTGCTCATGCGGCCAACCTAGACGCCCTACCGCTGCCCGACGGGCCCTCCCGCTCACCGATGGCGCCGCGTCACCCGGCCACCGGGGGTCGACCGTCGCCTGTCGCCCAGCTGGCAACACCGCGGTGTTGTAACGTCCGGCTGTCATGGGCGACCACCTCCAGGCCACGGCCTACTGGACTCTCGCCCCCGGCCAGGGTGGGTTGCGCGACGAGCGGCTGCGCGAACCCGGGCCGGGCGAGGCGCTGGTGCGTGCCCGGCACTCCGGGATCAGCCGAGGCACCGAGCTGCTGGTGTTCACGGGAGGCGTGCCGGCGGAGATCGCGCCCCGGATGCGCGCGCCGTTCCAAGAGGGCGAGCTGCCCGGTCCGGTCAAGTACGGCTACCTGTCCGTGGGCGTGGTCGAGCAGGGTCCGCACGACCTGGCCGGTCGTGAGGTCTTCTGTCTCTTCCCGCACCAGGACCGCTACGTCGTACCCGTGGACGCGCTTGCGCCGCTGCCCAGCGGCGTCCCGCCTCGCCGGGCCACGCTCGCCGGCGTCATGGAGACGGCGGTCAACGCGCTCTGGGACGCCGCGCCCAGGCTCGGCGACCGGGTCGCCGTGGTGGGAGCCGGAATGGTCGGCAGCGCGGTCGCCGGGCTGCTACGCACCTTTCCCCTGCAGCGCTTGCAGCTCGTCGACATCGATCCCACACGCGCGTCAGTGGCCACCGCGCTCGGCGTCGAGCTGGTCGACCCGGCCGCAGCGGCCGACGGCTGTGACCTGGTCGTGCACGCGTCGTCCTCCTCCGCCGGGCTCCGGCGCAGCCTCGAGCTGCTCGGCGACGAGGGGGAGGTGATCGAGCTGTCCTGGTACGGCACGCAGGAGGTGACGGTGCCGCTCGGCTCGGTGTTCCATCCTCGCCGTCTGTCGGTCCGCGCGAGCCAGGTCAGCGAGGTCGCGGCGGCGCGGCGGGCCCGCCGGACCCGTGCCGACCGGTTGTCGCTCGCGTTGGACCTGCTGCGCGACGATGGCTTCGACGCCCTGATCACCGGGTCCAGCCCGTTCGCGGAGCTTCCGGAGACGATGCGCCGGCTGGCCTCAGGTGAGCTGCAGGGCCTCTGCCACGTCGTCGACTACTGAGGGAGTGCGCCATCTACACCGTCACCGTCCGCGACCATGTCATGGTCGCGCACAGCCTTCCGCGTGCCGTGTTCGGACCGGCCCAGGCGTTGCACGGCGCCACGTACGTCGTGGAGGCCTCGTTTGGTCGTCGGGAGCTCGACGACGACGGCATCGTCATCGACATCGGCGCCGCACAGTCTGCTCTGCAAGAGACCCTGGACGGGCTGCGCTACCGGAACCTCGACGAGCATCCCGCCTTCGAAGGCGTGGTCACCTCCACCGAGGTCCTGACCCGGTGGGTCGCCGACCGGCTCGCCGAGTCACCGGTGACCGAGGGCCTGGACCGGCTCGAGGTGACCCTGCGAGAGTCGCCGGACGCCTGGGTCTGCTACGCCAGAGACCGGTGAGCTGACCCCGTGAGGCTGCGACTCGTGGTCCCCGCCGACGTCGACACGCCTACCGGGGGCAACGTCTACGACCTCGCGCTCGCGGACGCGTTGCGCTCTGGCGGCGACGAGGTGGAGGTGCTGCGCTGCGACGCAGCCCGCCTCGCGGACGTGCTGCTGCAGCCGTGGGACGGGCCCACGCTCGTGGACGGGCTGCTCGCCTGCCCGCAACCGCAGACCGTGGCGACCGCCCAGGTCGCCGTCCTCGTGCACATGCCGCTGGCGCTCGAGACGGGACTGTCTCGCGACCGAGCTGCCCGGCTCGACCGGCTCGAGAGGCAGGCGCTGCAGGCAGCCACAGGTGTCGTCGCCACCAGTGGGTGGTCCGCGCGGTACCTGGAACGGCATCACTCGCTGTCCGAGGTGGCGGTCGCGCGGCCAGGGGTCGAGCCGGCGCCGGTCGTCTGCGGGTCGGACCCACCGCTGTTCGTGCACCTCGCCGCGCTGCTGCCGCACAAGGACCAGCTCGGCGTCGTCGCGGCGCTGGCGGGGCTGCGGGACCTGCCCTGGCGGGCACGCCTCGCCGGCCCCACCGACCGTGACCCCGCCTACGCCGCTGCCGTGCGAGCCGCGGTCACCGCCGCCGGGCTGGACGACCGGATCGAGGTGCCGGGCACGATCTCGCGCGGCTCGGCCTGGGCGGGCGCCGACCTCGCGCTCCTGCCCTCGCGGGTGGAGAGCTTCGGGTTGGTCGTCACCGAGGCCCTCGCCCGGGGCATCCCCGCCGTGGTCAGCGAGGGGGGTGCGGCGGAGGCTCTCGGCGTCTGCGCGGACGGCCGGCGCCCGGGTGCGGTCGTACCGGCCGGCGACACTCCTGCGCTCGAGGCCGCGCTACGGCGATGGCTGACCGACGCGGGATGCCGTGCCGCGTTCCGCAGCGCCGCCTTGGCACGAAGGGTCACACTGGACCCATGGGCGACCACAGCCGGCCGAGTCCGGGAGGCACTGGCACGGTGACCCCCACCCCGGTCGGTTGGGTCGATCCGCGCTGGTTGCGCCTGCGCGGTCCCGCCGATGTGCATGCCCGTACGACGTTCACCGCCGACCTGGCGGCCGACCTCGCACAACACCTGACCCGGCGGCTTCCGGGGGACGGCGACGTCGCGCGGATGGTCGACCTGGGTGCGGGTACGGGGCTCGGCGCTGCCTGGTTGCGGGCGCGACTGCCGGTGGAGCAGCACTGGCGTCTGGTCGACCACGATCGGAGCCTCCTCGCGGCCGCGCCTGCCACGGTCGAGGGATGGGCGCGCGGCATCGTCGCCGACGTCGGGGACCTTCCCGGTCTACTGGCTGAGGAACCGGCGCACGTCGTGACCTGTCAGGCCCTTCTCGATATCCTGACGGCCGACGAGGTCGACGCCATGCTCGCGGCGGCGATGGACTCCGGTGCTGCCCTGCTGCTCAGCCTCAACGTCAGCGGCGACGTCGCCCTGACCCCCCGGCACCACGACGACGACATCGTCACCGGCGCCTTCAACGCCCACCAGCGCCGTGCCGGCCGCCTCGGCCCGGACGCCGGTGCGTACGCCGCGGACGGGCTGCGCGACCACGGCTACGAGGTCAGCGTGACGGCCACTCCATGGCAGCTGGGCGCGGCCGACTCCGACCTCATCCTCGCCTGGCTGCAAGGCTATGCCGCGGCCGCGCTGGAGCAGCAGCCCGATAAGGCCGACCGGATCGGCCGATGGCAGGAGAGCCGTCAGGCGGCGGCGGCCGACGGCGGACTGAGCGTCGTTGTCGGCCATCTCGACGTCCTGGGTCTGCCCTCCGGTCCGGTGACGTACACATGAGACGCCGTGTGGTGCTGACGCTGCAGGTCGTCGTACCCGTCCTCACCCTGGCGGTGCTCGCGTACCGGTTCGGCTCGGACGCCTTCCGCCCGGCCCTGGCGGTGGTCTCGCCGGTACCACTGACCGCCGCACTCCTGCTGGGCGCGCTCGCCGTGGGCGCACAGGCGGCACGGTGGCGGGTCGTGTCGCGCGGGGCCGGGCTTCCGCTGAGCCGCGCCGAGGCGTTCGCCGAGTACTACCGGGCGAGCGCTCTCAACACCGTCCTGCCTGGAGGCGTGGCCGGTGACGCGCTGCGCGCCTGGCGGCAGCGAACCGGCGCACCGCAGGGGTGGCGGCCGGGCGCGGTCTCGGTGCTCGCCGAACGCGCCGCCGGCTTCTGTCTCCTTTTCGGCGCCGCCTCCGTCGTCCTGCTGACCCAGGCACCGCCGGTGTCGCCCGCCGTGGTCGTCGCTGCCCTGGCGGGCGTCGCGTGGCTCGTGGCGCGCCCCTCGCTCCGGCGGCTGAGCCGGCGTGACCGGGTCGCGGTGTGGGCGTGGTCCGCCCTTGCGCTTGCGGCGCTTCTCGGCCTGACCGCCGTCGTCGCCGCGTCGGTCGGTATCCCGGGGCGCCCGGGTGTCGTCGTCGTGCTGGGTTTCGCCTTGCTGGCCGGGACCGCCGTTCCCTTCAACCTGGGCGGTTGGGGCCCTCGGGAGGCGGTCGGCGCCCTGACGGCGGCCATGGTCGGACTGTCCCCGACGGTCGGAGTCGCCTTCGCGGCCGGCTACGGCTTGCTCGCTACCGTCTCAGTGCTGCCCGGCTTCCTGATACTGGGCATCCACCGGCCAGACCGCGCTCTCGGTCGCGGAACTGGTCAGGTCGAGCTCGACGCACACGTCGTCCCCGAGCAGGAAGCGCCGGGAGGGCGCGCGGACGGCGTCCGCGAGGCGGTCGTGCCCCTGGAAGCGCAGCCCGGGCACACCGTCACCCACCAGCAGGGGAGCGGTGGTGACCAGCAGGCGGTCGAGGACATCTGCCTGCAGAAACCGCGAGACGGTTAGACCGCCCCCCTCGACCAGCACGCGCGTCAGCCCACGCGCCGCCAGGGCGGTCAACACCTGCGCGGGCGCGAACCCTCGGTCTCCCTCGGACCGGGGGAGCCGAAGCACCTCGACGTGCGAAGCGGGTGAGGTCGGCGGTGTGATGTCCTCGGCAACCAGCCACACGGTGGGGGCGTCGTCGACGGTGAAGACGTGGGCATCGCGGGGAGCCCGGGCGCGAGGGTCGAGCACCACCCGGACGGGGCTGGGGCCAGAAACCGCGCGCACCGTGAGCCGGCAGTCGTCGGCCGCGACGGTGCCGACACCGACCACGACCGCGTCCATCAGCGCTCGCAGGCAGTGCAGGTGCGTGCGGTCAGCCGCCCCTGTCACGAAACAGGCATCGCCGGTCCGGGACGCGATGAAGCCGTCGAGACTCTGCCCGAGCTGCGCCATGACCAGCCGTGGCCCGGCCGCGACAAGGGGGCCGTAACGAGCGGCCAGCTCCCCGGCGACGGGCACGCGCCCAGAGAGCAGCTCGGACCACTCGTGGTCGGTCGTCACCGCGTCATGGCCCATCCGCTCGTACTTGGTCCGCAGGTACTCGACGTTGTCGGGACGTGCCGGCACCCGCAGGCCCGTGCGCGACACCTCCATGCCCAACGCACGTAGTCCGGCCTCTTTGGCCGGGTTCGACGACAGCAGCCGCACGGCCGAGACCCCCAGGTGCCAGAGCATCGCCACGGCAGCGCTGTACTCCCGGGCGTCGACGGGCAGACCAAGGGCAAGGTTCGCCTCGAGGGTGTCGAGCCCGCCGTCCTGCAGCTCGTAGGCCCGCAGCTTGTCCGACAGCCCGATCCCGCGTCCCTCGTGCCCGCGCATGTAGACGATGGCACCGCGGCCCTCCGCAGCGATCGCCGCCTGCGCCGCGTCGAGCTGGTCCCCGCAGTCGCATCGCCGGGAGCCCAGTGCGTCACCGGTCAGGCATTCCGAGTGCAAACGGACCAACGGAGGTCCGGCGGCGGCGTCGTTGAGATCTCCGAGCGCGAGCACGACGTGCTCGTCGCCACTGCGCTCATCACGATAGGCGTGCGCCACGAAGTCGGCGTGCCGGGTCGGGATGCGCGTCGTCGCCACGTGGGTCACCCGCGAGACAGGTCTGATCTCCGCGACCACGATGACACCTCCGTTCGCCGACGATTCATGTCCAACTGTGCCGCAACCTGCCGATTCGCGCCGGAAAACCGCCCGGTATGGCGTTCGTTCATCGTGACTGCGTCCTCTCCGCGACGAAGGCGAACTTGCGTACCCGTCCTTCGCCCAGCCAGTTGCTCCAAAGCCGATGCCCGGCCAGCAGGTCATCGAGGGGGCGTCGTCCGAGAAGCACGGCGATCTCTGGCGCCTGCGCGGCGAACGCGTCGACCAGCGAGTCGACGACGGCTCGGTGGGACCGGCTGCACTCGTCCTGCCAGCGGACCCGCAGCCCGACCCGCTCCAACGCGGAGAGCATCTCGGGCAGGGGGACGAGCCACACGGTGTCGGCGTCGGGCATGCACTCGCGCTCGCCCTCCGTCAGCGGTTCGCCCTCCTCCAGGGTGAAGACGAAGCGTCCGCCCACCGGCAGCGCCGAGGCGATCTCCCGGAGCAGCGTTTCCTTGTCGGGGAAGGCGAGGATGGTCTCCAGCAGCATCACCACGTCGAACGGTCCGGGCGGAACGGGAGGGACGCGGGAGACCTGGAAGCGACAGTCGAGGTCGGTCGCGCGTGCACGTGCGACGTCAATGGCCCCGGGGCTCTCATCGACTCCCAGGTAGGTGCATCCCAGATTCCGGGTGATGTACCGCCCCGGCCCGGCCACCCCGCAGCACAGGTCCAGCACCGACACTCCGGGCCCAACACCGGCCTGCACGGCCAGGGACAGGATCTCTCCCGCCCGCATGAAGCTCTCTTGCCCGACGAACTCACCGGGGCCGTACGCCGACAGGCGTGCCTGCTGCAACGCCTGGTCGTAGCGAGCACGCTCGTCCAGTCTCATGGCTGCAGCCGCGAAGGTGGTCGTGACAGGACCGGCGCGGGCCGGACGCTGTACGCGGCCAGAAGCCGGTCGCGGAAGGCGTCCATGCGCCAGACCGGTGCTCGGGAGCCGGGCCTCATCCCGTCCTGCCAGCCCCATCCGGAGATCCGGTCGAGGACGGTCGAGTCCTGGGCGATGACGGTGATCGGTACGTCGTGGCTGGCCCCGTGACCGGTCACGATCGTGGCCGGCTGGTGGTCACCGAGCAGGATGAGCACGAGGTCCTCGTCGCCGTACTTCTCCACGAACGAGATGAGGGCGCGCAGCGAGTAGGTGATCGAGTCGACGTATGCGGCCTCGATGCGCGCAGGGTCACTCCACACCTCTTCCTTGGAGTCGGCCCGGCTGTGGATCCGCTCGTAGACCGAGCCGTCACCGAGGCGCTTCCAGTCGATCATGCGAGGGAGCCGTGCCCAGGGCACGTGACTCGATACGAGGTCGATCTCGGCCATCACCGGATTGCGGTCGCGTTGCCCGAGCTCCGCGCGCTGGAGGGCCGACAGGACGTACTGGTCCGGCACGGCGGCGAAGCCGAACGAGGGACCGACATAGTCGATGTCCCCCCTGGCGTAGATCTTGTCGAAGTCGTAGAAGGCCTGTCCCTCGGGCCACTTCTCGTCGTTCTGCGGCATGAAGGCGACGGTCCGCCACCCGGCGCGGCTGAACGCTCGGGTGAGGGTCATCCGGGTGCCCGAGAGGAGACGGTCGTAGCGCCGCTGGTTGTCGACCCAGAGGCCGGACTGCAGCGTGGCGTGGGCCAGCCAGCTGAGACCGCCGAACGTCGGCGAGGTGAGAAAGGCGCTGCGCGAGGAGTACCCGGCCGCCTCCAGTCGCCTGGTGCCCGCGTCGAGCAGCGCGCGCGCCTGTGGCGAGGAGGGGGAGCCCTCGATCGCGATGCGGCCGTAGCTCTCGACGAACGCGACGAGCACGTCCTTGCCGCCCAGACCGGCGAGCAGCTCACGCTGCGGTGCGCGGCGGAAACGATCCACCGCCACCGCCGCGTCGAACCTCTCCTGGTCATGGACACCGGCGGTGATCGCCTGCACCTGGCCGACGGCAAGGCGGCCCGAGCTCATCGAGGCGACGGGCTCACCCTGCCCCGCCTGCACGCCGGAAACCGCACAGACGACCCAGATCACCACCAGCACCGTGACGGCGCGAGCGGACAAGCTGCGGTGACGGGCAACCAGCGCCGTGAGTCGTCCGACCGAAAGTGGCATGCAGACGAGGATGGCGACCACGAGAACCACCGCTGCGACCACGGCGACGGTTGCGGCGAGTGGGCCGACCGAGTCCCTGACGAGGCTGACTCCGGACCCGAGGTAGCCCCGGTCGGTCACCAGGTTGAACGGCCGGTCGAAGGCCGCGAAGAATCCCATGTCGAGAATCTTGACGATGGTCAGCAGGCCGAGAAGGACTCCGACCACGGCCGCCATTGTCCGTCTTCCCCAGGCCGGGAGGACGAGAGCGAGGCCGGCCAGCACCAGTCCCTCGAGGGGGATGCGCAGGAACGTGGCGGGCGTCAGGTCGAAGGCCTGGTTCGGCGCGACGAGCACGAACCACACGACCAGCAGCGCCAGGATGTTGGTGACTGTGACCACGACGGCACGCCGTCTGCGTCTGCCGCCTGCAGGGTCGGCTGTTTCGGCTGTCGCGGCGGGCGAGGCACGCCGCCGTCGCCACAGCCACCACACGTCCCGTCCGAACGACTCCGCGAGCAGCGCAGCCGCCACGGCGAGGGCGGCGTACGTCAGCGCAAGAGGGAGGAGCGCGGCCGCCGCGAGGGCCAGCACGACGCCCTGGGTCGCGGCTACCACCTTGCGCCAGTAGCGACGTGGCAGCTGTCGGCGCAGCCAGGGCAGGCCCCAGCCGGCCACGGCGAACACGTAACGCGCCGCGCCGATGGCGAGCACCCATGCGGCGACGGAACTGGCGACGTACACGCTGAGGACCAGGATGAGGAAGGCGTCGGTCTCCCCGTCGAACCGCGCACCGAACGTCGACACAGTGTGCGTGCGCCTCGCGAGCCAGCCGTCGACTGCGTCGAGCAGGAGTGCCGCCACCGTGAGTACGAGCAGTGTCGTCACGGCCGGCTGCCGGAGGAAGGAGTCCGCGACGAGCGCGGCCACACCGCAGGCGAAGGTGGCCCGGGTCAGCGTGACCCAGTCGGCCGGTCCCAAGGCATCGGCACCCGTGAGGGCGAGTCCACGAGCCACCGCCACGTTGATGACGACACCGCACGTGAGGCCGACGACCCAGCCGAAGGTGCTCAGGCCGACGGCCATCGCCAGGATGGCGAGCAGCGCGACCAGCGCGGTCAGGCCAACCGACGGACCGGGACCGAGCGTCGCGACACGCTGGTAGCGGCGCGCCCCGAGCCCGGTCGGCGATCCGTCCCAGACCCGTGGCATGGCAGCCATACGTGCCCCCTCGCCCGACTTGGACTTCGGCTCACTACACAGGTAATACGTCAAACATCCGTAAATGGATTTCCCGGACGACTGCGCCCCCGCGCAAGGCCACGGCCGGTCCCGTGTGCACCTGTTACTGGCTCGAGCGAGCGAATGAGAGCAGGCTCATTTCTGATTCACACGGACCTCACTGCTGACCCGGAAGGTATCGGTGTCAGGCCCAAACCGGGCACACCGATAGATCCAGGAGCTGGGCCTCATGATGTCCTCCCTGTTCATCTCCCTTCAGCCCGCGCGGATGGCGGCCGCCGGTGGCAGCCGTTCCGGGCGGCGTCCGTGCAGCCGGTTCCGGCGCCGTCGCCGGCGCCGTCTGTGCCGTCGTCGTCGCAACAGCCGCACCAACTGACGATGGCGTCTTCGCCAACTCCGGTGGACGGGTCCCTTCGGGGGCCCGTCCACCCGCGTCCGCGCCGACGGGCGAGTCCCCGGCGGCTCTGGCGCAGGATCGTGGCGTCCCTGCGTCCTGGCATCGACGACGCCAGACTCGTCGACGACGCCCCCGGGATGACGCTGCGCGAGGTGTTCGCCGAGTTCTGGCCGGTGTTGAGGCCGCTACGTGGCTGGTTGCTGCTCGGGCTGGCCCTGCTGGCCGTGGCCTCGGTGATCGAGATCCTCGAGATCATGCTCTTCCAGCGGCTGGTCGACGACGTCCTGGTACCGGCGGACTTCTCGCCGTTGCTGTGGATCGCGCTGACCTACCTGGGTCTCAACCTGCTCAGCGGGCTCGTCGGGGGTGGCGACGACATCCTGTCCACGTGGGTGTCCCAGCGGTTCCTCGTGGGTCTGCGGACTGACACCTTCCGGCACGTCCTGGCCCTGCCCCTGCACGTGCACGAGCAGCGCCGGCTCGGGGACGTGCTCTCGCGGCTGACCGCTGACATCGCCACGGTCGAGCGGTTCATGGTCGGGTACGTGACCAGCGCTGTGGGTTCCGTGCTCCGCATCCTCCTCTACGTGACCGCACTGTTCTGGCTGCAGTGGGAGCTGGCGCTGGTCTCGATGATCGTCGTCCCGATGTTCTGGTTCGTCGCGACCCGCTTCGCCGGCTTCGTCAAGGATGTCTCGCGCGAGCGTGCCCGCCGCGGAGGCTCCCTCGGTGCGGTCGCCGAGGAGGCGATCGCCGCCGCCCCGCTGGTGCAGGCGTACAACCGGGAGGAGAGCGCCGTCGCGGGCTTCCACCGGCAGAACCGGGGCATCGCCGACGCCGAGCTCGCGTCGAGCCGCGTGCGTTCGGTGTTCCTGCCGGCGGTGGACCTCGCCGAGCTGGCGGGCGTCCTGTGCGTGGTGACGCTGGGCACCTGGGCGCTGGCGACCGACCGGCTGACGCTCGGTGGACTGTTCGCCTTTCTGACCCTGATGATGCAGTGCTACCGGCCGATCGGCGAGCTCAGCGACCTGCTGCCCAGCCTCTTCTCCGCCACCGCGGGGATCGAGCGGGTCGTCGAGCTGCGGCATGAACCTCCGCTCACACAGCGCGCCGACGCCCGCGAGCTCACCGACCCCAAGGGTCTGGTGCAGCTCGACGACGTGTGGGTGCGTTACCCCGGGGCGCGAAACGATGCGCTGCGGGGGCTGGACCTCACCGCGACACCGGGGGAGGTGCTGGCCGTCGTCGGCCCCAGCGGCGCCGGCAAGTCCACGCTCGCGCGGCTGCTCACCCGGCAGGTGGAGGCCACCGCCGGAGTGGTCCGGATCGACGGTCACGACGTGCGCGACCTCACCACCCGCTCCGCCCGCGAGGCAGTCTGCGTGGTGCTGCAGGAGACGATGCTGCTGGACACCAGTGTGTACGACAACATCGCCTACGCCCGCCCCGACGCGGGGCCGGAGGAGGTCGAGGCTGCGGCCCGGGCTGCGGATGCCGACACGTTCATCCGGGCCCTGCCCGACGGCTACCAGACCCGCGTCGGCCAGCGCGGCCGGACGCTGTCCGGCGGTCAGCGCCAGCGGCTGGCCCTCGCCCGGGCGATCCTGCGCGGCAGCCCTGTGCTGGTGCTGGACGAGCCGACCACCGGGCTCGACCCCGAGACCGCCCGCCGTGTCCTCGCGCCGATCCGCACCGCGGTCCGTGACCGGACCGTGCTGCTGATCACCCACGATCCCGTCGCCCTGGAGTTCGCCGACCGCGTGGTCCGGCTCGAGGCGGGCGCTCTGCCCCCCGCGGACACGCCGGCCGGGCTCCGTCCGTACGCCGTCACCGCACCGGTAGGGAGCGCGCCGTGAACCGCTCGACCATCCTCCGACGCCCCGATCGGGAGGCCGCCCCGGGCACCGAGATCCTGCCTGGCTACGACGTGGTGGCGCGGCTGAGTCACGGGCATCGGCTGGACACCTACGACGTCTACAGCCGAGAGCGTGACTGCCGCTGCGTCCTGAAGACCGTGCGCGCCGACCGCGCCGACGAGGAGCCGTGCCGTACGGCGCTCACCCGCGAGGGAACGCTGCTGCGCGATCTCTCCCACCCTCACCTGGTCCGGGCGTACGAGGTGGTCGAGGCGCCACGCGCCGCCGTCGTGCTCGAGACCCTGACCGGCGCCACGCTGGCCGCCCTGATCGAGGAAGGGCCGCTGAGCGTGCCCGACGCCGTGCTGCTGGCGACCCAGTTGACCTCGGTGCTGGGATACCTGCACCACCACGGGTGGCTTCACCTGGACGTCAAACCGTCCAACGTGGTGGTCCAGGGCGGGCGTGCCGTCCTGATCGACCTCAGTCTGGCCGCTCGGCCAGGTGACGGTCGTCCCCACGCCGGAACCTGGGGCTACATGGCGCCGGAGCAGTCCACCGGCCGGGACCTGTCGTCGGCCGCGGACGTCTTCGGGCTGGGAGCAACCCTGGGCGAGGCGCTGACCGGTCGGCTTCCGTACGGCGAGGAAGGGCGCTGGCGCAAGCCCACCGACCGGACTCCCGGACGGGCGTTCCGGCGCCGCCTCGACCGAGTTCCCGAGGGCCTAGCGGACCTCGTCCAGGCCTGCGTCGACACCGACCCGAACCGGCGTCCGACGCTCCCTGACGTGCGCGCCGCGTTGCGGGGGCTGGCCGAGCAGGCTCACCCGTCTACCCTCTGACACGTGGGCGCAGGGGAAGGGTGTGCGCGGTGACGCGAAGCGGTACCGGAGACGCCGAAGGGGGGACAGCGCAGAGACGTACCTGGACGCGGCCGACGCGTGCTCTGGTGGTGGTCGGTGCAGCCGTGTCACTGCTGCTGGCCGGGTACGTGGCGGGACGCCTGACCGGGCCGGGCCCGACGCCCGGGCAGGCGGCGACCGAGACGCCGCAGGCGGTGCGCGACTGGATGCCGCGGGCCGACGCACCCGGCCAGGACATCCCGGGTCTGCCCCGGTATCCCGGTTCGGTGCGGGTCGACTTCGACCGTCAGGGCGTGGCCGGCCTTGTCGTCACCGACGTGGACTACCTCGCCGCAGCCCCCATGCCCTCCGTACAGCGCTTCTATCGGGACAGCTTCGCCCCGCGGGGCTGGGAGGTCCTCGATGTCTCCTTCGAGCGCGCAGAGTGGGCCTTCCTGCTTCGGCGCGGAAGCACCGAGGCGACCCTGGAGGTCGCTCGCCGTGGCCCCCTGGTCGAGGTCGACATCGAGCAGAGCCATCCGAGTGCCCTGCCGAGTCTGGCGCGCCCTTCAGCCTGCCCTACTGCTGGTCCGGTCTCGAGCCCACCGGAGCGGGCCGAAACCGATAGCCCGCGTTGCGGATCGCCTGGATGAGGGACGGTGAGCCATGCCGGTCGATCTTGCGACGCAGGTAGCGCACGTAGACGTCCACGATGTTGGACTGCGGATCGAAGTCGAGCGCCCAGACCGCGGACAGCAGCTGCTGGCGGGAGAGAACCTTGTCGGGGTGTGCCATGAAATAGGCGAGCAGCTCGCACTCCCGGGTGGACAGCTCGGCCTCGTGACTGTCCCGGCGGACACGCCGGTGCAGCAGGTCAAGGGACAGGTCACCGACCTCCAGCATCGGCGCCTGCTGCTGCTGGGCACGTCGGGTCAGCGAGCGGATCCGCGCCACCAGCTCGTCGACGGCGAAGGGCTTGGTCAGGTAGTCGTCGGCCCCCGCCTCCAGCGCCTCGACCTTGTCCTTGGTCTCGTCTCGCCCGGTGAGCATCAGCACCGGCAGCCTGGGCCGTTCCTGCCGGATGTGGAAGAGCACCTGGCTGCCGTCCATCCTCGGCAGACCGATGTCGAGGATGACCAGCCCGACGAGGGGGTCGTTCGCCATCGTCGCGCCACTGCGTCCGTCGGCGACCGTCACCGCCTCGTACCCGTGAGCGGCCAGCACCCGCTGCAGCATCCGGGTCAGCGCCTGGTCGTCCTCCACGATGAGGATTCGCGTCATGGCCGACTCACGATGGACTCCTCGCTGCACCGGGGGGACAGGGTGGCATGAACCCCGGTCGTCCCCTGGGACAATACCCGTGGCGTATCGGCATGATCTCGGTCATCGGGCTGCTGCTGGTGACCGTCGTTGGTGGTGCCGTCGCACTGACCATCAACGACCATGTCGGTGACGTCGCCGAGGGCGCCATCGGCTACGAGGTCGAGCTGGAGGACACCGCAGACGACTTGCGGGTCGCTGTTCTGGACGTACGGCACTACCACCGGAACCTCCTGTTCTCCGGGCCTTCTCGGCACGGAATGGCCGAGTACCAAGGCGCGTACGCCACGCTGCTGCAGCAGATCGCGGCACTGGAAAGGCTCGGAGTCCGTCAGCGCACCGCCCCCCAGCCGGCGCGGTTGCGAGTTCTCGCGCAGACGTACTTCGCCGACTTCTGGCCGGCTGTGCTGGACTACGACACCGACCGGACCGGGTTCGTGCGGGCGAGCGACACCGGGCTGGTCCGACTCGACCGGCTCTCAGCGGTGGCCCAGGAGCTGGACCGACTGGGTGAGCAGCTGTCTGCGCAGGCTTTCACCGAGGTGGAACGGGACAACCGCCGTGCCTCACTGATCCTGGTCGCTGTGCTCCTGGGCATCCTGCTCGTCGCGGCCGTGCTCGCCTACACCACCGCCCGCATCCTTCGGCTGCTGCACGACCTCTACACCGCGCAGCAGCAGGTCGCCGACGATCTCAGCCGGAGCCTGCAGGAGAAGGCCGAGTTCATCGCCGACGTCTCACACGAGCTACGCACTCCGTTGACCGTGCTTCGGGGGAACGCCGAGCTGGCTCTGGCGGCTGACACCGAGACGAGGTCCACCGAGCTCTTCGCCGACATAGCCGAGGAGGCGGCACGCATGTCACGGCTCATCGACGACCTGCTGATGCTCGCCCGCGCGGAGTCCAACACCCTGCGGCTGCAGCTGCACCCCACCGCAGCGGAGCCGTGGCTTGCCGAGCTGGCCGGCAGAGCGGAGATGCTCGCACGTCAGAACGGTGCCGCGTACGAGACGTCGGTGGACTCGGACTGCAACGTCAGGATCGACCGTGAACGCATGGAGCAGGCTGTCCTGATCCTGGTCGACAACGCCACGACCTACGCGCCGCCCGGCGAGCCGGTGCACCTGTGCGCCAAGCTCGACCAGGACCAGTTGCTCATCGAGGTGCGCGACCACGGCCCGGGCATCCCCGCCGACCAGCTACCCCTGGTCTTCGAACGGTTCCACCGCCTGGACCAGACCGCAGACCTCCACAAGGACGGAAGCGGACTCGGCCTTGCCATCGCGCGCAGCATTGTCGCCGCCCACGGCGGGACCATCGAGGCGCACTCCCGGCCCAGCTCCGGAACGACGATGCGGATCCGCCTGCCCATCGCCGAGTAGACCGCCCAGCGCAGGCGTTTCGCCCGCTGAGGCGCTCAGGCGTACGCGAAGGGTCGAACTCGTAGTGTGAACAAGACCCCCGTCATGACGAGGGCCGCACCGACCACCTGAGCCGCTGAGATCTCCTCACCGAGGAGGGCGTACGCCCCGAGCATGGTGGCGACGGGCAGAAGGTTGAGGAACGCCGAGGCCTGGGATGCGCCGAGCGCGGCCACTGCACGGTTGTAGAGCGCCAAGGCCACGACGGACGGGAAGACCCCGAGATACAGCAGGCCCCACCAATGCGGTCCAGCCGTGAGGGGGAACTCGCCGACGACTGCCCATTCGATGACCACGAGCGGGCTCAGCACCAGGACCGACAGCCCGGTCATGACGACGAGCGCACCGAACTCCGGGAAGTGGCGCATGTGGCGCCTGACCGTGACCGAGTACACCGCCCAGCAGAGGACTGCCGCGACCATGATGGCATCGCCCTCGTTCCAGTCGACGTCCCCCAGCGCGAGGATGCGGCCGTTCATCACCACCGACACGGCGCCGAGCAGCGATAGCGCGACTCCCAGCCACTGCAGGAGACGCAGTCGCTCGCGAAGCACGGCGATGCTGAGCAGGACCGTGACGACCGGGATCACCGCCTCCAGGACGGAGACGTTCGTGGCGGAGGTGAACTGCAGCGCGGCGTAGATGAGCGTGGTGAAGGAGGCCACCCCGGTGGCCGTCATCAGCAGCAGCGGTCCGCCGTGCTCGATGAAGGTGCGTCGCGCGAGCCAGGCGCTTCGCCAGCCGAGGGGAAGCAGGACGACGAAGGCGATCACCAGGCGGGTGAAGGCGATCGTGACCGGCGGCAGCTCGGCAAGCGCCTTGCCGACGAGAATGTTGCCCGCGTAGAGGATCACGACGAGCAGGCACAGCAGGTATGCCCGCATGACGGCGCTGTGCTGGCTGCTGCGGGGGCTGATTCCGACGGTGCGGCGACTCCTCACCGCGGTCGTCCGGAGGCGAACGTGCCTCGCCTACTCAACCGACTCCTTCTCGCGTGTCGCCGCCGGCTCCTGCGCACCGACCTGGGGCACCGAGGCACGGGCCGTCGACAGCTCGCTGCGAAGCCCACGGAGCAAGGCGAAGAGCATCGCGAACACCAGGATGAAGATCGGTAGGCCGACGACCGTGATGACCTGCTGCAGCGCCACCAGGCCTGCTTCACCGCCGAGCACGATCAGAGACGCCGCGAGGGCGCCTTCGGAGATACCCCAGAAGACGCGCTGACGGACGGGGCCGGCCTCCCCGTCACCCGTGCACAGCATGTCCACGACAAGCGAGGCTGAGTCCGACGACGTCGCGAAGAACAGCGCGACGATCACGACGGCGAGCCCCTGGATCAGCGTCGTCGCCGGGAAGTTCTCGAAGAACTGGAACATGGCCAACGGCACGCTCTCGGACACGGCCGCAGAGATCGCTCCGCCGTTGCCGCCGATCCCGTCGATCGACATCGCCGACCAGCCGAAGATGCCGAACCACACCAGGGTGAACGCCGATGGGGCGACGAGGACCCCGAGGACGAACTCGCGGATGGTGCGCCCCCGAGAGATCCGCGCGAGGAAGACGCCCATGAACGGTGACCAGGTGACCGTCCACGCCCAGTAGAAGACGGTCCAGTCACCCTGCCAGCCCCAGCCTCCCGCATCGGTGTACCGGGCCATGGAGTCGTTCCAGAACGACAGCTGGATGATGTTCTCCGCGTACAGCCCGATGCTCTCGATGATCTGCCTGGCGAGGAAGACGGTCTCGCCGAGGAAGAACACGAAGAGCATCAGGCCGACGGCCATCCCGATGTTGAGGTTGGAGAGCCGCTTCACGCCCTTGTCGAGACCGGCGACGATCGAGGCCACCGCGACCGCCGTCAGGACGCTGATGATGACGACCTTGAGGAACACGGTGTCTCCCACACCGAGCAGCTCGGTCAGCCCGGCGCTGATCTGCGAGGTGCCGAGGCCGAGGGAGACGGCCAACCCGAACAAGGTGCCCAGCACGGCGAAGACGTCGATGGTCTTGCCGATCCGCCCGTAGATCCGGTCCTTGAGGAACGGGTAGAAGACCGAGCTGACGCGCAGCGGTAGCTTGTGCCGGTAGATGAAATAGCCGAAGGCGAGCCCGGGAAGCGTGAAGATGGCCCACGTGTGCAGGGCCAGGTGGTACAGCGAGAACGTCATCGCGTCCTTCGACGCTTCGATGCTGTAGGGCTCGACGCCGGCCCGCGGTGGCTCGGAGAAGTGCGAGATCGGCTCGGCGACCCCCCAGAACATCAGCACGGTCCCGATCCCCCCGGCGAACAGCATCGCGAACCAGGAGAGGTTGCCGTACTCGGGCCGCGAGTCCTTGCCGCCGAGGCGCAGGTGGCCGTACTTGCTGAGCGCCGTCCACACCAGGAAGATCAGCCACGAGCTGACCCCGAGGATGAAGAACCATCCGAGGTTGGTGACGATCCATGCCCGTCCCCGGCCGAACGCCTCACCGATTCCGACGGGGAACAGCAGCAGGACCACCAGGAACAGCACCATCAGACCGGCGGACCAGAAGAAGATCGTCGGGTTGGTGCGCAGCCCAAGCCTCTGCGCGAGTGAGTCCAACATCGCCGCCCCCTTCGGTCGCCGGCTGACGGTCGCCTCCGCGTCAGCATCGTCACTGATCGATGCCTTTGTCCAGCACCGCGCCCAACTCTTCGCACGACAGGTACCTCGAGCCCTCCGCGACCGGCCCCTCCGCTAGCGTCAGGGTATGAGCCATCCACACCCTGAGCTGGGCGAGCCGGCCGACCTGGCGAGGGGCGGGCTGCGCATCGTCGCCCTCGGCGGGCTCGGTGAGATCGGTCGCAACATGACCGTCTTCGAGCACGAGGGCAAGCTGCTGGTCGTGGACTGCGGGGTGCTGTTCCCCGAGGAGCATCAGCCTGGTGTCGACCTGATCCTGCCCGACTTCTCGTCGATCCGGCACCGCCTCGACGACGTGGTCGCGATCGTGCTGACCCATGGTCACGAGGACCACATCGGCGGAGTGCCGTACCTCTTGCGCGAACGCGCAGACATCCCGGTGGTGGGGTCGAAGCTGACGTTGGCGTTCATCGACGCGAAGCTCAAGGAGCACCGCATCAGGCCGAAGACCACCGAGGTCAAGGAGGGAGACCGGCGGCGGTTCGGGCCCTTCGACTGCGAGTTCGTGGCGGTCAACCACTCGATCCCGGACGGCCTGGCGGTTGCCATCCGGACGCGGGCGGGTCTGGTGCTGCACACGGGTGACTTCAAGATGGACCAGTTCCCCCTGGACCGGCGGATCACCGACCTGCGTGGCTTCGCCCGGCTGGGGGAGGAGGGTGTCGACCTGTTCCTGGTGGACTCCACCAACGCGGAGGTGCCGGGCTTCACCACGTCGGAGAAGGACCTGATCCCGGCCATCGAACAGGTGTTCCGTACGGCGCCGCGCCGGGTCATCGTGTCCAGCTTCGCCAGCCACGTCCATCGCATCCAGCAGGTGCTGGACGCGGCCAAGGAGCACGGGCGCAAGGTGGCGTTCGTGGGTCGCTCCATGGTCCGCAACATGGGCATCGCCCGCGATCTCGGATACCTGCGTGTCCCCAAGGGTCTGGTCGTGGACTTCAAGGAGCTCGACCGGATGCCGGACAAGAAGGTGGCGCTGGTCTGCACGGGCTCCCAGGGTGAGCCGATGGCCGCGCTCGCGCGGATGGCCAACCGCGACCACATGATCCGCATCGGCGAGGGCGACACCGTGCTGATGGCCAGCTCGCTGATCCCGGGCAACGAGAGTGCGATCTACCGGCTGATCAACGGGCTCACCCGCTGGGGCGCCAACGTCGTGCACAAGGGCAACGCCCAGGTGCACGTGTCGGGGCACGCCAGCGCCGGTGAGCTGGTCTACTGCTACAACATCGTGCGGCCGCGCAACGTGATGCCCGTGCACGGGGAGTGGCGCCATCTGCGCGCCAACGCCGACCTGGCGGTCAGCACCGGCGTGGACCCGGGGCGGGTGGTGATGGCCGAGGACGGCTTGGTCGTGGACCTGGTCGACGGCCGCGCCAAGGTCACCGGCAAGGTCTCGGCCGGCTACGTGTACGTGGAGGGGCTCACGGTCGGCGGTGCGACCGAGGCGCATCTGAAGGACCGCCGTACCCTGGCCGAGGAGGGCGTGCTCACCGTGGTGGCCATCGTCGACTCCGACACCGGCAAGCTCGCGGAACCTCCCGACTTCCTGGCGCGGGGGTTCGTCCACGACGAGTCCACGTTCGACTCGGTGCTGGCGCCGATCGAGAAGGCGCTGCAACGAGCCGCGAACGAGGGGATCGGCGAGACCCATCAGCTCGAGCGGCTGATCGGCCAGGCGGTGGGCAGCTGGGCGCACAAGAAGTTCCGCCGCAGCCCGCTCGTGATCCCGGTCGTGATCGACGCCTGACCGTGGTGACATCGGGCTCACCGGGTGAGCCGGCACCCTGCGTTGGGTAAGAGCCCTGGACCAGCACCTGGAGACGAAGGAGCCGATCCGTTGAGCGTGCCGCTTTCCGCGACCGCGTTGGAGAACGGCGCCGTCATTCGTCGGCAGGCGCGACGGCGGCGTACCTTCGCCGTCATCAGCCATCCCGACGCGGGCAAGTCCACGCTGACCGAGGCGCTGGCACTGCACGCGGAGGTCATCTCCGAGGCGGGCGCAGTGCACGGCAAGGCGGGGCGCAAGTCCACCGTCTCGGACTGGATGGAGATGGAGCGCGCTCGGGGCATCTCCATCACCTCCGCCGCGCTGCAGTTCGCGTACGGCGACGTCGTCGTGAATCTGGTGGACACACCGGGCCACGCCGACTTCTCCGAGGACACGTACCGCGTCCTGTCGGCGGTCGACGCCGCCGTCATGCTGATCGACGCGGCCAAGGGGCTGGAACCGCAGACGCTCAAGCTGTTCCAGGTGTGTCGGCATCGCGGGATCCCGGTGATCACGGTCGTGAACAAGTGGGACCGCCCGGGGCGGTCACCCCTGGAGCTGGTCGACGAGATCCAGCAGCGCATCGGCCTGACGCCGACACCGTTGTACTGGCCGGTGGGGGACTCCGGTGACTTCCGTGGCCTGCTGGACCGGCGCAGCGGCGACTTCATCGCCTACACCCGAACCGCCGGCGGGGCGAAGCGGGCACCTGAGCAGCGCGTCAGTCCTGACGACGCGTTGGCCCGCGAGGGCGCGGAGTGGGCTGCCGCGGTCGAGGAGCACGAGCTGCTGGCTGCCGACGGAGCCGAGCACGACCAGGACGAGTTCCTGGCGGGCAGCACCACCCCGGTCCTGTTCGCCTCCGCGGTCCTGAACTTCGGCGTACGACAGCTCCTCGACATGCTGGTCGACCTCGCTCCGGCGCCCTCCTCGACGACGGATGACGGCGGTAACGAGCGTCCGGTCGATGCGCCGTTCAGCGCGTTCGTCTTCAAGGTGCAGGCGGGCATGGACGCCGCCCATCGCGACCGTGTCGCGTTCGCGCGCGTGTGCTCGGGGGCCTTCCGGCGCGGGATGGTGGTGACCCACGCCGCCACCGGGCGACCGTTCGCCACCAAGTACGCCCAGACGGTGTTCGGCCGGGAACGGTCGGTGGTCGACACCGCGCTGCCCGGAGACATCGTCGGCCTGGTGAACGCAACCGCCCTCCGGGTGGGGGACACCCTGTACGAGGACGAGCCCGTCCGGTACCCCACCATCCCGAGCTTCGCTCCGGAGCACTTCGCCGTGGTGACGTCCGCCGACTCCGCCCGCCACAAGCAGTTTCGCCGCGGGATCGAGCAGCTCGACCAGGAGGGCGTCGTGCAGGTGCTGCGCTCGGAAGCCCGCGGTAGCCACGCGCCGGTGCTCGCGGCGGTCGGCCCGATGCAGTTCGAAGTCGTCGCCCAGCGCATGGCCAGCGAGCTCAACGCCCCCGTGCGCCTGGAACGGCTCGGCTACTCGGAGGCACGCCGTACCTCCGCCGACGATGCCGCAGAGATCAACGCCATGCGCGGCATCGAAGTGCTACGGCGCACCGACGGTGTGCTCCTGGCGCTGTTCCCCGACCGCTGGAGACTCGCCGCCGTCGCCAAGCAGCATCCCGACCTGGTGCTCGAACCCCTCGTGGCAGGAGCCTTCTGACCCCGAGCCGGTGCCGGCAAGGAGCCCGACGACGGGACTGATGCGGGCCGGTCAGTCGAAGATTCTGCTGTAGGCGTTGAGGGCGGGCTGCCCGCCCAGGTGTGCGTACAGGACGGTGGAGTCGCTTGGGATCGTGCCGTTGCTGACGAGGTCGATGAGGCCGGCCATTGACTTCCCCTCGTAGACGGGGTCGATGATCATCCCCTCCAGCCGGCCGGAGAGCCGGATCGCCTCCACCGTCGACGCGACGGGAATCCCGTATTGGTCACCGGCCCAGCCCTCGAGCAGGGTGATCTCGTCGTCGCGGAGCTCGCGACCGAGGTCGATCAGCTCCGCGGTGTTGCGGGCGATCCTCCCGAGCTGGGCACGTGTCTTCTCGATGGTGGCGGAGGCATCGACCCCGAGGACCCGCCGTGGGCGTCCGCCGGCGTCCTCCAGAGCGGCGAACCCCGCGATCATCCCCGCGTGCGTGGAGCCGGTGACCGTGCAGACCACGATCGTGTCGAAGAAGACACCGAGCTGCTCCTCCTGCTCGCCCACCTCGTAGGCCCAGTTCGCGAAGCCGAGCCCGCCGAGTCTGTGCTCGGAGGCGCCAGCGGGAATGGGGTACGGCTTGCCGCCGTGCGCTTCCACGTCGTCGAGGGCTTCCTGCCACGACTTGCGGACCCCGATGTCGAAGCCGCCCGGGTCGAGCCGGGTGTCGGCACCCATGATCCGGGACAGCAGGATGTTGCCGACCTTGTCGTTGACCGGGTCGTCCCAGTCCACCCAGCGTTCCTGCACGAGCCTGACCTTCAGGCCCAGTTTGGCGCCGACCGCGGCGACCTGACGCGTGTGGTTGGACTGGTAGCCACCGATCGAGACGAGCGTGTCCGCATCCGAGGCGAGCACGTCGGGGACGATGTACTCGAGCTTGCGCATCTTGTTGCCGCCGAACGCGAGCCCTGAGCTGCAGTCCTCGCGTTTGGCCCAGATCTCGGCTCCGCCGAGGTGCTGGGTGAGCCGGTCGAGCCGGTGGACCGGGCTGGGGCCGAAGGTGAGCGGAAACCGCTCGAAGTCGGTGATCGACATGGATTGCCCTCCTCGCGACCTCGCACCGGGGATCGTGGGTCGGCGCGTCGGGTCGGTCGCCTGCGAGCCTACGTCAGCACACGGTCTCGACCTTGGCGACGTACACGGTGTTGGAGGAGGTGCCGCCCGTGTAGGGGTTGGCGAACTCGACGACGTGCGCATGGGCGGAGGCGAACCCCTGTGCGAGCACGGAGATGAAGTCGTCGTCGGGCGGGTCGTCCGACCACAGCCCGAAGACTCCGCCCGGACACAGCAGCGCCGCGAGGCGACGCAGTCCCTCGGGTTCGTAGAAGGCCGCGTGGCTGTCGTTCAGCACGTGCCGCGGGCTGTGGTCGATGTCGACGAGGATGGCGTGGAAGCGCCGTGCGGGCTCGTCCGCGTCGAAGCCGGTGCCGCGGGCCACCAGCGCGAAGAAGTCGTCGTGGACCAGCCGCAGCCTCGGGTCCGCCGTAAGACCGGCGGTGTCGGGAAGCAGCTCGCGTCGGTGCCACGAGATCACCTCCGGCAGCGCCTCCACGACCGCCAACGAGCGGACCCGCGTGTCCTCCAGCGCCGCACGGGCGGTGTAGCCGAGGCCGAGCCCGGCGACCACGACATCCAGCTCTGTGCTCGGAGCTTCCGCCAGCCCCAGCCGTGCGAGCTCAACCTCGGCTGCCGTGAACCGACTGGACATCAGGAACTCGTCGCCGAGCTTCACCTCGTACACGTCGGAGTCCAGCACCGGATCCCGCCTCCGCCGCAGGACGAGGTCGCCGAGCACCGTCGTACGGAAGTCCAGCTCCTCGAAGCGTGCGTGCAACGCGGGTCCTCTCCCTGGCGCGAAACTCATGTGACGGCGAGCACCGTGAGCGCGTCGCCGCATGCCACTCACGCCATCCTGGCACTGCGGGTGCCAGTACAGGCAGCTACATCTTCCCGGTGGGACAGATCACGAACGGGGAGATCCCCGCCGGTGATGTCGTCACGGTAAGGATCCCGGGACGCGGTTGGTCTGAAGGCCGACGCGCCGGACGCCTGTCAGGGACGCGCCGGACGCCTGTCAGGGAAACCCGCGTGGAGAAATGGCTCTACGCGCGCGCGTCGCGCTCCGGCCGCTCCGGATCGTCGAACCGTGGCGCGCCCAGCAGGTACCGGGTCAGCAGGCTGTTGCGGCGGGGGTGCAAGGGCCGTGGGCGTACCGGGATGACCCGTCCCTCCGCGCTGTCCCAGAAGCGGTCGGCCACCGCCCAGGCGCGGTGACCCAGCCGGCCCAGGAGACCCGTGTGCGGGGTGTAGGCGTGGGGCCGGGTGGGAGCGTGCTCCTCGCTCCGGCGAAGTCGTTCGGCGAGCCCGGGAAGCTCATCGGCGGGCAACGAGGTGGCGAGCCGGTCGACCAGCACGACTTCGCGCTTCTCGTGCTCCTCGAGCAGGGTCCCCGCCTCACCCCAGAGCTCGTCGCCGTGCAGATGCCGGACATTGGCGTCGCCGTACATCGACGCCTTCATGGCGTGCAGCGCCTGCTCCAGGCGCCGTGCCTGCGCCACGTACTCGGCGACCACCTCGTGCCCGTCCGTCAGGGTCGCCCGCGCTCGCGGCAGCAGCGTGTCGTCGACCGCGGCGAGGTGGCGGCTGGTGATGGCCATGAACGTGTCGGTGAGCTCGCGGAGACGGCGCGGCTCGGCGCTCGAGGGCCTGGCGTGTGCTACCTCGTCGAGGAGCTCCTTCATGGGGGCGTGCGACCCGAGGGCCGCGGCACGCAGCGCCTCGTGTGCATCACCGCTGGGGCTGTCCACCCTTCCAGGGTCGTCGCCGTACCCGGCTAGCACAAGACCCGGAGGCGGTGCGCTGGACCGAGCGGGTGAGCCCGGGCTGCGTCCCTTGCGCGTGCAGCGACGGGCGTCAAGATGGTGGCCATGGACGCACTCTCCTTCCAGCCGCTCTCCCCGGTGTCCTTCCTGGAGCGGTCCGCGCTGGTGTACGCCGACCGCACGGCCGTCGTCACGGAGGGAGGCACGTTCACGTACGCCGAGCACTGGCTGCGAGTGCGACGGCTCGCCGGGATGCTGCACGGCCTGGGTGTCGGCCCGGGCGAACGGGTTGCCGTACTTGCGCCGAACACGCACGTGCTGCTCGAGGCGAGCACGGGCGTGGCCGCTGGGGGAGCGGTACTCGTGGCGCTCAACGTGCGCCTCCAGTCCCGTGAGATCGCGACGATTCTCGACCACAGCTCTGCTTCGGTGCTCATCGTCGACCGCGACCTCGTGCAGGTCGGTCAGGAGTCCGTGGAGCTCGCGCGCGTCAGTCCACGCGTGGTGGTCGCCGGGGCAGAGGGCGGCGAACGCGACGAGTACGAGGAGCTCCTCGGTTCCGCCGAACCGCGCCGGGTGCCGGTGGAGGATGAGCATTCGTTGCTGTCGATCAACTACACCAGCGGTACGACGGGCAGCCCCAAGGGCGTGATGTACCACCACCGCGGGGCGTATCTGCAGGCACTGGCGATGGCCTTCCACGCGAAGCTGGACGCGGGGTCGGCGTACCTGTGGACGCTGCCGATGTTCCACACCAACGGATGGTGCTTCCCGTGGGCGGTCACCGCCGCCGGCGCCGTACACGTGTGTCTGCGCGCGGTCGTGCCCGAGGTGGTGTGGCAGAAGCTGCGCGACGAGGCCGTCACCCACTTCTGCGCCGCGCCTACCGTGCTGACGTCGTTGGCTGCGGCCGAGCAGGCCGGCCCGCTGCGTCGGCGGGTCCGCGCGATGACCGGCGGCGCGCCGCCGTCACCGAGCCTGCTGCGTCGTATGGACGAGCTGAATATCGAGGTCCTGCACCTGTACGGGCTGACCGAGACGTTCGGGCCGGCTGTGCTGTGCGACTGGCGGCCGGAGTGGGATGACGGCAGCCCACAGGAGCGGGCGCAACGGCTGGCCCGGCAGGGCGTGGGCAACGTCATCGCGGAGCGGGTGCGGGTGCTGGACGACACCGGCGCGGACGTGCCTGCCGACGGTGGGACTCTCGGGCAGGTCGCGATGCGCGGAAACAACGTGATGCTGGGCTACTACCGCGACGAGGAGGCGACGCGCGCAGCCGCCCCGGACGGTTGGTTCCGCACCGGCGACCTCGGCGTCATGCATCCCGACGGGTACGTCGAGCTGCGGGACCGGCTCAAGGACATCATCATCTCCGGCGGCGAGAACATCAGCTCGATCGAGGTCGAGAACGTCCTGTGTCAGCACCCGTCGGTGGAGGAGGCGGCGGTGGTGGGCGTGCCGCACGACCACTGGGGGGAGGTGCCGGTCGCCTTCGTCACGGCGCGGGGGAGCGACCCCGTCGACCCCGACGCACTGATCGCGTTCGTCCGCGAACGGCTGGCGCGCTTCAAGGCGCCGAAGTCGGTGGTGGTGGGTGACCTGCCGAAGACCTCGACCGGCAAGATCCAGAAGAACGTGCTGCGGGAGACCGCGCGGTCGCAGCCGTCCTCCTGACCGGAGGCTCGCTCGCTGAGCCTCACTCGAAGGCGGCGGGGGTGTACTCCTTGGGCTCGACCAGCACCAGCCAGTTGCCGGTGTTGTCACGCATGACCGCCTCGATGCCGTACGGACGGTCCGACGGCTCCTGCAGGAACGTCACGCCCTTCGCCCGTAGGTCCGCGTAGGTCTTGTGGCAGTCGTCGACACGCAGCCCCAGCCCACCCATCTGACCCTTCTCGAGCTGCTGGCGCACGAAGTTCGCCGCGTCCTCGTCGAGGGGTGGACCAGGAGTCATCAGCGTGACCTCGAGCTCACGCTGGTTCGGGTGGAACACCGTCACCCAGCGGAAGTCCCCGCCCATGGTGATGTCGGTGCCGGCCTGGAAGCCCAGCACGTCGACGTAGAAGTCGCGGGTCTCGGTCTGGTCGAGGCAGTACACGGTGGTCAGCGAGATGTTGGTGATCATGGTGCAGACGGTACGGCGCCAGGACCGCCTGGTGCTTCTCTCAGATTGCGCTGTCCGAGGGCCCCGTGAACGGCCCCGTCGTGCCGCGCGGGTCCACGGCCCCGCGCATGAACAGGAAGCAGCCGGGCACGTGGGCGCCGCCCCGGGTGGCCCACCGGTCGCGGTACTCGCTCGGGCTCTCCCCGACCAGCGTGCGGAACCGGGAGGAGAACGAGCCGAGGCTGGAGAACCCGACCAGCATGCACACCTCGGTGACGGTGAGGTTGGCGCCGCGCAGCAGGTCCTGGGCGCGCTCGATCCTGCGGCGGCTGAGGTAGCGCATCGGGGTGTCGCCGTACGTGGCCTCGAACGAGCGCACGAAGTGGAACTTGGACACGCCGGCGACAGCCGCGACCTGGTCGAGGTCGAGCGGGGCGTCGTAGTGCCGGTCGATGTGGTCCCGGGCGCGGCGCAGAGGGGTCAGCAGGTCCCGGCTGGCGGTGCGCGATGCGGTGGCGGTCACGGAACGAGCGTAGGGCTGCCGGCTCACCATGTCGCCGCGTCGTTCTCGACGTCGTTGCAGTTCCGCTGGGCCCGGCACGACCATTGCGTCGAGAACGAGAAGCGACGGCTAGGCTGCCCCGGCGTACTCCCTCCGGATACGCCGTGACGGGGCGGTAGCTCAGCCGGTTAGAGCAGGGGACTCATAATCCCTGGGTCGCGGGTTCGAGTCCCGCCCGCCCCACCTCGACAACCCCGCCTGGCTATACCTGTCTGGTGCCCGAACTGGCGAGCCTTCCGCGGTGCAGGGGCCACGGAGGCCTCGATCGCGGCACGCGCACCTCCCGCCGTTGGCCGTCGTGCAGAGCCCCCGTTTGGCTGCCGCCTTCGGTGTCCGGCCGCGGTCCGGCGTCTCAGGGCTTGTCTGCCGTCGCCCGGCAGATCGGGCATGGCGACCCCTGACCGTTGGCTCACGAAACTGGAGCGGCTGCTCATTTCCGACGAGCTGTCGAGACTTCGCAGATTTTGGTCTTTTCCCACGCCATCCGACACGAGGGGTGTAGACGGGCCGTACCGCTTGAAGGGAGCGGATACCCGAGTGGGGAGGGAACCCTCATGTTTGCATTGCTGCATTTCTTGGGGTCGGAGCCATGTCGGTCCAGCGGGCCGTCGCGACGGGCCGGCGTGCTGGTGTTGGCCGGCGCCGCCTTGCTGGTGTTGCCAGCTACCGCCTCTGCGGTGGACACGGTCGGGGTGACCGAGCAGGTCAGCGTGAGCAGCGCCGAGGAGGACGGCAACGGCAACGCGAACCGGGAAGGTTCCGCCTTGAGCGCGGGTGGACGGTACGTCGCCTTCTCGTCCGAGGCCGACAACCTGGTTCCCGACGACACCAACGACACCTCCGACGTCTTCGTCCGCGACCGGCTGACCGGCACGACCGAACGCGTCAGCGTCACGAGCAACGGCAAAGAGGGCGACTTCGCCAGCAACGGGGGCTCGATCAGCGCTGACGGCCGCTACGTGGCCTTCGCCTCGGCAGCCCGCTTCGACGGCGGGGACTCCGGCGTCGACACCGATGCCTTCGTGCACGACCGGCTCACCGGCGAGACCACGCTGGTGAGCGCCGCCAGTGACGGCACCGAGGCCAGCGCACGGTCGGCGACGATCAGTGGCGACGGACGCTACGTCGGGTTCGTGTCCGACTCGGAGGTGCTGAACGGCCCCAGCTTCTTCCCCGACTTCCAGGTATTCGTGCACGACCGAGAGACCGGGGTGACCGAGCGGATCAGCGAGGCCCCGGACGGTACGCCGGCCAATCGCGATGCGTCCGGCGTGTCCATGAGTGGCGACGGGCGGTTCGTGTACTTCGGCTCGTCGGCGACCAACCTGGTGCCCGTGGAGGGCGAGCGTGACGGCGTGCAGGACACCTTCCTCTACGACCGGCAGACCGACACGATGACCGCGATCACGAGCACCATCGACGTGGACGCGTTCGCGACGAACAAGGCCACCACCGGTGGCATCAGCCCTAACGGCCGGTACGTGACCTTCACCGCGGCCTCCGACGGGTTCATCACGCCCGACGAGAACGGGTTCCACGACGACGTGTGGCTGGTCGACACGCAGGCCGACCCGTTCACCTACACTCTGGTGAGCCGCAACGACGCCGGTGAACAGGCCAACGAGGAGAGCGACGCAGGCCCGGTCAGCAACGACGGTCGCTTCGTGGCCTTCGAATCTCGAGGGACCAACCTCGACGGTCCCGCAGAGTTCGGGGACCACGTCTAC
>DATABY010000187.1:0-10299 GCA_036259355.1 Nocardioidaceae bacterium
GGCCGGCGACGGCATCCGGATGGCCGCTCGCGACAGCGGCAGTGTCCTCGACTTCGCCCTGCGTGAACTGAACGGCAGCGGCGGTGGTGGCCTCCAGTTCACGGGCGGGGCGGGCATCCATGCCGAGGGGGACGGCAACGCCTCGATCGGCGGCACGATCGCCGGCGTGGACGTCCTCAACCCGGACGGGCACGGCCTCTTCCTGAAGCACGTGGCCGGCGTGGACGTGTCAGCGCTCAATGTGCAGGGTGGCGGGCTGCACGGGATCAACGTCGTCGACTCCAGCAGCGTGAAGCTCGGGGACGTGGACGTCGCGCTCCCCGCCGAGCATGGTCTACGCGTCGTCAGCAGTAGCGACATCCAGCTCGACGACAGCCGGTTCGAGCAGCGCACGCCCGCGCCCGCGGGGCAGGGTGAAGGCAGCTATCCGGCGTTCGCCGCGGTCTGGATCCGTCACCTGGGTGGCAGCAAGAACGTCATCACCGACACGACGTTGCGCGGCTCGATCGGTGACCAGCTGTACATCCACAACGGCCCCTGCGCCGTCGACACGTGCCCCGCGCCGTCCCCGGACGACTGGATGACGGCGAACGTTCGGATCTCGGGCATCACCACCGTGGACACGGCGGTCGACCCCTACCCCGAGCCGACTGACGAGGTGGACCCGCCGCCCGGTGACGCCCTGCAGGTGCTGGCGAGCGAGGGTGCCGAAGTCGGCGTGGACCTAGGCGGTGCGTCCGCGAGCCACACCGACGCGCCGATCAGGTTGTCGGCGAAGGCCGGCGGGACGCTGACGGTCACCGGTGGCCACCAGATCGTCCACGAAGGAGCAGGCGACAGCCTTGCGCTCACGGCCACGGGGCCCGATGCCTTGCTCCGGATGGCGTTGAAGGGCCTCGAGATCTCCCAGATCGCGCCGCAGGACGGCGCTGCTCTCCAGAAGCACGGACTGCTGGTGACGGCCAGTGCGGACGGTCAGGTCACGCCCCTACATGATGATCTGGACGACACGGATCCCGAGGGCCGCTGCCCGCCGGCCGAGCGCGCCACGTCGGTCGAGGACAGCACGGTGCGCGCGGTCGGGTCCGAGCCTGCAGTCAGCTTCGTGGCACACGGCACGGAGGACCCGTCGACGGAGGCGAGCACCGCGCTCGAGGTCGACACCTCGAGCCTCTCCGCGACGATCGACGGCGACGCCGGCAACTCACCGGCAGTGGAGATGCTGGCCGAGGCTCAGGGCACGGTCGAGGACTCCACTCTTTGCGGCGGAGTTCTGACCGCGACGGCCGGCGAAGGCGACGCGCTCATGGTGCAGACGGTCGACGGCGAGTCCACCGATGACCCGTCCACACCGACGATCGAGACGACCACCCGGGAGGACCTCCGCGGTCTCGAGGTCATCGGTACGACGGTGGACAGTGCGGATGGGAGTGGCGTGGTCGTCGTCGGGTCCTTCCGCGAGCTCACCGAGGTCTCGAACGTCGTCGTCCATGACGTCACAGTCACCCGCGCCGGCTCCCTCGGCATGGGGTTTGCCTACCTCGCAGACCTCGTCATACGAGGCAGCCGGGTCAGGAACGCCGGCTCGCACGGCCTCTTCGTCACGGACGTCACCGGGTCCACCACGCTCGACGGGTCGGGCGGTGCGGCAGGCGGTACTCCGGGCGATCCCACCGACAACGCACACGTCAGCAGCAGCGGACACGGCATCTGGGTCAACAACAGTGAGTGCCTCGCGGTGACCGACTACACCGTCAACGGGGTGGGCGTCGACGCGGACGGCGACCCGCGGGCGGCGTTCAACATCACCGGAAGCTCGCTGGTCGACTTCCGACCGGCCGACGCGAACCCGGACGACGCCACCGACCACAGCGACGAAAGCGTGGCCGAGTGGCTGGAGCGGAAGGGCAACGGGAAGCCCGCCGACGCCCCGTGGTTCACCGGTACGGCGAACCCGGCGAGCTGCAACCCCGAGGGAGCGTGACCGACGTGCGACACGGTAAGCGGAGGACGGCGCTCGCGGGAGTGCTCGCCGGCGTGGTCGTGGCAGCGGGGGCTCTGGTCGCGCCTGCATCGGCCACCCACCAGAACTGTGGGACGGGCTACACCGGTGACGCCGGCACGCTCTCCAATGGCCACCCGGACCTGTCGGAGGATGAGCACGTCGGCTGGGCCGGACAGACCGCGCTCAACGACATCGAGCGGCAGCTCTTCATCGTCTCCACGATCGACCTGGGGCTCGACGAGGCAGCCGGGCTGGCGATCTCCAAGGCGGAGGAGATCCACACCAAGTACGAGATGGCCAAGGGGAACGTGCTGGCGCAGGCGGTGCTGGCGGCCACGGAGCTCATCGCCCGCATCGTGGCGACCGCGATCGTCATCGCTCGCTTCCCGGTCAAGATCATCGAGACGATTTACATGGTGCAGCAGCGTGAGCTGGCCGGGGCCGTGGGCGGCGAGAACGCCTGCAACTCGGTGCTCGGCGGCGACATGCTCGATCACCTGTGGGTGGCGGCCGTGCAGCGGAATCTGGCGTCCGACGGCCCCCCGCTGGGGCTGCTGCTGACACCGACCGACTCCGAGGACCCGGACGGGCACAGTGGGCCCTGGCCGTTGCAGCCGCAGCACGAGAAGGGCGACTTCGACTGGTGCCCCGAGATCACGCTTCCTGCCGAGCTGCCGGAGCCGGCGGCGGAGACAGACCTGGACCGGCTCAACGGCTCCGCGACCGGGGACGACTGCACGCCGGGCTACCACGACGGCTTCCTGACCGAGCCCTACTCGGGTGCGCCACGGGTCACGGTGCAGGCGATCGTGCGGGACACGATCGACCACGCCGCTGCTCATGGCCTGCCCGTGCGGGCGGCGGAAGACGCGTACCAGGCCGCGTTGACCGACCTCGAGGACCAGCACTACAAGCGTGCCTTCGGGCACTTCCGGCTCGCCTACCAGGCGGCCAGCGGACAAGACGGTTGAGGGGCGATCGCGATGAGCAAGAAGTCGCAGGGCCGGCTGAGAGCCGTCGTGCTCACCTGTGTGGCGGTCCTCGGGCTGCAAACGATGACGGCGACTCCGGCCCGTGCCCTGCACCAGTACTGCGGATCTGGCGCCGAAGGCATCCATCTAGGCGGCTATGCCGGGGAGACCCGCGGCAACGGGCACCCGCAGGCCAACGGGGACGGCGGGTGGGCGGGCGGAGCCGCACTCGGCGAGGCCAAGAACGCCAGGCTCACGATCAATCGCATCAAGGCCTTCCTCGGCTTGGGGACGCAGCTGCTGAGCGCACAGATGTTCGTCACACCTACCAAGGCGCTGAAGACGGCACTGACGATCGCCCGCCTCGCGCTGACGGTCGCCGAGGTCGCCGCGGACGCCGTGGTCATGGAACGGGAGCAGCGCAACGCGGAGATGGACGCCTGCAACGACGTCCTGGGCGGCGACACCATCGACCTGCTCTTCCTCGCGCAGATGCAGGCCGAGCTCGGTGAGTACGACCCCGCCGACGGCACCGTGGAGTACCCGTCCAACATCTTGCAGCTGCCCGACGACGGGTCACCAGGATGGACCGAGCACAGCGAGCGGTACACCGACCGACCCAGCGATGCGTCCGGCGAGGGCGTGCGCCACGAAGACCTGAAGAGTCCCTACGTCGACGGCTTCGTGAACGTCGACTACATCGGCGTCGCCACGATGGTGCGGAACACGATCGCCCATCTGGAGGCGCACGGCATCGACACCGGCGGCGGTCACGTGTGGGAGGACGGGCGTCTCGTCTACCGGGACGGCGCCAAGGACGTGTGGTGGGACGCGATGAGGCTGCTCGAGGACGGTCGAGTGCGCCGTGCCTACGCCACCTTCGCCGAGGCCTATCAGATGGCCGTCACTGCACACCACGACTGACCAACCACCTTCTGAGGAGCACACCATGACACGCAACCTTGCCGCCACGGCCACGGTCGCCGCAGTGCTGGGCATCGTCGGATTCACCACGGGAAGCCTGAGCAGTGGCCCGCCGCCCGCGGCGCCCGAGTCGTCGGTGGCGGAGTCGTCGGCGTCCGAGTCGACCGCGCTCCAGCCGACCTCGCAGCAGGGCACGAGCGGAACTGACCCCGATCCGTGCAGCCTGCTGACCGAGGAGGAGGCGCGCAGCACGCTCGGCGTTGATGTCTCGCAGGTGGCGGACCCGCAGCAGTGCACCTACGTCGCCCTCGACGACTCGGCCCGAGCGCTGGCTGTGTCGCTGCCCAACATGGCGGCCACGCGCAAGGAGTTCGAGGCCGGTGTCAACCAGGCCGCACAGGCGCTCGAGGGCAGCTACCAGGCTGTCTCGGCCGGTGACGAGGCCTATGCGATCAGCGCGTCGATGCTCGCCGAGGGTCTGGCCCGAGTCGGCGACGGGTTCGTCGTGGTCGCGCTGACCAACCCGACCCGCACGCCGTCCGAGCAGGTTCAGACCATCGAAGGGCTGTTGCAGACCGTGGTCGGGCGAATGTGACCTGATCCCTCGCTCGTCCCTACGATCCGTCCCCACCGAGGAGTCCCACCTCATGTCGCCACTTCGACGCCGCCGACTCCGGCGGGCAGGGGCTGCAGCCCTGGTCGTCCTCCCCGCCGTGCTCGTCGTCCTGGCGCTGCAGGTCTCCGCCCGCGCCACGCACGAGGTGGTGACGCTCACCGGCACCGTCGATGCGGACCACTTCCTGGTGGGCATCAAGCCCGACGACAGCGGGATGCTCTACCTGTGCGCCGAGGTCTGCTTCGACAGGGCCCGCTCCGAGGTCGGCACCATCGTGGTCGAAGGTTACGACGGCGACGACGTGCTGACCGTGCACCACGGGCACGGGTTCGCCACCAACTCCGATGGTGACCTGGCGATCAGCTTCGATGCAGGACCGGGGTCGGACCAGACGACACTCTGTACCGTCGGGCCCGAGGTCCCGAACGAGTTCGTGGACACCGACTGCCTCAACGAGGCCGTCACTACCGTGCATCCCGGCGCATCGGCCGACGAGGTCGTAGTGACCCAGAAGTCCGCTGAGAGCACCGACCGCGTGACCATCACCTCCAACGACGTCGGTGCGGTCATCGACGAGACGCCGGGCCAGAGCACGGTGCACGGCACCGCGGACGACGACAGCTTGACGATTCGGCAGGCCGGCTCGGGCACCGGTGAGGTCGTCGGTGCCGGGCAGGGCCCCTACCGATTCCTCGACAAGGCCGGCCTGACCGTCGACACCGGAACCGGTGCCGACGACGTGCTGCTCGAGCGTGCCGCCGGTCTCTCCGGCGGCGAGAACTGTGCGCCCGCGGGCGCCGTCGCGTCGCGACTGTGCATCCGCGCGGACACCGCCGATGACGACATGCTGCGACTCATGGGACAAGCCGCCGAGGCCGAGCAGATGCTGCTCACCGCCCGCCGCGCCGGTGCCTCGTCCCTCGGGGGCGCTGCCGCCGTCACGGGTGGCCTCCACCTGGCCGGCATCGACGACATCGCGCTCGGCATGCAGAACAACGACGACGCGTTCACCCTCACCACCTCCGGTGCCGCCGACGAGGTTCGGGCGGTCACGACCGACACCGGCGTGACGCTGGCCGGCCGGCTGGCGACCGACGGCACGGCGTACTCGCTCCCACGCATCGAGGTGACCGGCGACGGCACCGCGCCGCTCGAGGTGGCCTGGAACGGCGCGGAGGGTGACGACCGGATCGAGCTGGTCGGATCGGAGGTCGACGAGCGGGTCGTGCTCGGACCGACCGACCTCGATGACACCAACAAGGTCCCGGACACCGAGTGTGTCTCGGCCGGAACCACCTGCCTCATCTCCGGTTCCGCTGCCGGGGAGCGCCGGCTGACGCTCGCCGGCGTGGAGCGCCACCTACTGCGCCCCGGCCCGGGCGACGATAACCTCTTGGCGGCCGGCGCGACGGTGGGTACGACGATGTGGCGCGGCAGCGACGGTTCGGACAGGGCGGTGGTCCGCGGAACCGGCGACGACCTGCGGGTCGACCTCGATGCGCGCAGCATCTCCCAGGACGGCTGGGGCGCGGTCACCGCGACTGCCACGGAATCCTTCGGCGTCGACGCCGCTGGTGCGAGCGTCACCACGGCCACCACGGCAGGGGCCGACTCGGTGTCCGTGCAGCCGACGGAGCCCGACGCGGCGACCGTGCAATCCGCCGGCGCCGCGCCAAGGCTGGAGCTGACCGGAGTCGACGGCGTGCACGCGCTCGACGCGGGCGGCGGCGACGACACCGTGACGGTGCATGGCACGACCGGCGCCGATCGCTTCGCCGTCGGCCGCGGCACGGCCCTGTCGGTGCAGGTGGCCGACCTGCTGCCGGTTCGCGTCCACGCGACAGAGAGCGCCGTACTTGCCGCAGGCGACGGCGACGATCGCGTCGACGTCACCGGTGACGGCGGCCCGGCCACCCTCCAGGTCGCCGGGGGCCCCGACGCCGGAGCTGACCAGCTGACCTTTGCCGAGGCCAGGCATGACGCCACCGTCAGCGTCGACGACGAGCAGGGGACGGGACAGCTCGCAGCCGGCACCGGCCCGCCGGTCGGCTTCCGTGGCGTCGAGCGCGTCGACGTCGAGGGTGACACCGCCGGAACGTTGACGGTGCAGGGCTCGGATGCGCCCGATACGGTCACTCAGCTGAACAACACGGTGAGCGTCGGCCGGACGACGGACGTCGAGTTCTCCCGGTTCCCGCGACTGGAACTGGCCGCTGGTGCCGCTGACGACAGCCTGTGGCTCACCCCCGTGACCACCAGCGGCGTCGACACCGTGTCGGTGCGCGGCGGTGGTGAGGCGGACACGGTCACCGTCCGGGGCACGCTGCTCAGCGAGCGGATCACCTACCGGCCGTCCGCGCGCCACGCGGCCACCGTGCAGTTGCCCGGAGCCCCGCTCGTGTCGACCGACGCTGTCGAGGACACCCGGGTCGACGGAGGCACGGCCCCCCCGTCTGGTGACACGCTCGTGGTCGAGACCCCGCGGCACGATGGCACCCTCCGCGTCGAGCCGGGGTCCACCTTCGACTCGGGAACGGTGGCGTTCCTCGACGTCACCGGTAGCAGCAACACCGCAGCTCCGCTGCAGTTCGGCGGCCTCGGGCGCGGTGAGCTCCGGTTCGCCGCCGGAGACGGTGGGCCGGCCGACCGGGTGCTGCTCGACGGCCGCGTGGACGACGACGTGATCGGCGTCAGCACGCGGTCCGAAGGCGGGCGCGACGTCGCGGTGGCGACCGTGAGCCGGCAGCTGCCCGTCGCCGTACCCGGCGCGCAGATCCTCGTGCTCGACGGCCGGCAAGGGGCTGACGCGTTCCGCATGCGCACCGACCACCCGGTGTCCGGCGACGGCGCGCCGGCGATCGAGGTGCACGGTGGCGGACCGGACAGCGGCGACCGCCTCGACCTGACCGCGGGGACCGGGGCCCTCCTCGCGGACCTTGACGGCAGCACGGTCGGGCAGGCCGGCCACGCCGCGATCCAGCACAGCGGGGTGGAGCACATCGCGCTGGCAGCCAACGGCAACGACCTCGACGTGGTAGGCGGCGATGGCCCCGACTCGGTGACAACGGAGCCGACTGGCCCGGCCGCCGTCACCGTGACGGCGTCGGGTACGCCACGGCTGGCAGGGTCCGGGCTCGCGACCTTCACGGTAGCTACCGGCGCCGGCGCGGACACGGTCGGCGTGACGCTGCGCAGCACCGCCGACAGCGCCGGTGTGGTGCGCGGCGAGACGACCCGGGTCGCGTCCGAGGGGCTGCAGACCGTGCTGCTCGCACCCGCGGTCGAGGCGTTGCAGGTCGACGCGGGCGACGGCGCCGACGAAGTCGTGGTGACCGGCGCGGGCGGGCCGGCCAGTCTGACCGTGGACGGCGGCGCCCCGGTCGGCATCGGTGACATCCTGCGGCTGGTCGCGCCGGACACCACCGTGAGCTATGACCCCGAGCCGGACTCCGGGCGCCTGGACTCGCCCGGCGGCGCGCTCACCTTCTCGACGATGGAGACCGTCGACGTCATCGGCGACGGCTCGGGCACACTGAGCGTCAATGCGACGGACGGCGGGGAGAGCGTCACGATCGGCGAGAGCAACGACCCGCGCATCGGCGTGGACGACGGTGCTGCCGTGACCTACGCAGGCTACCCCGACGTGGTGCTGAACGCCCGCGCCGGCAACGACGACGTGACTGTCGGGTACACGGCACTCGGTGACATCACCCGGTTGCACGTGCGCGGCGGTCCGGGCGGCGGCGACTCGGTGTCGATCGCGGACACGACCGGCGCCACGCGGGAGTTCACCGTCCGCCCAACCACGCCGACCAGCGGGACGGTCACCGCCACGGGCCAGCGCACCGCGCTGCTCGTCGAGACGACCGAGACGGCGACGATCGACGGCCGCGGCGGCGACGACAGCGTCCGGGTGGTCAGTCCGTCCGGCTTCCAGCAGGCGCGGAGCGTCCCGGGCGGCACGGCGGACTCAGGCTTGGTGCGCATCGGTTCCCTGCTGCCGACGACGTACCGGCGGATCGGCGCCGGCCGGCTGGTGCTGAGCGACGCCCACGGCGATCGTGTCGACAGTGTCACGGTGGTCGGCACGGCCGGAAGTGACAGGCTCACCGTGGCCGGTGGGAATGGCGAGGTGGCGCTCGCGGGCGCCGTGCCCGTGGTGCCGGAGTCGGCCGCAGCGCTGCATATCGAGGGCGGCGACGGTGACGACGCCGTGACCGCATCCGGTCCGCTGCCGTTCGCCACGACCAGTGTGCACGGTGGCGCGCCAGACCTCGGTGACAGCCTGACGCTGCAGGGGCCGAGCGGCCCGGTCGAGGCGGACCTCGGTCGGACACGGGTCACCGGGTACGGCGGTGTAGTGACGTTCCCCGGTGTCGTGGACCTGCACACCGACGTCGGAGGCCAGACGCTGCGGCAGGTCGGGACAGCGCGCGACGATGCCGTCTGCTACGACCCGATGGCCCCACGGGACGGCCGGCTCTACATCGTCGGGGCACCTGGTGGCGGCACCGCCTCGAGCATCTGCATGCCCGACCAGCGCGGCCTCAACGTGCTGCACACCTTCGTCGACGTGGCCGAGCTCGTGGTGGATCCGGCGGCCGGGAAGGACGAGGTGATCGTCAACGGCACGACCAGCCGGGACCTGCTGACGGTGCACGCGCAGGCGCCGCTGACCGAGGTCACGGTGCACCCGGAGCCCGAGCTCGGAAGCTCGTTCCGGCTACCGGTGCACGTCACGGTCGACAGCACGGAGAGCGTCGTGGTAGCAGCAGACAACGGGTCGGACTCGGTGGACGTCTCCGCCTACGACAGTGCCGCCCCGTTGATCACCGTACACGGCGAGGGCCCGGCCACGCGCCACCTCGGCGACGACCTGGTGCTCCGTGACGCCACCGGCGCCGCGCATCTGCACGACACGGGGAGCCAGACCAAGGGCTCCGGCACGGTCACCGCGGAGTACCGCAAGGGCAGCGCTGCGGTGATCCGCGTCGACTACGTCGACATGGAGGACGTCATGCTGATCCGCGATCCGAAGGCAGGTGACTGACTCCCTCAGGTGCTCCGGTCTGCCGTCAAGGTGGACCGCCGCCCCCGCTGGACGAACGACCTTGACGGCGACAAGCACCGGCGCACACTCAGGGCTGCCGAAACCGGGCTCTTGACGGTAAGGATGACGAGCAGTCCGGCGGTCCCTGATGCGACCTTCGTCTTGACGCGGCTCCGAGCAGATCGGACAGCGCGGCACCGAGTGCGATGAAGATCGCCCGCATGCGCCCGTTCCAGCACACCTGTCGTGGCCTCGCGCCTGAGCGTTGCGGGCGTCGACACCAGGGCGGACGTGCGCCATACGGATACAACGTCGTCGACGCTGGTCCGCACCCGAACCCACGCAAGGCGCTGGAGAGGCTACCGGCTCCGCGTCCTAGCGGCCGTAGGTTGCGTACCCGGTGTACTTGGCGTGGTCGAGGGTCGCCCGGATTGTGGCGTGCTGCCAGCCGTCCCTGCGGCGGTGGCGGTTTTGGTGAGGCCCCCCACTCGAAGATCGTTCGGGCGCGAGAGCCGGCGAACGCGGCGGTCGCGGAGAAGCGGGCCGCTGAGTCCGCGCTGACCGCCATCCCGCGGAGACCAGCCTCAGCCGTCAGGAACTCGCTGGCGTTGTCGACTCACTCGGCGACGTGACCCGGGCACTCGAGCAGGCTGAGCCGCGGCATCTGGCCGAGTTGTACGCCTCGCTGCGACTGTCGCTGACGTACCACCACGCGGAGCGCGCGCTCGACGTG
>DATABY010000188.1:0-7609 GCA_036259355.1 Nocardioidaceae bacterium
GGGCCCGGCCCGCACGACCCTGGCCCTCGACGACGTCTCGGCCGACCTGGTCGCCGGCCGCGCGCTGGCCGTGACGGGAGCGTCGGGCGCGGGCAAGTCGACCCTGCTGTCGCTGCTGGCCGTGTCGGGACGGCGCAGTCCGGCCAGCAGCGACAGCAGGGTCGACTTGCCCGCGCCCGACGCTCCCGTCACGGCCAGCGCGCGGCCGGCGACCAGGTCGGCCGAGACGTCGTCGAGGGCCAGGGTCGTGCGGGCCGGGCCCCGGGCCCCGAACCGACGCCGGTGCCGCACCGACACCCGCTGCGCGCTGACCAGCGGACCGGGGCTGCGGGCCGCCGCGCGGTCCTCCCACGGCTGCACCAGGTCGGGGGGTACGTCGAGCGGCGGCGGCGCGTCGCGACCGGGGACCCACACGCCCTGCGCCGCCAGGCGTGCACCGTGCTCGGCCAGCACGGTGCGTGGATCGCCGTCCGCGGCCACCGCGCCGGTCGCGTCCAGCACCACGAGGCGGTCGACGTGGTCGAGCCATGGCTCGATCCGATGCTCGACGACCACCATCGTCGACTCTCGCCGTGCCACCACGTCGAGGACGGCGCGGCGCACCTCACCGGCCGCCTCCGGGTCGAGCATCGACGTCGGCTCGTCGAGCAGCACCACCCTGGGCTGCAGCGCGAGGGCCCCGGCCAGCGCCAGTCGCTGCGCCTCGCCGCCGGACAGCGCGCCGGTCGGGTGCTGGACGTCGTACGGGAAGGCGACCGCCCGCAGTGCGGCGTGCACCCGCTCCCAGATCTGCGGTCGCGCCAGCCCGAGGTTCTCCGGCCCGAACGCGACGTCGCGACCCACCCGCTCGGCGACGATGGCGGCCGTGGGGTCCTGCAGCAGGAGCGCCACCTCGCCGGGCAGCCGCTCCGGCGGCGTGCCGTCCACCAGCACCTCACCGGCGAGGTCGCCGGTCTCGGCGGTGAGCAGCAACCCCGCGAGCCCCCGCAGCAGCGTGGACTTGCCGGAGCCGCTGGGGCCGGAGAGCAGCACCCGTTGACCCGGCTCGAGCGCGAGGTCCAGGCGGTCGAGCACCGGAGCCCGACGTCCGGCCGGTCGCCAGGTGAGCCCGCGTACGTCGACCCGCGCACCCGCCGCGTCGCCCGGCCTAGGTAGGCCGCTGATCGAGTGCCTCCCGCCCGGCCGGAAGCGCGTTCAGGGCGCCGGCGCGCGCCAGTGCCCGGGTGATCAGCCACCCCCCGACGCCGGCGATCACCGCTCCGGAGAGCGCGTAACAGCCGAGGTAGACCAGCTTGAACGTCCAGGTGAAGCCGGCGAGCCAGGTGGTCCACTCGTACAGCGCGCCGCCCACGGCGGCGAAGGCCCCGGCCAGCGCGGCGACGGGCAGCCCGAACCGTCGGTACAGCAGCACGGCGAAGACCAGCTCCGCGCCCAGGCCCTGCACGACCCCGGACATGACCGTGGTCCAGCCCCACTGGTTGCCCAGCAGCGCGGAGACGAGCGCGGCCAGCAGCTCGCAGAAGAACGCGGCCCCGGGTCGGCGGATCACCAGCCCGCCGAGCACACCGGCCAGGAACCAGGTCCCGCCGAGCAGGGCGGTCAGCGGTGCGAGCAGCGCATCCAACGGCTTGGACAGCAGCTCGTAGGCGAAGTTCCAGGTCCAGAACACGACTCCGGTGGCGACGGCGAGCAGCGCCGCCGTGACGAGGTCGTGGGTGCGCCAGCGGGTCAGCGGCGGCGTGGCCCGCACGGTCGGCTGCCGACGGCCGGTCTCGTGGACAGCAGTCTTCGATGACATCAGGTCCTCCCGTCAGGAACAGGAGGGGAAGCCGCGTGCCCGCGGCTTGAAAGCTCGACTCCCTGCGCCGGTGCTAACCGGATCAGGTTCGAGGGTCTGCGATTGTCGCACTCTCAGCGCCTTCGGCGGCGCTCCCCTGTCGTTTGCGCCGCCCAGGTTACACGGCGGGCTAGCCTGAGGCGATGGACGAGTCCGCTGAGAGCAACGACGCCGAGGCAAACGCTGCGAAGCCGCCGATCCCGCCGGAGGCGATCGAGCTCGCCCACCAGCTGTTCGACCTGGCGCGCGCCGGTGACACGACGCTGCTCGAGTACGTCGACCGCGGTGCGCCGGTCGACCTCACCGACGCCACGGGCAACACGCTGCTGATGCTGGCGGCGTACCACGGGCACGCCGTGCTGGTCACCGGCCTGGCGGAGCGCGGCGGCGACGTCGACGCGCTCAACGACCGCGGTCAGTCACCGTTGGCGGGCGCGGTGTTCAAGGGCGAGGACGCGGTCGTGCAGGCGCTCGTCGAGGCCGGTGCCGACCCGCACAAGGGCAGCCCCACGGCCCTGGAGACCGCGGTGTTCTTCGAACGTCACCACCTCGCCGAACTGATGCAGCAGTGATGACGGGCACACCGGCAGCACTGCGGCCGAGGACCGACGAGCAGCACCAGGCGGCGGTCGAGCGGCTGCTGGCCAGCTACCGCGCGGTGCCGGCGTCGGCCACGGTCCGCCTGGCCAAGCGCACCTCGAACCTGTTCCGCCCGCGCGACGCCAACGAGGCGGCCGGCCTGGACGTCTCCGGGCTCGACGGGGTGCTGAGGGTCGACCCCGGGGCCAGGACCGCCGACGTGCAAGGGATGTGCACGTACGAGCGCCTGGTGGAGGCAACCCTGCCGCACGGCCTGATGCCCTGTGTCGTACCGCAGCTGCGCACGATCACCCTCGGCGGCGCGGTCACGGGTCTGGGCATCGAGTCGACGTCGCTGCGCAACGGCCTGCCGCACGAGTCGGTGCAGGAGATGGACGTGCTCACCGGCGACGGCCGGCTGCTCACCGTGCGTCCCGGCGAGCACGACGACCTGCTGCGGGGGTTCCCCAACTCCTACGGCACGCTCGGCTACGCCACCCGGCTACGCATCGAGCTGCAGCCCGTGCGCCCGTACGTCGCGCTGCACCACGTGCGCTTCGACGACCCCGAGTCGCTGGTCGACGCGGTCGCCGGCATCGCCGCCGACCACACCTGGGCCGGCGAGCCGGTGGACTTCGTCGACGGCGTGATGTTCTCCACCGACGAGCTCTACCTGACCCTCGGCCGGTGGGCCGACCACGCCGAGCGCGCCAGCGACTACACCGGCCGGCAGGTGTTCTACCGGTCCATCCCCGAGCGCGGGCACGACGTCCTCACCGTGCACGACTACCTGTGGCGGTGGGACACCGACTGGTTCTGGTGCTCGCGCGCCTTCGGCGCCCAGCACCCGGCCGTACGTCCACTGTGGCCGCGGCGCTGGCGGCGCAGCGACGTCTACCACCGGCTGGTCCGGCTGGAGAACCGCTACCAGGTGGCCGCCCGGATCGACCGGCTGCGCGGCCGGCCCGCCCGCGAGCGGGTCATCCAGGACGTCGAGGTGCCGGTCGAGCAGACCGCGGCGTTCCTGCGCTGGTTCGCCGAACACGTCGGCATGACGCCGGTGTGGCTGTGCCCGCTGCAGCTGCGCGGTACCGGTGGCCCGCTCGGGACGTTGACGCCCGGTGAACGACCCTGGCCGCTCTACCCGCTGCAGGCGGGCCAGGTCTACGTCAACGTGGGGTTCTGGGGCATGGTGCCGATCCGCGGCGGGGACCGGGACGGTGACGTGAACCGGCGCATCGAGCATGCGCTGCTCGGTCTGGGCGGCCACAAGTCGCTGTACTCCGACGCCTACTACGACGAGGAGGCGTTCTGGGACGCCTACGGCGGCGACCGGTACCGCACGCTCAAGCAGAGGTACGACGCCGACCACCGGCTGCTCGACCTCTACGCCAAGGCCGTGGGGCGACGCTGACGCGACTGCGTAAACAGGTTGCATGCTCGTAGCGCCTGAGCCCTAACCTGGCGATGTGAGCCGAACCATGCACGACGCCAGGACGTCCGACCGCCACGGCGAGGAACCACTGACACTCGCCGAGATCCTGCAGACGCTCAGCGCCGGACCGGTGCAGTTCCGCTTCACCGCGTACGACGGGAGCAGCGCGGGTCCGGCGGACGCCCGCGTCGGCTTCCACCTCCACAACGCCCGCGGCGCCGCCTACCTCGCGACCGCGCCCGGCTCGCTGGGGATGGCGCGCGCCTACGTCACCGGTGACCTCGAGGTCACCGGCGTGCACCCGGGGGACCCGTACGACGCCCTGCGCGTGCTGGCCGACTCACTGCGCTGGAAGCGGGCGCAGCCGCGCGAGCTGCGCCGCATCACCACCAGCCTCGGCGTGCGCAACCTGCTGCCGCCGCCGCCACCGCCGCCGCAGGAGGCAGCGCCGGACTGGCGGCGGATGCTGTCGGGCCGGCGTCACTCCAAGGTCCGCGACTCGAGCGCGATCTCGCACCACTACGACGTGTCCAACCACTTCTACGAGCTGGTGCTCGGACCGTCGATGACCTACACCTGCTCGTGCTACCCGCACGAGGCAGCCACGCTGGAAGAGGCGCAGGCCCACAAGTACGAGCTGGTCTGCCGCAAGCTCGCGCTGCGGCCGGGCCAGCGGCTGCTCGACGTGGGCTGCGGCTGGGGCGGCATGGTCATGCACGCCGCCCGCGAGCACGGTGTCCGCGCGCTGGGCGTCACGCTGTCCCAGCAGCAGGCCTCCTGGGCGCAGGCGGAGATCAAGCGGCGGGGCCTGGACGACCTCGCCGAGGTGCGCCACCTCGACTACCGCGAGGTGCACGAGACCGGCTTCGACGCGGTCAGCTCGATCGGCCTCACCGAGCACATCGGCGTCCGCAACTACCCGGCGTACTTCACGTTCCTGCGCAACCACCTGCGCCCCGGCGGGCGGCTGCTGAACCACTGCATCACCCGCCCGGAGAACCGCACACCCTCGCGCGCCCGCGGCGGGTTCATCGACAGCTACGTGTTCCCCGACGGCGAGCTGACCGGCTCCGGCACGATCATCACCGCGATGCAGGACGTCGGCTTCGAGGTGCGGCACGAGGAGAACCTGCGCGAGCACTACGCCCGCACGTGCGCGGCCTGGTGCGCCAACCTGGTCGAGCACTGGGACGAGTGCGTGGCCGAGGTCGGCGCACCCACCGCCAAGGTGTGGGGGCTGTACCTGGCGGGCTCCCGGCTCGGCTTCGAGCGCAACCAGGTCCAGCTGCACCAGGTGCTCGGCGTACGCCTGCACGACGACGGCCGGGCCGACTTCCCGCTCCGCCCGGACTGGGAGTAGTTCCCCACTTCCTGCAGCCCAGACGGCGCAAGCGTCCCAATGCGCCGAACGGCGACGTGTTGGAATCTGTTCGAATACGCAGTGGAAGTTGGGGCTTGCTGTTCGTTTGTGTGTCGTTCTAGTCTCCGAGAACTCGCACCCACGGAGGCGTCATGGCTGGCGTACAGCAGTTCTCGGGCTCTTCCCTCAACCGCCGTGACTTTCTGCGGCTCGGCGGCATGGCCGGCGCGGCGGCGCTGCTCGGCGGCTGCGGTGGGTCCTCGACCCCGCCGGGCGCCGGTTCGCAGGGGTTCGGCAGCGGCACGACCTACAACGGCCCGAAGGTCACGCTGCAGTTCTGGAACGGCTTCACAGGCGGCGACGGGCCGTTCCTGCGTCAGCTCGTGGACCAGTTCAGCAGGGAACAGAAGAACATTGACGTCAAGATGACGGTATTGGAGTGGGAGGACTACTACTCCAAGATGCCCAACGCCGTCGCGAGCGGCAGCGGCCCCGACATCGGCATCATGCACATCGACCAGCTGGCGACCAACGCAGCCCGGCAGGTCATCATCCCGCTCGACGAGGTTGCCGAGTCCCTCGAGCTGACGGAGGGCGACTTCCACCCGGTGGTGTGGAACGCCGCGGTCTACAACGACAGGCGCTACGGCATTCCGCTCGACATCCACCCGCTCGGCTTCTACTACAACGCCGCCGAGATGCAGGAGGCCGGCGTGTCGCAGCCGCCGACCGACGCGGCGTCCTGGGGCGACGCGATCGATGCGCTGCAGCAGAGCGGCGTCCAGAACCCGTTCTGGGTCACCGCCACCTGGCCGGCGCACCTGATGTTCACCAGCCTGATCCACCAGTTCGGCGGCAGCATGTTCAACGAGGACGCCACCGAGGCGACGTTCGCGTCGCCGGAGGGTATGGAGGCCCTGCAGTGGTACGTCAGCTGGATCCAGCAGGGTGCCAGCCCGCGCAACGTCGCCGAGGACGCCCAGGCCATCGCGTTCAAGCAGGGCCGCAACGCCATGACGTGGGACGGCATCTGGATGATGAACGAGTGGAACACCGTCAACAGCCTCGACTGGGGCGTGGCGCCGGTGCCGACCATCGGTGAGCAGCCGGCCGTGTGGGCCAGTTCGCACAACTTCGTCGTCATGCAGCAGCGGGAGGCGGACCAGAACAAACTCGACGCGGCACGGATCTTCATCTCCTGGATCAGCGACCACTCGATCGACTGGGCGAAGTCCGGCCAGATTCCGGCACGCACCAGCGTCCGCGAGAGTGCCGAGTTCCAGCAGCTCGAGACTCAGTCGACGCTCGCGCAGCAGCTTCCCGACGTGGTGTTCCCGCCTGCCGTACCCGGGATCGGCGACATCACGATCCCGACCTACGAGCAGGCGGTCAACGAGGTCGTGCTCGGGCGCAAGTCGGTGAACGAGGCACTGACACAGGCGCAGTCGGAGGCCAACCAGATGCTGGCGGAGAACCGCGACAAGTACGGCGCCTGAGCATGACGAGCACCTTGGCGCCGCGGCGGGCGCCGGACCGTCGCGCTGCGCGACAGGCCAACGCTGCGGCCGAGGAGAGCCTGCGCACGCCCGCCCGTACGGCGTACCTGTTTCTGCTGCCCTACCTGGCGCTGTTCGGAGTGTTCGTGCTGGCGCCGGTGGTATGGGGCATCTGGATCAGCCTGCACGAGTGGGACTTCCTGCTCCCCGGCAAGCCGTTCGTGGGTCTGGACAACTACGCCGAGCTCTTCGACCCGTCGTCGACAACGAGTGAGCCGTTCTGGTCGGGTATGAAGGCGACCGCGATCTTCGTCGTGCTCTCCGTGCCGCTGCTGGTGGGGCTCGCCCTGGTGCTGGCGGTCGGACTCAACGGCAGGTTCGCCGGCCGCAACTTCTTCCGTGCGATGTTCTTCGCACCCTACGTGCTCGGTGTGGCCGTGGTCGGCCTGCTCTGGCGTTATCTGCTCGACCCCAACGTGGGCGTCATCAACTACTACCTCGGTGCGCTCGGCATCGAGGCGAACTTCCCGTGGACGACGCAGCTTCCGTGGGTGTGGGCGGCGCTGGTGGTGCCGACGCTGTGGTGGACCGTCGGCTACAACACCGTGATCTTCTTGGCGGGCCTGCAGGACATCCCCGCAGAGCTGTACGAGGCGGCCGCGATCGACGGGGCCGGATGGTGGCAGCAGTTTCTCAACGTGACCGTCCCGGGACTGCGACACGTGATGGTCTTCGTCGTGACGATCACGATCCTGGCCTCGGCCAACGTCTTCGGGCAGCCGTACATCATCACGCAGGGACAGCCCGGCGAGGAGACGCGGACGGCGATCATGGAGATCACCGAGCTCGGGCTGCAGCAGTTCGACATGGGGTCGGCCTCGGCGATGAGCACGGTGCTCACG
>DATABY010000189.1:0-14824 GCA_036259355.1 Nocardioidaceae bacterium
TGGCCGGGGCACCGCTGCGTTGGCCCGGGGGCTACGGCGACCGCCGGCGGTTTGCCGGGGTGGGCCCGGGGTAGCGGACCAGGGAGCCAAGGAGGTGATCCACATGGCCGAGAGCGCGGTCAGTGACGAGCTGTGGAACGACTTCCACCGAGTGGTCAACATGACGTCACGTGAGCTCGACGAGTGGTTGCGGACTCGGTCCGCGGACGAGGACACCGAGTCGCTGCCCGACCAGTCGGGTACCGAGACCGGGCGGCACGTCGTTCACATCCTCGGCAAGCGACGGACCGACCTGACCGAGGACGACGCCCGGGTGATGCAGAACGTCGTCAACCGGGTGCTGTCGGAGCGGCGTGAGGACCTCGAGCCCACCGCCGGCGAGGCACACTGGCGTCACCGGATGATGTCGATGGGCCACGACCCGCTCAAGCCCGCCTGAGGGCGACCAGACGCAGGCAACGCAGTGTCAGGCGTTCGACCTCAGAGGTACTGACCGACGTTGTCGGCGGTGACCAGCTCGACGCCGACGGGTACGCGGGATGCGACGGCGCCGCCGTCGATGGCGGTGACGGCCTGTTCCAACGCCACCCGGCCGAGCTGTTCGGGCACCTGGGCAACGGTAGCCGCCATGGTGCCCTCCTGGATGGCCTCCAGTGCCGCGGGGATGCCGTCGTAGCCCACCACCTTGACCTCCGTGCCGGCTCGGTCGCCGAGCGCGTCGATCGCCCCCAGCGCCATCTGGTCGTTCTCGGCGAAGACCGCGTTGGCGTCCGGGTAGGCCCGCAGCAGTCTGGTGGTGACCTTGCGTGCCTCCCGGCGGTCGAAGTAGGCGGGCTGCTTGGTGGCGAGGTCGATGCCGGCATACTGCGCGATGCCCTGCTCGAACCCCGCGCCACGGTCCACGCTGACCGAGGTCTGCGGGTCGCCCTGCAGGTGGATCACCTGGCCCTGGCCGTCGAGCGCCGTAGCAACCGCGTGCGCCGCCTGCATGCCGCCGTCGACGTTGTCGCTGGTGACGGTGCTCTGCACGGGTGCACCCTCGACCTCGCGGTCAACGGCGACGACCGGGATGTCAGCGTCGAGGACCTCCCTGACCGCTGAGCCGGCCTCGTCGGGAGCAACCGGAGTGACCAGAACGGCCTCGGCGCCGTTCCGCACCGCCTGCCGGAGCTGGCGCGCCTGCCGCTGCGCGTCGTTGCGGGCGCCCACCACCTCGAGCCGCACCCCGACCGTGTCGGCTGCCGCCTCGGCACCGGCGCGCAGTTCCTGGAAGAACGGGTTGGCGCGCTCGGGCACGGCCAGCGTCACGGTCTCGGTCGCGCCCCCGCTGTAGGCACCGCAGGCCGCGCTGGACCCCGCGAGCAGCACGGTGCCGGCCAGAGCGAGACGACGACGGATGCCGTGCCGCAAGACGCGTTCCTCCTCAAAAGACCAGTACGTGAAGGGAAGTGCGCCGCCCGACCTTACGGCGGCGGGTAACAATGCTGGCATCCGGTCGGGTGCGGTGCTGCACAGGGGAGGGCCTGCGTGTGTCGGCCGGTCAGCGGCTCTGCAGGGCGTCGAGCGCCACGGCCATGGCGGCGGCCAGGCGGAAGTCCAGCCGCTGGTCGGGCACGTCGACGGTGTAGCGGTCGCGTATGGAGGCCTTCCGCTCGCTGCTCATCACGGGCTGGCCCGTGCCTCGGTCGACGAAGTCGAAGTGGAAGATGAAGGGGATCCACACCTCGCCCACGAACGGGATCAGCTCCCACACGCGGCGCAGGATCGCGATGACCGCGTTGCGCTCGGTGCCCGAAGCCTCCAGCGCCGGACCGGACAGCGACCAGGTCGAGCGCAGCAGGCTCTTGCCGAACTCCTTGCGGAAGTACCCCAGCGGCCGGCCGGTCTCGTCGAACACGTCGTAGCCGGAGCCGAGGTCGAGGCGCTTGCGTGCCTTGAACGAGAACACCGGCCGGGTCTTGGCCGTGTCGGCGTAGAAGGTGACCTGTTCCTTGAACGCCATCCGCTTCTGTTGCGCGAACGCGAGCAGCGGCCCCTCACTGCCGTCCGGGTTGGCGGCGTACAGCTCGTACTGGTTCACCATCAGGGTGATCCGCTGCCGCATGAAGAACCGCGGCACGTACATCGGGGTCGGCGCGAACTGCTGCTCCGGCGTGGTCATGACGCCAGTCTCCCACTGCTGGCACGATCGGTTCCCATGAACGCACCAGAACGCCTCCGGGTCGCGGTGGTCGGCACCGGCTTCATCGGCGCCGTACACGTCCGTTCGGCCCGGCTGGCCGGCGCCGAGGTCGTCGGCGTGGCAGCCTCGACGCCGCGCCGGTCGGCCGAGGAGGCCGCGCGGCTCGGGGTTCCCCACGGCTACGACAGCGCGGAGCAGGCGGCCACCGACCCGAGCCTGGACGCCGTCCACATCTGCACGCCGAACGACCTGCATGCGTCCTTGACCCTCGCCGCGCTCGACGCCGGGCTGCACGTGGTCTGCGAGAAGCCGGTGGCCACGTCGCCGGGCGACGCGGCCTCGGTGCGCGACCGGGCGGAGCGGTCTGGGCGGGTGGTCGCCGTGCCGTTCGTCTACCGCTACCACGCCATGGCTCGGCAGGCCCGCGCGATGGCCCACGGCGGAGAGCTCGGCGCCATCCGCCTCGTGCACGGCACCTACCTGCAGGACTGGTTGATGGCCGACTCCGACACCAACTGGCGGGTGGACGTCGCGCAGGGTGGCGAGTCGCGCGCGTTCGCCGACATCGGGTCACACTGGTGCGACCTCGCGGAGTTCGTCACCGGCCAGCATCTGCAGGTGCACGCCGCGCACCGGCGCACCTTCGTGCCCGGGCGGGTCACCGAGGACGCGGTGGTGGTGAGCCTCGGCACGGACGCCGGCGCCCTCGGGTCGGTCGTCGTCTCGCAGGTGTCACCGGGCCGCAAGAACCGGCTGTGGCTCGAGGTCGACGGCGCGGAGCACTCGGTCGTGTTCTGGCAGGAGGAGCCGAACCGGCTCTGGGTCGGCGGCCGTGGCGGCGCCCGGATCCTCGAGCGCGACGAGGCGGTGCTGCACCCCGACGCGGCCCGGCTCAGCCTGGTGCCGGCCGGCCATCCGCAGGGCTACCTCGACTGCTTCGACGCGTTCGTCGCGAACGCCTACGCCGCGATGCGGGGGGAGGAGCCCGACGGCCTGCCGACGATCCACGACGGGGTCCGCGCCGTCGAGCTGACCGAGCAGGTGCTGCGCGCCTGCGAGCGGGCGGAGTCCGCTGCCGACTAACGAGCGCGACGCGCCGAAGAACCGGGGGATTGTCCAACGCAACCGCTTGGATCTAACTTGAGATCCAAGTCTCCCGTGTAGGTAACGCGCGGAGGGGTGCCCGGAAGGCTCGGTCGGCGCGACCGCGCATGGCTTCGAGTGAGTGGAGTGTCCCCATGGCCTCGTCGGTGGAAGGCGGTCCGGCTCCGACCGGTACCGCACACGAGATCCCGAGCAAGCACCTTCCCGGCGTCCCGTACGCCGACCTTCCCGAGGCCAAGCCGCTGAAGTGGGTACTGGGCCCCAGCGTGCTGCTGCTCGCCGGAGCCATCGGCTCCGGTGAGTTCGTGCTGTGGCCCTACATCGCCTCACAGGTGGGGCTGACGCTGGTGTGGCTCGCCGTGATCGGCGTCGCCACGCAGTACTTCCTCAACATGGAGATCGAGCGCTACACGTTGGCCACCGGAGAGACCGCGGTCACCGGGTTCACCCGCCTGTGGAAGCACTGGGGCTGGCTTTTCGTCATCATGACTGTGGTGCCCTGGGCGTGGCCTGGCTGGGCCACCGGCGGTACGACGACCCTGGCGTTCGCGTTCGGGTTCTCCGAGGATTTCGTGCCCTACGCAACCATCGGCGTCCTGCTGCTGATCGGCGTGGTCCTGACCGTGTCACCGGTCGTCTACCGCACCGTCGAGAAGATCCAGTTCTTCCTCGTCGGCCTGATCGTGCTCTTCCTCATCTACACCGCGCTGGTGCTCCTCGGCGCCGACGGCTGGCTGGCCATCGGGGAGGGCTTCGTCGCGGTCAACGAGATCCCGTCGTCGATCGGCGCGATCCCGGCGGCCACGTTGCTCGGCGCGATCGCGTTCGCCGGAGCCGGCGGCTCGCTCAACCTGGTTCAGTCGAACTGGATTCGCGACAAGGGCCTCGGCATGGGGTCGCGGCTGCCGAAGGTCGTGTCGCCGTTCACGGGCGAGGAGCAGACACGGGCGACGACCGGGTACTTCTTCCCTCAGGACGAGGCGAACCTCAGGCGCTGGCGTGCCTGGTGGAAGGTGGCCGACCGCGAGCAGTTCCTCACCTTCCTCGTGATCGGCGGCTTCGCGATCCTGCTGCTGATGGGGCTCACCTTCGCGACCATCGGCACCGGCAGCGAGGCCGAGGAGTTCGACTTCATCCGGCTGGTCGGTGAGGGGCTCGGTGGCGGAGCCCTGACCACGATCTTCTTCCTGATCGGCACCGTGGTCCTCTTCTCGACCAACTTCGCCGTGCTCGACATGGTGGGCCGAGTCACCGCCGACGTCCTGAAGACCGGTCCGCTGCGCGAGAACGACACCTGGAGCGAGAGCCGCATCTACTTCGCCGTCGTCTGGGCCGAGATCGCCTTCGGCTCGATCATCCTGCTGTCGGGGCTCGACCAGCCGCTGATCCTGCTGATCATCGCCTCCTCCCTCAACGGCATCGTGATGTTCGTGTACTCGGTGCTGTTGATCCAGCTCAACCGGGGCACGCTGCCGCGGGCGATCGGCCTCAAGGGCGGCCGACTGGCGGCACTGGGCTGGGCGGTGCTCTTCTACGGCGGATTCTCGCTGTTCACCGTCTATGACCAGTTCGGCCTGCTGATGGGCGGCTGACCGGCCTCTCGCACGGCATACCGCGGAAACGGGTGGCCCGGGACGTCCCTGCCGTGCGAGTCTGGGGAGAACGGCTGTCGATCCCTGGAGGTTCTCGTGGCTGCTTCACCCGACGCCAAGGACACCGACGACGTGCGTCGCAAGTTCCGGGAGGCGCTCGAGCGCAAGCAACAGCGGCACCACGCCAGTGCCGCGGCCGCCGAGCACGACGGTTCCGAGAAGTCGCACGGCGCGCCGACCCCGACGAAGGGACCGGGTTTCCGCCGCAAGACCGGCTGACGCCCTACCGGACGTGGCGGTCACCAGCAGGCGGGGTGCCGCTCGCGCCACGGCGCCGCGGTCTCGAGCTGGGCGGCGAGCGAGAGCAGCACGTGCTCCTCCGCCGGTCGACCGGCCAGCATGACCCCGACCGGCAGGCCGTCGTCGGTCCAGTGCAGCGGCAACGAGACCGCGGGCATGCCGGTGACGTTCCACGCCGACGTGTACGGCGTGAACCGCTTCTGGTTCTCGAAGTCCTGCGCCGGGCTCTCGTCATCGCGAAGGGAGCCGACGGGAGCGGGGAGAGCGGCCAGGGTCGGGGTGAGCACCACGTCGTACGGCACCAGGGCCTGCAGGGCCGACGCGGCGATCCGCCGCAGCTCACCGACCGCGAGGCCGAAGTCCACGGCCGAGATCTCCGCAGCCTGCTGGGCCAGCCATCGGGTCAGCGGCCGCAGCAGGTGCTGCCGCGCCGGAGGCACCACCGACATCGCGCTCAGCACCGCCCAGCACGTCTCGAACACCGGCACCGCCTCCGGAGTGAGCGGCGCCGGCACCTCCTCGACCTCGTGACCCAGGTCCGCCAGCAGCGTCGACGTGCGCTCGTACGCGGCCAGGCACTCGGGTGCGACCTCGACGTCGGCGATCAACGGGGTGCTGAACCGGGCGACCCGCAGCCGCCCCGGCGCACGGTCGCACCAGGCCAGGTAGGTTCCGTCGGGCGGTACCGCCGCGGGCGGGTTGGGGTCACCGACGGCGGGCCCGGCGAGCACGTCGAGGAACGCCGCCGCGTCGCGCACGGTGCGGGCCAACGGCCCCGGCGTGCCCAGTCCCACCACGTCGCCGTACACCGGTGCCGGGCTGACCCGGCCGCGACTGAGCTTGAGCCCCACCAGGCCGCAGACGCTGCCGGGGATACGGATCGACCCGCCGCCGTCCGATCCCTGGGCCCACGGCACCAGACCGGCCGAGACGGCGGCCCCCGCGCCGCCGCTCGAGCCGCCGGCGCTGCGGTCGAGGTCGTACGGCGTACGGGCCGGCGGGGCGACGTCGGGCTCGGTGTAGCAGGGGCTCCCGAACTCCGGGGTGTTGGTCTTGCCGAGGCTCACCAGGCCGGCGCGCTGCATCCGCAGCACGACCTCGTCGCTGGTCTGGGGTACATAGTCGTCGAAGGCCGCGGAGCCGAACGTGGTGCGCACACCGGCGGTGAGGTTGAGGTCCTTGACGGCGGTCGGGACGCCCAACAGGGGCGGAAGCGCGCCCTTGTCGTCGGCCTGACGTATCGCGGTGTCCGCCTGCCGGGCGGACGACAGCGCGTCGTCGGGCGTGACGGTCACGAACGCCCCCACCTCGGGGTCGAGTCGTTGCACCCGCTCCAGGTAGTGCTCGATGAGCTCGACGGACGACGTCTCGCCGCGGCGCACCGCCGCCGCCTGCTCCAGGGCGGACAGGTCGTGCAGCGCAGAGGTCACTGCTGCAGGTGCTCCTCGATCCGCTGCACCTTCGCCTGCAGCTGGCCGGTGTGACCCGGACGGATGTCGGCCTTGAGCACCAGACCGACGCGCGGTGACTCCGCGGCGACGGCGTCGACTGCCTGCTTGACGACCGCCATCACCTCATCCCACTCGCCCTCGATGTTGGTGAACATGGCGTTGGTCTCGCACGGGAGGCCCGAGTCGCGCACGACCCGGACCGCCTCGGCGACTGCCTTGCCGACGCCGCCGGAGGTGTCCGTCGTACCGGGGCTGATGCTGAACGCGACGATCATGAGGTCAGCGTGCCACGATGGCCTCCGTGAAGCTCAGCAGGTACCGCTTTCGCTCGGCATGGCACGTCGACGTGGCCTATGACGCCTTGTTCGACGTGCTCAGCGACATCGCCTCGTATCCGCACTGGTGGCGTCAGATCCGTTCGGTGGACCGGATCGACGACGACACGGCGTCGGTGGTGTGCCGCTCGGTGCTGCCGTACGACCTGCGCCTGTGCGCGGCGCGCGCGTGCGAGGACCGGGCGGGCGGTGCTCTGGAGGTCCGGCTCACCGGCGACCTCGACGGCTGGTCGCGGTGGACGCTGCGGCCGAGCGGCGCCCGTACGGCGCTGGTGTACGAGCAGGAGGTCGTGGTGCACAGTCGCGTGCTGCGACTGCTCGGCCTGGTCGGTCGGCCGCTGCTGCGGCTGAACCACGCCTGGATGATGCGCAGCGGTCGGCTGGGGCTGAACCGCTGGGTGGCCGCACGGACCACGTAGCGGCGGTGGTTCTCCTACAGTATGGGCGTGTCCGAGCAGGATGAGCTGGGCGAGGAGCTCGACCGCGTGCTGGTGCAGGGTCGCCAGCGCACCCGCGTGGAGATGGTGGAGTACGACGAGACGTGGCCGGACCGCTTCGCCGTCGAGCGCGACCGGATCGTGGGGTCGCTCGGTGCCCGTGCGCTCGCGGTGCACCACATCGGGTCGACGTCGGTGCCCGGTCTGGCCGCCAAGGACCGGGTCGACGTGTGCCTGGTCGTGGCCGACCCCGACGACGAGGACGCGTACCTGGCGGACCTGCTCGGTGCCGGCTACGAGGTGCGGGTCGTCGAGCCCGGCCACCGCTGCCTCGTCCGTGCCGACCCGAGCGAGCCCGCCACGAACGTGCACGTGTACGCCGAGGGTGACGACGAGGTCGCGCAGTACCTGACTTTTCGCGACTGGCTGCGGCGCGACGCCGGCGACCGGCGGCGCTACGAGGACGTCAAGCGGTCGCTGGCCGGACGGGAGTGGCCCGACGTCAACTACTACGCCGACGCCAAGGGCCCGGTCATCCGCGAGATACTCGCCCGCGCGCGCAGTCGATGACGGCGGCCAGCTCGAGGCCGTACGTCGGACCCTCCGTGGCGTCGTAGGCCTCGAGCCGCTGACAGCCGCGCTCGACGAGCCGCTGTGAGCCCACGGTGTTGCCGCGGAGCTGGTGGGTGAGACCCACGCAGATCTGCGCGAGTCCCTGCCACAGGTCGCGTTGCTCCGGCGGCCCGGCCTTCCACCGCGCCTCCAGCACCTCGTGCGCGGAAAACGGCCGGTCCTGGTCGACCAGCTCGCGCGCGAAACGCAGCGTCTCGTCCGGCGGCAGCGGGTCCTCGGGGACCTGCTCGACGCCCTGGCTGCCGTACGGCAACGGCCGGCCGAGCTCGTCGCGGGGACGTGCCTGCCGGGCTCGTCCCTGCTCGTCGCGGTCTCGCTCTGCCTTCGCCATGCCCTCATGCTAGGAGGCACGAGGCTGGACGAGCGCACACGGATCAGCGTCCACACCGCTGCCACGGCGGGTTGGCGGCTCCGGTAGGGCCTCGGTCAGACGACGCCGAGCGCGAGCATGGCGTCGGCCACCTGCACGAAGCCGGCGATGTTGGCGCCGAGGACGTAGTTGCCGGGCTCGCCGTACTCCTCGGCGGACTGTGCGCAGCGCTCGTGCACGCCGTTCATGATCTCGCGCAGTCGCTGCTCGGTGTAGTCGAACGTCCAGGAGTCTCGCGAGGCGTTCTGCTGCATCTCCAGCGCACTGGTCGCCACGCCGCCGGCGTTGGCCGCCTTGCCGGGGCCGAACAGCACCCCCGCCTCCTGCAGGAGCCGGACCGCTCCAGGTGTCGTCGGCATGTTGGCGCCCTCGGCGACGGCGACCACGCCGGACTCCACCAGCGCCTTCGCGCCGTCGCCGTCCAGCTCGTTCTGGGTGGCGCACGGTATCGCGACGTCGCAGGGGACGTCCCACACGTTCCCGCCCGCGACGTACTTCGCGCCGTTGGCCCGGCGCTCGGCGTAGTCGGCCACCCGCAGCCGCTCGACCTCCTTGGTCTGCGCCAGCAGGTCGAGGTCGAGCCCGCCGTCCTCGACCACGTAGCCGTTGGAGTCGGAGCAGGCGACCACGACGGCACCGAGCTCGGTGGCCTTGCGGGCGGCGTAGATGGCGACGTTGCCGGAGCCGGACACGACGACGCGGCGACCTTCGAGCGTGGTGCCGCGGGTCTCCAGCATCTGCTCGACGAAGAACACGGTGCCGTAGCCGGTGGCCTCCGGACGGACTCGGGATCCGCCGAAGGACAGCCCCTTGCCGGTGAGCACGCCCGACTCGTAGCGGTTGGTGATGCGCTTGTACTGGCCGAAGAGGTAGCCGATCTCGCGTTCGCCCACGCCGGTGTCGCCGGCGGGCACGTCCGTGTACTCGCCCAGGTGCCGGTACAGCTCGGTCATGAACGACTGGCAGAAGCGCATGACCTCGCCGTCGCTCCTGCCCTTGGGGTCGAAGTCGGAGCCGCCCTTGCCGCCGCCGATCGGGAGACCGGTCAGCGCGTTCTTGAAGACCTGCTCGAAGCCGAGGAACTTCACGATGCCCAGGTAGACCGACGGGTGGAAGCGCAGACCGCCCTTGAAGGGGCCGAGCGCGGAGTTGAACTCGACCCGGAAGCCGCGGTTGATCTGCACCCGGCCGGCGTCGTCTACCCACGGGATGCGAAAGATGATCTGCCGCTCGGGCTCGCAGATCCGTTCGATGATGGAGTGCTCGACGTACTGGTGGTGCTTGGGTACGACGACGTTGAGGGACTCCAGCACCTCGCGCACGCTCTGGTGGAACTCCAGCTCGCCGGGGTTGCGCTGGAGCACCGTGTCATAGATCGCCTGCAGGGTCGGGTGGAGGGGATGCATCGGGCGCAGTCTAGTGACCCCCTGGTCAGGGCAGGTTGACGAGTGGCCAGGTGGTGCCGGTGCCGCTGTCGACCAGGGCAGCGTGGTCGGCGCGGGCCTGCAGCGGGAGGACGTCGTACACCGCCGCCGCCAGCACCGGCAGGACGGTGAGCGGCACCCGGGGCGCGACCGTGCAGTGCGGCACCCAGACTCCGGGGACGTAGTGCTTGTGCAGATCCGCCCCGGCCGCGGTGACCGCCGACACGACCCGCTCCTGACGCAGCGCTACATCACTGGTCACGGCGGGAACCAGCCAGGAGCGGCCGCGGCGGAAGGTGCCCAGCGCGTCGAAGTGCAGCTCCAGGGGCGGGCCGGACGGCAGCGCCTCCACCCGGTCGCGGACCTCGTCGAGGCGCCAGTCACGCAGCACGGCGTACGACAGGTGTGGGAGGTGCCGTCCGTGCGTGTGCGAGCGGAGGGTCGGCACGTCGAGGTCCTCCAGGCGGTCCCAGAGCCGCCGCAGCGCTCGGTTGGTGCGTTCGTCGAAGAGCAGGCACACCGCCAGCGCCATGGCGTCGAGCCCCTACGACGCCGCGTCGGCGTACTCGGGCGGCCATGCGACGCGGAACCGCTCGAACATGGTCTCCATCTGCTCGTGGAACTCCAGGCCGATGCTCGGCAGCTGGCGCTGGAAGTACCGCCGGTGGTTTCGCAGCCACGACTCCAGGCTGCGGTCATCCTCGCCCTCGTCCCAGGCGAACTGCGCGTCCACGCTGTCGAGCGGCCCGATACGCAGCTCGATGCTCCGGATGATGGCGCGCGGACGGCCGTCGCCGTCGTGGGCGATCCAGTGGCTGCCGATACGCGGTAACGGCTCGCCGGTGTGCAGATACTCCTCGACCGAGGCGGCTGTCGCTCGTTTGGGCCCGTGCAGCACCAGGTCGAGCAGCTCGTCGGCCAGCGCGGCGGAGTCGCCGAACCACTCCGACGGCGGCTCGTCGTGCCGGTGCTCCGCGTGCTCGCGGAGGTAGTCCGCCCACATCCGGGCGGCTGCCTCGCGGTCCGGCTCCGCGGGGGGACGCCGGGAGCCTGGTTGGGGATTCGTCATAGGTGCATTGTCGCGTCACACGACCGCCGGCTCGCGTGACGCCGCCGGGTGGGCGAACAGCCCGCGTAGACGCTCGGTGTTGCGGCGTACGTCGAACTCCCGCTCCACCAGGTCGCGGGCGTTGGCGGCGAGGCGGCAACGCAGGTCGGCGTCGTCGAGCAGGGGCACCAGGGCGGCCGCGAGGACCAGCGGGTCGGCCTCGGGCACCAGCAACCCGGTCTCGCGGTGCCGCACCGCTTCCTGGATCCCGCCGACCGGGGTGGAGACGCACGGCGTACCCAGCGCCATCGCCTCCAGCAGCACGGTCGGCATGCCGTCGCGGTTGCCGTCCACGCCGACGACGCACGGCGCGGCCAGCGCCGCCGCGCCGCGCACCGTCTCGCGGACGCGGCGCTGCGGCTGGGCGCCCAGGAACCGCACGTGGTCGTCGAGGCCGAGAGCCGTGACCTGCGCGCGCAGGTCCTGCTCCTGCCCGCCGTCGCCCACGACGTCGAGGCGGACGTCGCGGCCCTGCCGTACCAGCAGGCTGATCGCGTCGACCAGGTACGTGAAACCCTTCGTCTCCTCCAGCGGCCCGACGGCGGCGACCGTCGGTGGGCGTTCCCGGGGCGAGGTGAAGGGATATCGGTCCAGGTCGAGCCCGTTGTAGATGCGGATCGCGCGCGCGGCCGCCGCGTCGTACATCCCACGCAGACGGCTCAGGTTGTAGTCACTGACCGTCACGACCGCCGAGGCGTCGGCCAGCCTGCGCCGGAACTCGACGCGGTCGGCCGAGTGGCCAGCGAAGGGGCGGTCGATGTCCTCGGCGTGCGCGGTGAAGCTGTAGGTGATGCCGTTCAGGTGCGCCGCGGCTCGGGCCACGTCGGCGGCGGACGAGGCGAAGTGAGCGTGCAGGTGGCTGATGCCGAGGTCGCGTACGGCGACGGCGAGCTGGATCGCGCAGGCTGCCTCGGTCACCGGCAGCCGCACGATCTCGGACAGGTCCACCGACAACCGCGGCAGCGTGTCCAGGCCGTGCCGCAGGACGTCCCACAGCCCCGTGGAGCTCACGTGGCTGGGCAGGTAGGTGACGAGGGCCCGAACATCAGCGAGCGACTCGTGGAACCGACCGTCGACCGGCAGGTTCAGCGAGAAGATGTCCAGCTCTTCACCCGCCGTCTCCAGCGCGAGGATCTCGTTGACGACGAAAGTCTCCGACAGCCGCGGGTACATGTTCAGCACGTAGCCCGTCCGCCGCCGGAACCGGTCAGGTGACATGGCGGCCCCCCGCCCGCAGCAGGCGGTCGCACACAGGTGCGGCAGTGCACGCAGTCACGGATCCCTCCCCGGCCGGCAACGCTGGCGCTTCTCTTCTCCCTCCCGCAATCCATTCTGTCTCGTGCTCGGGCAACCGCACACCCGTCATGGCTGCGGTGGCAGGGCCTATCTGTGATTTTGCCTTGCCGATCCGGCCTCCACCCCGGTCCCTCGGCCCCTGCTCGTGGTGCGCAAGGATGGTGGGTCGTGACCTCGACGCCCCGCACCGGCCGAGCCGCCGCCTCGCCCGCCGGCGTCGACCCGGTGTCGGGTCGTGTGATCCCGCCGACCGGACGGCGCTACCTCCAGCTGGTGCTGGTGCTCGGTGCGCTCATCTCCATCGGTCCCCTCACCATCGACATGTACCTGCCGGCGCTGCCGGCGCTGGCCGAGGACCTCGATGCCAGCGACGCAGCCGTGCAGGTCACGCTGACCGGGATGCTGGGCGGGCTCGCATTCGGCCAGCTCCTCATCGGACCGGCGTCGGACGCGCTGGGTCGGCGTCGCCCGCTGCTCGCAGGCCTCGCGCTGCACGCGGTGGCGTCGTTGCTGTGCGCGGTGGCGCCCGACGTGGTCAGCCTCAGCGCCGTGCGGGTGCTGCAGGGTTTCGCCGGTGCCGCGATCAGCGTCAACGCGATGGCCATCGTGCGGGACCTGTTCGTCGGCGCCGCCGCCGCGCGGCTGCTGTCCCGGCTGATGCTGGTGATCGGTGCAGCGCCGGTGCTGGCCCCGAGCCTCGGCGGGCTCATCCTCGAGTTCACGTCGTGGCGGGGGATCTTCGTGGTGCTCGCCGGGTTCGCCGTCCTGCTGGTGACCATTGCGGCGTTCGGCCTGCAGGAGACGCTGCCGCCGTCGCGGCGACGCTCCGCGCGGCCGATGGCCACGCTGCGCACCTTCCGGTCGTTGCTCCGCGACCCCACCTTCGTCGCCCTGGTCCTCGTCGCCGGGCTGACGATGTCGGCGCTGTTCAGCTACATCTCCGGCTCGCCCTTCGTGCTGCAGGAGATCTACGGCCTCAGCCAGCGCGCATACGGCGTGGTGTTCGGCTGCAACGCCCTCGGCATCATCCTCGGCACCCAGCTCAACCCGTTGCTCCTGCGACGCTTCCGGCCGAGCCAGGTGCTGACGGCCGGAGTCGTGCTGGGCACCGGTGCGGCGGCCACGATGGTCCTCACCAGCGTCACCGGGTTCGGCGGGTTGTTCGGGCTGCTCATCCCGCTGTCGGTGGTCGTCGCCACCTGTGGTCTGTCGCTGCCGAACACGCCGGCGCTGGCGTTGTCACGACACGGTGAGGCGGCCGGGACCGCCGCCGCGCTGCTGGGCGCGGTGCAGTTCGGCGTCGGAGCGGTGACCGCGCCCCTGGTGGGCGTGCTGGGCACGAGTACGGCGGTGCCGATGGCCTCGGTGATCTTCGTCGGCGTGGGGTTGGCTGCCGTACTGCTGCTGACCGTGATCCGGCGTGACCCCCACGTCGACACCGCCCATTAGGCGTGGCCGGGCTGCAGCCAGACGGTCCAGCGTTCGACCGCGAGGTAGCCCAGGCGTTCGTAGACCGGTCTGCCGTCGTCACTGGCGATGAGTACGGCCGGTCGCGCCGGGTCGGCCAGGGTCGCCGCCAGCGTCAGTCCTGCACCGACGCCGCGGCCGCGCACGGCTGCGAGCGTGGCGACCGACTCGACCAACGTGACACCGGCATGCAGGTGCGCGACGGCGGTGCCGACGGGGGAGCCGTCGTGCCAGGCGAGCCAGACACGTGTGGAGTCGTCCAGCAAGCCATGGCCGTACAGGTCTCCGGGGGACAGCGGCTGCATCTCCGGCAGTGGGTACCCGTCGACGAGGACGCGTTCGGCGAGCTCCAGCCCGGTGTCGTCGCGGACCTCGCGGATCTCGACGTCGGAGCTCGGCTGGCTGGGAGCCGGTGCAGGAGCGCGGACCATCAGCGGCGGATGTCCGACCAGGCCGAGCCCGTGCTCGCGGAGGTCCGGAGTCGGCCAGGCGCTGATGAGCAGGTACGGGATCTCGCGGGGGAAGAGCTCGGCGACGTCCGCCAGTACGGGCCGGGGGTCGAGCAGGGGCTGGGTGAGGACGACCCAGTTCGTCATCGCGCCACGGTCGCCGACCCGCCCGCCGGCCCATGCCTGCTCCTGCCGCCACGGACGACCGACGTTGCGAGCGACCGTGGTGGCCCACGAGGCATGGGCGAGCACGGCCCGCCGGACCAGGGTGTCGTCGACAGGTAGATCCGGCTCCCACCCCGTCGTGAGGTGCTCATCCTCCGTGGGCAGCAGTGAGTTCGCCACGCTGTCACGATGGCACCGGTGCCGACGCCTCGCTAGGGCTCGGGTCACTGGGGTGGTGCGTGGCAGGTCGCCGACCCGGGCCGGGCGCACGCTGCGCAGCCCGAGGGCCTTGGCCTTGGCCTGGTCGCGGTCGGGCTGGTCGACCTCGGCGATGTGCTGGCAGAACACGGCCAGCTCCTGCGGCCCGGCCGCCTGCAGCACCGTCACCGCCTGCTCCAACGCCGTGGCCGCCTCGTCAGCGGGCAGCAGCCGTGCCGTGCTGACCAGGCGCTGCGCCTGCTCAACAACGGCTGCCGGTGCTGTCGACATGACCCGATCAAAGCACCCAGCA
>DATABY010000190.1:0-7673 GCA_036259355.1 Nocardioidaceae bacterium
AGCTGGTAGTCGCGGGTCGGGACGTCGCCGACATGGAGGAGAAGTTTCGGCGCGCCGTGGACGCGCTCGGCTTCGAGGTGAGCGAGACGGAGCCGAGCTGATGCGCTACGTCGACACGCTGCCGCGCGAGGTGCAGCAGGACGAGCACGTCTGGGTCTCGATGTCCGACGGCACCCGGCTGGCGGCGCGCATCTGGCGCCCGGTCGGCTCCGACACCGAGCCGGTCCCTGCGATCCTCGAGTACATCCCTTATCGTCAGCGCGACCTCAGCTCGTCGCGCGACGCGATCCACCATCCCTACATGGCCGGGCACGGTTACGCCTGCGTCCGGGTCGACATCCGCGGCACCGGCAACTCCGAGGGCGTGCTGCTGGACGAGTACACCGACCAGGAGCAGCAGGACGCGGAGGAGGTGCTCGCCTGGCTGGCGGACCAGCCGTGGTGCGACGGCCGCACGGGCATGATGGGGATCTCGTGGGGCGGCTTCGCCGCGCTGCAGGTCGCAGCCCGCCGGCCGCCTAGCCTCGGCGCGGTGGTCGCGTGCTCGTTCACCGACGAGCGGTACGAGGACGACATGCACTACATGGGGGGCTGTCTGCTGTCGGACAACCTGTCCGAAGCCGGGACGATGTTCGCCTACGCCACCTGCCCGCCGGACCCGGCCGTCGTCGGCGACGCGTGGCGGGACATGTGGAGGGAGAGGTTGCGGGGCAGCGGCCCGTGGCTGGAGGAATGGCTGCGGCACCAGCGACGAGACCCCTACTGGCGCCGCGCTTCCGTCTGCGAGGACTACTCCGCCGTCGACGTGCCCGTGTTCGCGGTCAGCGGGTGGGCCGACGGATACTCCAACGCCGTCTTCCGCGTTCTGGCCAACCTCGACGTCCCCCGCAAGGGACTGGTCGGACCCTGGTCGCACAAGTACCCCCACCTCGGCCAGCCCGGCCCGGCCGTCGGCTTCCTGCAGGAGGTCGTGGAGTGGTGGGACCACTGGCTGAAGGACGTCGACAACGCGGCGATGGACGTGCCGATGCTGCGCACCTGGATGCAGGACAGCGTCCCGCCGTCGACGGCCTACGAGGACCGCCCCGGCCGCTGGGTCGGCGAGCCCGCGTGGCCGTCACCGTACGTCGAGAAGCAGGAGCACATGCTGACCCGGCACCGGATCGGGCATGCGGACGAGTCCGTGCCGAAGGACGAGCTGACCGTCGAGTCGCCGCTGTCGGTCGGCCAGTTCGCCGGCAAGTGGGCTTCCTACAACGCACCGCCGGACCTGCCGTACGACCAGCGCGAGGAGGACGGCGGCTCGATGGTGTTCGACACCGACGTGCTCACCGAGCGCTGCGAGATCCTGGGCGGTCCGATCGTACGGCTCGACCTGGCGGCGGACCGCCCGGTGGCGATGGTGGCGGCCCGCCTCTCCGACGTGTCCCCGGACGGCCGCGCCACCCGCGTCACCTACGGGCTCCTCAACCTGACGCACCGGGACGGGCACTCCGAACCCGAGCCGCTGGTGCCGGGGCAGCGCTACCAGGTGGAGTTCCAGCTCAACGGCGTCGCGCAGGCGTTCCCCCCCGGGCACCGGATCCGGCTCTCGCTCTCGACGTCGTACTGGCCCCTCGCCTGGCCACCGCCCGAGCCGGCTCAGCTCAGCGTGTTCACGGGGTCGAGCAGCCTCCTGCTGCCGGTGCGCGCGACGACGGAAAGCGACGAGGTCGCGGTGCGCCCGTTCGACGAGCCCGAGGGCACTCCTCCGCTCGAGACCAGGCAGGTCCAGCCCGGCGAGTGGAAGTGGGAGGTGTCCCGGGACCTCGTCGGATACGGGTCCAAGATGGAGGTCGTCAAGGACGTCGGCACGGTCCGCTACGAGGACGTCGACCTCGACGTCGCCCGCCGGGCGTACGACCAGTACACCTCGGTGGCCGACGACTTCACCTCCGTACAGGGAGACGTCCGCTGGAGCATGTCGTTCTCGCGCGGTGACTGGCACGCGCGCACGGTGACCCGGCAGACGCTGTCCTGCTCGGCCACGGACTTCTTCCTGCACGCCGAGCTCGACGCCTACGAGGGTGCACGACGCACCTACTCCGACAACTGGCAGATCACCATCCCACGGGACAACCTCTGACACCGACGGCAGCGACGGCGGCGCCGGTGCGCGGGAATGGCCCGGCACACCGCGGGTACAGGGCAGGCATGACTGGACGCGAGCGGGACGAGGAACACCAGGACCAGGACTCGGAGCCCACGACCAAGGCCCCGGACGAAGCGGCACCCGACGTGCCCGACACCGGCGAGGGGAGCGAGAGCGGCGGCGCCGACCAGTGACGGTCGGCGCCGTAGCCAGCGCCGACGCGGTCGACGCCGTGGTGATCGGCGCCGGTCCCAACGGGCTGGTGGCCGCCAACATGCTGGTGGACGCGGGCTGGCAGGTGGTGCTGCTCGAGGCCCAGCCGACGGTCGGGGGCGCGGTCCGCAGCGACCGTGCGCTGGACGGCGAGTTCGTGCACGACACGTGCAGCTCGTTCTACCCCCTGGCAGCGGGCTCGCCCACGATCAGGGCGCTCGAGCTCGAGCGCTACGGGCTCACCTGGGTGCACGCACCGGCCGTGCTGGCCAACCCGCTGCCGGGCGAGGAGTGGGCGGTGCTGCACCGCAACCGGGAGCAGACCGCCGCCGAGCTGGACAAGCAGACACCCGGTGACGGGGAGGCCTGGCTGGCGATGTGCCGGCAGTGGGACCGGTTCGGCGGCGACGTCGTGGGCGCGTTGCTCACCCCGATCCCACCGGTCCGCAACACGGTCCGCATGCTCGCGAAGCTGCCCGGAGGCGACGGCAGCGGCTTCCTCAAGATGCTGGCGCGGCCGGCGCGCTCGATGTGCGACCAGATGTTCAACGGTCGCGCCGCCAGCCAGCTGATCGCGGGCAACGCGCTGCACGCCGACATCGCGATGGACGCCCCCGGCTCCGGGCTGATGGGTTGGCTGCTGGCGATGCTCGGGCAGCACGACGGCTTCCCGGTGCCGCAGGGCGGGGCCGGCGAGCTCAGCCGCGCACTCGCCCGCCGCCTGACGGAGAAGGGCGGCACGATCCGCTGCTCGACACGGGGCGACCGGGTGCTGGTCCAGGACGGTCGTGCCCTCGGCGTCGTGACGTCGCACGGCGACACCATCGGTGCGCGGCGAGCGGTGGTCGCGGACGTCGTGGCCCCGAGCCTGTACGGCGGTCTGGTGGACTGGTCGCACCTCCCCGGCCGGCTCCGCAGGCACATGGCCGGGTTCGACTGGGACCCGGGAACCTTCAAGGTGGACTGGGCGCTCGACGGCCCGATCCCGTGGCGCAACCCTCCGTCCGCCGCACCGGGAACCGTGCACATCGCGGACTCCCTGGAAGACCTGGCCACCTCGCAGCTGCAGATCCACAACGGCGAGGTGCCGGCGCAGCCCTTCCTGCTGGTCGGGCAGATGACGACGACCGACCCCACCCGCTCGCCCCGCGGCACCGAGTCGGTCTGGGCGTACACGCACGTGCCCCATGAGGTCCGCCGCGACGCCGGCGAGCAAGGCATCAGTGGTAGGTGGGGCGCCGGCGACAACGAGCGCATGGCCGATCGCATGCAGGATCGGATCGAGGCGCACGCGCCCGGCTTCGGTGACCTGGTGCGCGCACGACGGACCCTGTCGCCGCGCGATCTCGAGGACATCGACGAGAGCCTCGTCGGCGGGGCGCTCAACGGCGGCACTTCCTCCCTGCACCAGCAGGCGGTGCTGCGCCCGACGCCGGGTCTCGGCCGTGCGGAGACACCGGTGAAGAACCTCTACCTCGCCTCCGCGTCGGCACACCCGGGCGGCGGTGTCCACGGAGCGTGCGGCTCCAACGCGGCCCGCGCAGCGCTGTTCCACGAACGCATCCGCCTTCCGGGCCGCGCCCTGGCGCGCCTGGGTTCGTAGCCCACGTCACGATGCAGCGAGCATGGTGGGTGAGGACCCGGGTATGACAACGCTATGAGCAGGAGCAGCCGCGTCATGCGTTGCCGTCCCAGCGACGTCTGGGCCGTCCTGGCCGACGGCTGGAGCTACGGCCTGTGGGTGGTGGGAGCGGCCCGCGTGCGTGACGTCGACCCCGGTTGGCCGGACGCCGGTGCAGGGATACACCACTCGGTCGGTGTCTGGCCCGCGCTCGTGCACGACACGACGCGCTCGACCGGCGCCGAGGCGCCACATCGGCTGCAGCTGCGCGCGCAGGCGTGGCTCCTCGGTGGGGCGGCGATCGACATCCGCGTGGAACCCCATGACCAGGGTTGCGTGGTCACGATAGACGAGCGTCTCGACTCGGGCCCCGCGGCCCTTGTCCCCTCGCTCGTCCAAGGCCCTGCGCTCATGTGGCGCAACTCTGAGACGCTGCGGCGCCTGTCGTTCATCGCCGAGGGACGATCCCGGCCCTGACCGCGAGCTCGGCCAGCGCGGCCGCGGCCAGCCGCTTGGACTGGTCGGCGACGCGGGCGGTCTGCTTGGAGACCACCACCTGCCGAAGCAGCTCCTTGTAGGACCGCGAACGGGCCAGCTCGTCGTACTCCCCGTGGCACCCGTGGTCGCCCGGCAGCGGCTTGTGCAGGTAGTCGTCGTCAGGCTGGTCGAATGCCATCCCGGTCTGCTGCAGGTCCAGGCCGAGCTGTGCGAGCATCCGCTCGAACAGACCGGGGACGAGCGCCTCCGCCCACGCCACCGCGGTGGTGGTCGCGGTGACGTCGACGCGGCGGGCTCCGGTGTCGGCGGCACGAACGATCGCCTGGGCAGCTGTTTCGGGCTGGTAGATGGGGGGGAACGGCCGCGCCTTCTGGGGCAGCAGGTTCTTGGCCGATCGGTAGAGCGGCGTGTTGATCGCCGGAAGGTTGACCTCGCTGAGCGACACCGCGATGCCGTCGTGCAGCAGCTCCGCGCGCAACGAGTCGCAGAAGCCGTGGACGGCGTGCTTGGCGGCGGCGTACGGCGACTGCAGCGGCACCCCGTGCAGTGCGACCGCGCTCCCGACCTGGACGATGCGTCCCGCATTGCGGGGAACCATCGTTCGCAGCGCCGCCCGAGTGCCGTTGACCGTGCCGCCGAACACCACGTCGGCGACCCGGTCGAAGTCCTCGGAGGGGATGTCGCGGAAACGCCCGAGCACCACGACCGCGGCGGCGTTCACCCAGACATCGGCACCGCCCCACTCCTGCTGGACCTCCTCGGCGACCTCGTCGAGGGCTCCCGGGTCCGTGACGTCGCGGGCGAACGTCATGACCTCGGCCGGCATCCGCCGCAGCTCCTCGGCGGTAGCGGCGAGCGACTCCTCGCCGCGGGCCACGATCGCGACCCGGTCACCACGTTCCGCGAACGCGCGTGCCGTCGCCCGGCCGACACCGGAGCTTCCGCCGGTGATGACGACCACCTGACTCGAGGGCATCGTCACTCCTCCGGACCGACCCGCTCGAGGTCCTCGAGCATGCGCTTGGCCTGGTTCTCCTCGTCCAGGCGGGCGTCCACGACTTGGTCGCCGTCGTCCAGGGTACGGCGGGCCTCCGGGTGCAGGACCTGCTCCTCCCCGGTCTCGTGTACGGCAAGCAGCCGGCGCAGCCGGTCGAACGACTCGGCGCGGGCCCGGCCACCTGTGCTCTCGGTCTCGGCGAACAACCGGCGGATCTCCTGGTGCTGCGCCAACAGCAGGTCGACCACGTCGTCCTGCGTGGCGGCCTCCGGCTGGTTCATCACGAGGCTCCTCACCGTGTGGTCGGGATGGTCCCTTACGCCGTTCCCGGTCCCGCGGCGGCGAAACCCGCTCCGGCTCGTGGTGACGTATCCCGCACCGGAGGGGCGTCCCCCGACGCCCCGGCGACCGGAGGAGGTGGGAAGCCCGTCACTTGTCGCTGCGACTAGCCCCTGCGGTGGGGCAGGAACTCCTGCAGCTTCGTCTTGACGCCGGTCTTGACGAAGCCGGCGGCGTCCTCGTCACCCTTGAGCACCGCCTCCGTCGTCGACTTCACCTGCTCGAACGACGCGTGCGGCGGAATCGGCGGCATGTTCGGGTCGCAGTGGATGTCGAGGACGGTGGGGCGGTCCGCCGACAGGGCTCGGTCCCACGCCTGGCCGATCTGCTCGGGGTCGGTGACCTTGATGCCGTTGAGGCCGATGCCGCTGGCGAACGCCGCGTAGTCCACGTCGGGGACCGACTGCGACTCCACGAACTTCGGCGTCTCCGACATCGCCCGCATCTCCCAGGTGACCTGGTTCAGGTCGTTGTTGTGCAGCACGGCGACGACGAGCCTCGGGTCGGACCACTCCTGCCAGTAGCGCTGGATCGTGATCAGCTCGGCCATGCCGTTCATCTGCATCGCGCCGTCGCCCGTCAGCGTGATGCACGGCCGGTCGGATGCGCCGAACTTGGCGCCGATGAGGTACGGCACGCCCGGGCCCATGGTGGCCAGCGTGCCGGACAGCGAGCCGCGCATTCCGTCGCGGAACCGCAGGTTGCGCGCGTACCAGTTCGCCGCGGAGCCGGAGTCCGAGGTCACGATGACGTTGTCGGGAAGCCGGGTCGACAGCTCGGTGAAGATCCGCATCGGGTTGATGGGGTCGGCCTCGACGGCAGCCTCCTTGTCCATCGTCTCCCACCAGCGGGCGACGTTCTTCTCGACGTCCTTGCGCCAGGAGCGGTCCTTGTTCTTCTTCAGGTGTGGGATCAGCGCGTGCAGGGTCTGCTTCGCGTCGCCGACGACGTTGAGCTCGTACGGGTAGCGCATCCCGATGAACTTGCCGTCGATATCGATCTGCACCGCCCGCGCCTGCCCGAACTCGGGCAGGAACTGCGTGTAGGGGAAGTTCGAGCCGACCGTGAGCAGGGTGTCGCACCCCTCCATCAGCTCGTAGCTCGGCCTGGTCCCGAGGAGCCCGATCGCACCGGTGACGTAGGGCAGGTCGTCGGACAGCACGTCCTTGCCCAGGAGCGCCTTGGCCACGCCGGCGCCGAGCAGGTCGGCGACCTGCTTCAGCTCCTCCTCGGCGCCGCGCGCGCCCTGCCCGGCCAGGATGGCGACCTTGTTGCCGGCGTTGAGGATCTCCGCCACCTGCTTCACGACCGCGTCGTCGGGGACGGTCGTCGGCCACGAGATCCCCGTGCTGGACGGCACCATCTTGAACTCGTGCGTCGGGGGTGAGTACTCGAGCTCCTGCACGTCGGCGGGGATGATGATCGCCGTCGGCGCGTGCTCGGCCATCGCCACCCGCATCGCGCGGTCGAGCACGTTCGGTAGCTGCTCAGGGACGGTGACCATGTGCACGTAGTCGCTGGCGACGTCCTTGAACAGACTCATCAGGTCGACCTCCTGCTGGTACGAACCGCCCATCGCGCTGCGGTTCGTCTGGCCGACGATCGCGACCACCGGCACGTGGTCGAGCTTGGCGTCGTACAGGCCGTTGAGGAGGTGGATGGCGCCGGGCCCGGAGGTCGCGATGCAGACGCCGAGCTCGCCCGTGAACTTGGCATGCGCCGAAGCCATGAAGGCCGACATCTCCTCGTGCCGCACCTGCACGAACTCGAACCTGTCGCGCACCCTGTCGAGCGCGCCGACCAGGCCGTTGATCCCGTCACCCGGGTAGCCGAAGATCCTGCGCACCCCCCATTCGTGAAGCCGCTCCCAAAGG
>DATABY010000191.1:0-17227 GCA_036259355.1 Nocardioidaceae bacterium
GCGGTCGATGTAGGCCAGCGACTGCTGCAGGTCGATGATGTAGATGCCGTTGCGCTCGGTGAAGATGAAGCGCTTCATCTTGGGGTTCCACCGGCGGGTCTGGTGCCCGAAGTGGACGCCGCTCTCGAGGAGCTGGCGCATGGTGACGACTGCCATCGTCGTACTCCTGTTCTGGCGCCGGTTGAGGGCGCGCGTTTTCCAGTTCGTGCTCACACCGGGTCGGGTGCAAGCCCTGACGCCCGACGCGGACCCACACCCGGCTGGCCTGGGCCATCCGGGACCGGTGGGGCGCGCCCGCGGAGCTGCGGCATGCGGACGTGCGAAGTCGGCTCGAGACATACGAACCGCTCCGGCGATTCTAGAGGACGTCGCGATGCCAGGGCGAATCCGGCGGCCCCGCCCTTCGGCTCGGGCCGGGGTCGCTGACCCGGTTCCTGTCCACAGGCGCGTGCGGTGGCTGCCGTGCCCACAGCCACGAGGAGGACGCTGGCCGCCGGTACGCCGGCCCGACAGGCTCCTGCCATGACTGCAGCAGCCATCCTCCGTCGGGGCCTGTGGGCCCTGCCCGCCCTCGCGCTCGTGCTGGTGTGTGGTGGCGCCGGCCCGGCGCACGGTGACGCGGGCTGGACGTGGCCGCTGCAGCCGACGCCGCGGGTGGTCCGCCCCTTCGATCCCCCCTCGGAGGCGTGGTCTGCGGGCCACCGCGGCGTCGACCTGCTCGGCTCGCCCGGGCAGCCGGTGCTCGCGCCGGGCACCGGGCGAGTCGTGTTCGCCGCCGACCTGGCCGGCCGCGGCGTGGTCGTCGTCGAGACCGACGGCCTGCGCGCGACGTTCGAGCCGGTGACGCCCGCGCTGGCCGTCGGCGATCGCGTCGTGGCCGGGCAGGTGCTCGGGCATCTGCAGCCGACGCGGAGCCACTGTCTGCCCGCGGCCTGCCTGCACTGGGGGGTCAAGCATGGGGAGGACCTCTACGTCGATCCGCTGTCGCTGGTCGGCGGCGGCGACATCGTGCTGCTGCCGTTCCTGGCCCCGCCGACGCCCACCCGGTCCGTCGCGGCCTGGTCGGCTCCCACCGGCGTCGCGTACCCACCGGCCACGGGTACGCGCACGCACGCGGCGGCGACCGCGGTGCGGTTCGCCCTGGACCAGCTCGGCGACCCCTACGTCTGGGCGGCCGCGGGGCCCGACGCCTGGGACTGCTCCGGGCTGACGATGGCGGCCTGGGCCGCCGCCGGTCGGCCGCTGCCGCACTACAGCGCGGCGCAGTATGCCTCCACGACCCCGATCTCACCGGCCGAGCTGCGCGCGGGCGACCTGGTGTTCTGGTCTGACGGCGGGCCCACCGCGATCTACCACGTGGCGCTCTACCTCGGCGCCGGACAGGTCGTGCACGCGCCGCGGCCGGGCACGCAGGTGCGGGTCGAGGGCATGCGCTCATGGGAGCAGCCCGCCTACTTCGGCCGGGTCTGACCGGCTCCGGTGACGTCAGGCGCGCGGATGGGCCTGCTCGAATGCACGGCGCAGCCGGTCGGCCGACACGTGCGTGTAGATCTGCGTGGTCGCCAGCGAGGCGTGACCCAACAGCTCCTGCACGCTGCGCAGGTCGGCGCCGCCCTCCAGCAGGTGGGTCGCGGCGGTGTGCCGCAGCCCGTGCGGGCCGATGCCGGGGGCGCCCGGGACCTCGTCGACGCGGGCGTGCACGAGCCGGCGCACGGCGCGCTGGTCCAGCCGGCCCCCGCGGACGCCGAGGAACACCGCGGGCCCGGAGCCGGGCACGGCCAGCTCCGGGCGGCCGCGGGCGAGCCACGCCGACAGCGCGTCCGCCGCCGGCTTGCCGTAGGGCACCGTCCGCTGCTTGCGGCCCTTGCCGAGCACCCGCATGACCCGCCGCTCGGTGTCGAGGTCGTCCACGTCGAGGGCGACGAGCTCGCCGACCCGGATGCCGGTCGCGTAGAGCACCTCGACGACCGCGACGTCGCGCAGGCCGGCGGCGCTGCCGTCCAGCGCCGCCTCCGCGACCGCGTCGAGCAGGCCGCGTACCTCCTCGTGCCGTAGCGACGGGGGCAGCGTCCGGTGCGGCTTGGGAGAGCCGAGCAGCGCGCCCGCGTCGCTGTGCACGCGACCGGTGCGCTGCGCCCATGCGGTGAACACCCGTGCGGCCGTGGCCCGGCGCGCGATCGTGGTCCGGGCCAGGCCCTTCGTCTGCTGCCCGGCCAGCCAGCTGCGCAGGGTGCGCACGTCGAGGTCGGTGAGCGTCGGGCGACCGGACCGCTGAGCATGCAGGAGCAGGGCCTCCACGTCGGCGCGGTAGGCGCGCACGGTGTGCGGAGTGAGGTCGCGCTCGGCCTGCAGGTGCCGTTCGTAGTCCGCGAGCAGGGCCGCGTTGTCCTCCGACAGCACCTCGGCGCCGTCGGTGACGTGCGCCGGCGCGGGGTCGGAGTCGCTCACGCCTCGACCATGCGCGAGCGCCGCCACGCCGGCAAGCCGGCGCGCCGCGATGTCTCAGCGCGCGGCGCGCTGTCTCACGGCGCGGCGCGAGCAGCCTCGGAGAGGCGCCAACGGTCGGCACGCTCCTCGACGAAGCCCTGCAGCAGCAACCGCCCGAGCTTGACGTGCACCTCCTGCAGCGACAGCCCCGCCGTGCGGGCGATCCGGTCGACCCCGACGGGGTGCACCGCGGGCACCGCCTCGAGCACCCGCTGGGTCACCTCGTCGAGGTGGTCGCGCGGCCGCGTCTCGCCGTGCCGCAGCGGCGCCGTGTGCTCACCGACAGGCGAGACCGCCTCGAGCACCTCGGCGCCGTCGGTGACGAGCACGGCCATGCCCTCGCGCAGCAGCTGATGGACGCCTGCCGACATCGCCGACGTGACCGGGCCGGGCACACCCATCACCGGGCGCAGCAGCTGGCCGGCCCAGCGCGCCGTGTTGAGCGCGCCGGAGCGAACCGCGGCCTCCACCACGACGGTACCCAGGCTCAGTGCCGCGATCAGGCGGTTGCGCACGAGGAACCGGATGCGGTTGGGTGCGCTGCCCGGCGGGACCTCGCTGACCACCAGCCCGTCCTCGGCGATCCGCTCCAGCAGTGTCGCGTGACCCCGGGGATAGCAGACGTCGACGCCACAGGCCAGCACCGCCACCGTGGCCGCCTCCGCCGCCAGCGCTCCTCGGTGCGCCGCGCCGTCGACGCCGTAGGCCGCACCGGACACCACGGTCAGCCCCTGCCCGGCGACGGCGTAGGCGATGTCGCCGGCGACCTCGGTGCCGTAGGCGGTCGCGGCCCGCGACCCCACGACGGCCACCGACCGCGCGGACAGGTGGGCCAGATGCCCGCTGCCCCGTAGCCACAGCGCAAGGGGGACACCGCCGGTGCGCAGCCGTTCGTCCCGCTCGGCATCGGCCGCACCGGTGAGAGCCGCCGGACGACGGTCGAGCGCGAGCACGTCGCGCAGGTCCTCCAGACCGGCCGGCCACTCCTCGTCGCCGGGGCAGACCAGGCGCGCGTCGGCACGCGCCGCCGCCTCCAGGTCGGAGTCGGGGTCGTAGCCGGCCAGGCGCACCCGCCACCCGCGGGCCTGCCGACTCCCGAACGACTCCCCGGCGCGCAGTCCCTCCACCACGGCCTCCGGACCGTGCGCCGCCACCAGGGCGGCCAGCGCCACGTCACCGGGCTCGGCGATGCGGGTCAACGCGGCCCGGGCCCGCCGCTCGCCGTCGCGCACGCCGGTCGTCACGCCGTACCGACCTCGACCCGGCCCGGCAGTGTGCCGGAGGTGCGGAGCAGGAACGCCTCGGACATCTCGTCGATCCCCGGCCGGTCGTGCCCGGCCAGGTCGGCCAGCGACCACGCCACCCGCAGCACCCGGTCGGCTCCGCGCGCGGACAGCCGCCCACGGCACACGGCGTCCTCGATGATCCGCGTGGCGTCGGGCTGCGGGCGGAACCGCTGCCGCAGCACCGGCCCGGGGACCTCCGCGTTGCGCGCCCACGGCGTGCCGCCGAGCCGGTACTGCTGGCGGTCCACCGCCTCGGCCACGCGTTGTGCGACCACCGCGGACGGCTCGGCGTGCTCGAGATCGGCGCGCATCGCCCGTGCCGTCACCGGCCGCACGGCCCGTTGCAGGTCGATGCGGTCACGGATCGGGCCCGAGATCTTGTCGCGATAGCGCCGCAGGGTGACTGGCGAGCACTGACACTGGATCGGCCGGCTGGACGCCCCTCCACACGGGCACGGGTTGGCCGCCAGCACCAGCAGGAACCGGGCCGGGAAGCGGGAGGCCCGCTCCGCGCGCCCGATCGCGACCTCCCCGCTCTCCAGCGGCTGCCGCAGGGCCTCCAGCACGTCGCGGTGGAACTCGGGCGCCTCGTCGAGGAACAGCACGCCGCGATGGGCGAGGCTCATGGCGCCGGGGCGGATGGCCCGGCTGCCGCCGCCGACGATCGAGGCGCTCGAGGCGGAGTGGTGCGGGTCGAGCAGCGGCGGGCGGGTGATCAGCGGTACGTCGGGCGGGAGGACGCCCGCGACCGAGTGGACGGCGGTGACCTCCAGCGCCTCGCCGCGCGACAGGTCGGGCATCAGGCCGGGCAGCCGCTCGGCGAGCATGGTCTTGCCCGCACCCGGCGGGCCGTCGAGCAGCACGTGGTGCCGCCCCGTCGCGGCCACCTCGAGCGTGCGCCGAGCCTCCGGCTGCCCCACCACGTCGGCGAGATCGAGCTCGGCGGTACGCCGGGCGGCGCCGAGCAGCCGCGTCTCCCGCGGCAGCGGCGGAACCGGCGGCGCCTCGGGCGGGTCCTCGCCGCGCAGCAGGGCCACGACCTGCGCCAGCGAGCGCACGCCGAGCACCTCGACGCCGTCGACCAGCATCGCCTCGTCGGCGTTCGGTTCCGGCACGATGACACGACCGATTCCCTTGTCGCGGGCGGCGAGGACCGCGGGCAGCACGCCCGGCACCGCGCGCAGGCGTCCGTCGAGCGCGAGCTCACCGAACACCACCACGTCGGCCACCCGGTCGGCCGGCACCGCCTCGGCCGCCGCCAGCACCGCGAGGGCGATGCCGAGGTCGAAGTGGGCGCCCTTCTTGGGCAGGTCGGCCGGCGACAGGGCGACGGTGACCAGGCGGTTGGGCCAGGTGAGCCCGCTGTTGCAGATCGCTGCCTTGCACCGGTCCCGTGCCTCGCTGAGCGCGGCGTCGGGCAGGCCGACCAGGACGGTGCGCGGAAGCCCGCCCCCGATGTGGACCTCGATCTCGACGACGTGCCCTTGCACGCCCTGCAGGCCCACCGACAGCGACCTCGCCCAGCCGACCGGCATCACGCCACCCCGCGAAGGTGCTCGACCAGGGCCGCGCCGCGCCCGCGCAGCAGCACGCTGACGACGTCGATCCGCACCTGCGGCGGATGGTGGCCGGACTCGGCCAGCCAACGCGCCGCCAGCCGCCGTAGCCGGGCCATCTTGCGGACGGTGACGGCCTCCAGCGGGGTGCCGTAGTCGAGGCCGCAACGAGTCTTGACCTCGCAGATCACCAGCGTGTCCCCGTCACGAGCCACGACGTCGACCTCACCGAGGTCGCACCGCCAGTTGCGGGCGAGCACCTCCATCCCGGCGTCGGCCAGATGTCGCGCCGCGACGTCCTCGCCGTACCGGCCGACGGCACTGCGCTGCTGCTGTGTGTTGGGCACGGCCACCACCTCCGACGCCAAGCCTCGCCGGGCCACGGGGGGCGTCAGGGCCGCGCGGGGCGGGGTGTGGACACGGAGCCGCCGGTCAGCGGCTGTGGAGGAAAACCGGTCCCTCTAACCCACATCCGACAACGAACACAAGTAGTGACAAATAGTCACCGAGTGGTTACGTTCGGCGTCGGTTGGCTGACACCCACCCCGACACGGCCGACCGGAAAGGACTCCCGATGAGGCGCAACTCTCTCGTGGGCGCCGCGGCAGCCACCCTGGCCGCGACCGCCCTCGCGTGGACCCCCTCCGCCGCCGCCACCCCAGCGGCCGTTCAGGCCGGACCGGACTCCGTGGAGGTCCATGCCGCGGCGGAGAGCCGCTCCGAGCACCGACGGATCGTCGACTACTGGACACCGGCGCGGATGCGCAACGCGGTTCCGGGTGACCGGATCGTGGCCGGACGGTCGAAGGACTCGGCCGGCGGGAGCGTGCAGCGCGGCACGCCGACCGTGATCGGGCCGCGAGCCAAGCCCAGTAAGCAGGGCAAGCCGGGCACCAGCCAGGACGGCACCGGCGGCTACTACACCGGCGGCGGCGAGATCGTCGAGACGACCGGCAAGGTCTTCTTCACCCTGGGCGGCACCAACTACGTCTGCTCGGGCAGCGCGACCACGTCGAGCAACCGCGACGTCGTGCTCACCGCAGGACACTGCCTCAACGAGGGCCCCGGCGACTACGCCACCAACTTCGCGTTCGTGCCCGCGTACGACGACGGCGACCGGCCGTTCGGCACCTTCACCGCGCGCGCCCTGGTGACGACCAGCCAGTGGGCCGAGTCCGGCGACTTCGACTACGACGTCGGCTACGCGGTGATGAACGCGCTCGGCGGCCAGCACCTGACCGACGTGGTCGGCAGCCAGGGCATCGGCTTCAACCAGGCCCGCGGCGAGCTGACGTACGCGTTCGGCTATCCCGCCGCACGGCCGTACGACGGCACCGACATCGCCTACTGCTACGACACGGTCTTCGCCGACACCTACTACGGCTCCCAGGACCAGGGCATGGACTGCGACATGACCGGCGGCTCGTCCGGGGGTCCGTGGCTGATCGACTACGACAGCACGGCCGGGACCGGCACGCTCAACTCCGTGAACAGCTTCGGGTACCGCGGCGTCAAGGACGTGATGTGGGGTCCGTACCTGGGGTCGGTGGCGCAGTCCGCCTACACCACCGCATCCTCGATGTGACGTGACCGTCGGCCGGCGGCTCAGGCGCCTTCCTCGGGCTCCTCCTGGGCAAGGCGGTCGTCGATGGTCTCGCCGTACTCCTCCTCGAGCGGTGTGAGCCCCTCCGAGGTGGGCGTGGAAGGCTGCCGCGGAGGCTCGAACTCCGTGACCTCCTCCTCCGGACGTAGCTCGTCGGTCGTCAGGCCCTCGTCGTCGTCCTCGGCGGCGGCCTCCTCCACGGACCGCACGTCGGGGTCCGGGCCGTCGTAGACCTCGTCGAACCGGCCTTCCTGCGACGGCTCGCTCATCGCTGCTCCTCCTGTTCGGCGGGGCTCCGTTGTCGTACGGCGTGCCCGTACCCCTCCGGACACGCCCTAACCCGCGACACGACGGCGACCCGGCAGTGACCCGCCGTCAGTCGGGGAAGCCGGTGTTCTTCGGCGGCTCGAGGTCGCGCTGCGCGAGCTCCTCGATGTTGACGTCCTTGAACGTCACGACCTTGACGTTCTTGACGAAGCGCGCGGGACGGTAGATGTCCCACACCCACGCGTCGGACATCGTGACCTCGAAGTACGCGTCGTTGCCCTCGGTCCGCACCTTCAGGTCCGCCGCGTTGCACAGGTAGAAGCGACGGTCGGTCTCCACGACGTACTTGAAGATGCCGACGACGTCGCGGTACTCGCGATAGAGCTGCAGCTCCATCTCGGCTTCGTACTGCTCCAGCTCCTCGGCACTCATCCCGACATCTCCCCATCGACCGACACCGTCGCCATCGCCGTCTCCGCCTGCCACTCCCTCTGCCACTCCGCCTGCCGCTCCGGCTCCCAGGCGATCTCCCAGTCCGCCGCGCGGCGGACGTTGACGAACCTGCGCCGGTGCTCCGGGCACGGTCCGTGCTCCGCGAGCGCCGCCTGGTGCTCCTTGGTGACGTAGCCCTTGTGCGTGGCGAAGTCGTAGGCCGGAAACTGCTCGTGCATCCGGGTCATGATCCGGTCGCGGGTCACCTTCGCGATCACCGACGCCGCCGAGATGCAGGCCGCGACTCGGTCACCCTTCCACACCGCCAGCCCCGGCAGGCCGAGCCCGTCCACCGGGAACCCGTCGGTGAGCACGTACGACGGCGACGCGCACAGCCGCGCCAGTGCCCGCCGCAGCGCCTCGACGTTCGCGACGTGCATGCCGAGGCGGTCGCACTCGCCCGCCGGGACGACGACCACCGACCACGCGGCGGCACGGCGGACGACCTGCGCGTAGCAGCGCTCCCGGGCCTGCACGGTGAGCAGCTTGGAGTCGGCCAGGCCGGGGACCTGACCGCCCTTGCCCTCGCGCAGCACGGCCGCGGCCGCGACCAGCGGCCCCGCGCAGGCGCCACGCCCGGCCTCGTCCACCCCGGCGATGGTCTCGAACCCGGCGCGCCGCAGCGCGCGTTCGTAGCCGTAGAGGCCGGCGTCACGGCGCACGGTTGCTGCGCGGGGCATGACACTCATGATGTCGCAGAATAGGCGAGCCGGAGCGGGGCGCCACGCCTCACCCGGGCGACCGGCGAACGACCGGTCGACGGGGCGCCGGGCGGTCGGCATCGGGAACGTCGGTGAACGTGGAGGGCGCGTCCAGGCCGGCGATCTCCGACAGCGGCCACACGATCGCGAACGCGGGCCCGACGACGTTGCGCTGGGGCACGAACGCGGTGCCGTCGGCCAGGTGCGGGCGGGAGTCCCCGGAGTTGGACCGGTTGTCGCCCATCACCCAGATCGCGTCGCGCGGCACGACCACGTCGAACCGCTGGACCGACGGCGCGGAGCCACGGGGCAGGTACCTCTCGTTCAGCGGCTCGCCGTTGACCGTCACCCGGCCCCGGTCGTCGCAGCACGCGACCCGGTCCCCGGGCAGGCCCATCAGGCGCTTGACCAGGTATCCGGTGTCGCTGGCGGGCAGCACACCCACGAACTCCAGCGCCCGCCCCAGCAGCCCGGTGCGCTCCCCGGGCCGCTCGCCGGCGGGGAGCCATCCGCCGGGGTCCTCGAAGACGACCACGTCGCCGCGCTCGGCGTCGGAGAGCTTCGAGACCACGATCCGGTCGGTCTGCTCGATGGTCGGCAGCATCGAGCCGCTGGGCACCACGAACGCCTGCACCACGAAGATTCGCAGCAGCGCGGCGACGGCCACGGCGACGGCCACGAGCAGCACGGTCTCGAACAGGAAACGCCCGAAGCGGCCCTCCGGCGCCGCACCGGACTTGCCGGCGCGGCTCATCCAGCGTCCTCGACCCGGTCGAAGACGTCGGGCTGGTCGGTGAACTCGGCGCGGTCGAGCGGCCACACGGTCACGAACACCCGGCCGACGACGTCGTCGACCGGGATGAGGCCACCGCCCGGGTCTCCGAGGTGTGCCCGCGAGTCCGCCGACTGCGGCCGGTTGTCCCCCATGACCCACAGATGGTCCTCACGGACCTTGACGTCGAACTCCTGCGCGGAGGGCTCCACCCCTTCGGGAAGGTAGTCCGACTCGTCGACCGGGGTCCCGTTGACCAGGATCCGCCCCCGCCGGTCGCAGCAGCGGACGCGGTCGCCGCCGACGCCGATCACGCGCTTGACCAGATGGTTGCCGCTGGGGTACAGGCCGACGAACTCCATCGCCTTGGTCAGCGGGTTGCCGCCGACCCGCTCACCGGGACCGAGCCAGCCGCCGGGGTCGTCGAACACGACGATGTCGCCGCGTCCAGGCTCGCCGAACCAGTACGACGGCTTCTCGACCAGGATGCGGTCGTTCTCGATCAGCGTGTCGTGCATGGACGCGGAGGGGATGTAGAAGGCCTGCAGGAACAGCGACTTGAGGACGATCGCCAGCCCCAGCGCGATCGCGAGCAGGACGATCATCTCCTGCCACAGCGGCAGCTCGCGCGGTTTGGCGGTCAGACGGCGGTGTCCGGGCCGTCGACGGGTTCGGCCGACGCCAGCCTCGTCCGGGGGGCGCTCCCCGCTCCGTTCGACTGACGCGGAGTCGTCCACAAGCGACGACCGCGACCCCTCGGTCCGGTCGCGGTCGTTCAAGTCGTCGGACTCCGGCACACCTGCGAGCCTAACGCGATGCGGCTCACCTGCCGGTCGTCGGCTCGCGCCGCTCCTTGATCTTGGCGGCCTTGCCGCGCAGGTTGCGCAGGTAGTAGAGCTTGGCGCGGCGGACGTCGCCGCGCGTGGTGACCTCGATCCGGTCCACGATCGGGGTGTGCAGCGGGAAGGTGCGCTCGACGCCTACCCCGAAGCTGACCTTGCGTACCGTGAACGTACGCCGGATGCCGGAGCCCTGCTGGCGGATGCAGACTCCCTGGAACACCTGGATCCGGCTGCGGTTGCCCTCCACGACCTTCACGTGCACCTTGAGCGTGTCGCCGGGACGGAACTCCGGGATGTCGTCGCGGGCGACGGCGGCGTCCAGAGCGTCGATTGCGTTGGCCATGAGAGTTCGCTCCTCGTCGGTGCCATGGGTCACCCACGGATGAGTGGGGTGTCTGCGTTCGGCGCCGCCTGCTGCGTCGGCCGGTGTCCCCCCATGGCAGGATCACCGTGGCCCGCCGCTCCGCGTGACCGGTGTCGCACCGGCCGTCGCGAACGCGCAACGCCGACCGTCAAGTCTGCCACAGCGGGTGGTGCGCCGCTAAATCGGGCGGCCGCCGGGGTCACCGAGGATCTCCCGGTCCCGTGCGTCCCAGGCCTCCGGGTCCTGGGCGGCGATCAGGTCCGGCCGCCGCTGTGCCGTACGCCGCAGCGCCTGGTCGCGCCGCCAGCGCGCCACTTGCCCGTGGTGTCCGGAGAGGAGTACGTCGGGCACGGCGCGGCCACGCCACACCGGCGGCTTGGTGTAGACGGGGTACTCCAGCAGCCCCCCGCCGGCCCCGGTGGCGTGCGACTCCTCGCGCAGCGACTCGGGGTTGCCCAGGAAGCCGGGCAGCAGCCGCACCACGGCCTCGACGACCACCAGGGCGGCGACCTCCCCACCGTTGAGCACGTAGTCGCCGATGCTGACCTGCTCGACCGGCATCCGTTCGGCGGCGGCGTCGACCACGCGCTCGTCGATGCCCTCGTAGCGCCCGCACGCGAACAGCAGCCACGGCTCGGCGGCGAGGTCCTCGGCCAGGCGCTGGTCGAACCGCCGTCCCGACGGGGTCATCACCAGCAGCCGCGGCTGCGTCGGACCGTCCGGCGGGGCAAGCTCGTCCAGGGACTCGCCCCACGGTTCGGGCTTCATCACCATCCCGGCGCCACCGCCGTACGGCGTGTCGTCGACGGTGCGGTGCCGGTCGTGGGTCCACCGGCGCAGGTCGTGCACCCGCACGTCGAGCAACCCGGCCGCTCGCGCCTTGCCGGGCAGCGAGAGGTCGAGCGGCGCGAAGTAGTCGGGGAAGATCGACACCAGGTCGATGCGCATCGGCCCGCCTAGTCCATCTGCTCGGGCTCGAGCAGCCCCGGGCGGTCGGCGACGGTCAACCGGCCACGTCCGAGGTCGACGTCGGGCACGAGCTCGGAGACGAACGGCACCAGCACGTCACCTCCGGACTTGCGGCGTACGACCAGCAGGTCGTGCGCCGGGTTGTGGAGCACGTCGGCCACCTCACCGACGACCGTACCGGCGTGGTCGTGGACCTGCAGCCCGACGAGCTGGTGGTCGTAGAGCTCCTCCGGGTCCGCGGGCTCCTCGCGGTCCGGCACCTGCACGGTGAGCAGCACGCCGCGCAGGGCCTCGGCGGCGTTGCGGTCGCGCACCTGCTCGAACCGGACCAGCAGCCGCCCGCTGTGCGGGCGGGCCGCCGCCACGGTCAGCGGACCCGCGGACGACGGGTCGGTCCGCAGCTCCGTCCCGATGGCGAAGCGCTCTGTCGGGTCGTCGGTGCGGACCTCGACGCCGACCTCCCCGCGAACTCCGTGGGGACGCCCGATCCGGCCCACCACCAGGTCCACGACGCCCCCTCTCGGTTCGTCTGCGGTCGGCCCGACGAGAACCCACGAGTCGTCGCAGACGAACCGGCCCTCGCTCAGCGCCTCCGGTCGACGTCGACGAAGTCGACCCGGGCACCGCCCTTGCCGGCCAGCGCGCCGATCACGGTGCGCACGGCGGTCGCGGTGCGGCCGGCGCGACCGATCACCTTGCCGAGGTCGTCGGGGTGCACGCGCACCTCGAGCAGCCGGCCGCGCTTGGTGCTCTTGGACTGCACGGTGACGTCGTCGGGATGGGTGACGATGCCGCGCACGAGGTGTTCGAGCGCCTCGCTGAGCACGCTCAGGCCTCGTCGCTCTTGGCCTGCTCGGCCGCGGCCGCCTCACCGGACTCGCCGGTCTGGGTCGTCTGGGCGGTCTCGGTGTCGCTGGAGCCCTCCCCCGAGGCGGCGTCGGCATGGGCCTTGTCCGCGCGTCCCACCTCGTCGGGCTTGGCAGCCTGCTCTGAGCGGTCCGCGGCGGTCGGCTCCTCGGCCTTCTTGTCCGGCTTGGCGGCCTTCTTGGTCACCGCCTCGGTCTTCGGCTGGCCGTGGGCTTCCTTCAGCGCCTCGTTGAAGATCTCGGTCTTGTCGCGCCGGGGCTCGGCGGTCCGAAGCGTCGGCTCCACCGGCTCGCCCTTGTGCTGCTGCCAGTCGCCGGTCAGCTTCAGGATCGCCGCGACGGGGGTGGAGGGCTGCGCACCGACGCCCAGCCAGTGCTGCGCACGGTCGGAGTCGACGTGGATGATCGACGGGTCGGCCTTGGGGTTGTAGGTGCCGATCTCCTCGATCACCCGACCGTCGCGCTTGGTGCGCGAGTCGCAGACGACGATGCGGTAGAACGGCGTACGGACCTTGCCCATGCGCTTCAGACGAATCCTGACGGCCACGAGTGTGGTGTCTCCCTAACGTGTGGATGTGGTGAGCAACCGCGCTCCGGTGGGGACGGGCGAAGGTGCTCGACGGACCGACGCACCGCGGTGAGAGGGGCCGCAGGCGGTCGAAGTCGGGCTCCATTGTGCCAGATACCGGGCGCCTGGCTCCAATCGCGTGCCGTTCAGCGCACGACGCGGCCGCGCAGCACGATGCGGGACGGCGACGACAGCACGCCCAGGTCCAGTAGCGGGTCGGCCGGGTAGACCACGAGGTCGGCGGGCGCGCCCTCTGCCAGCGTCGGGGTCAGCCCGAGCCACTCGCGGGCCCGCCAGGACCCGGCTGCCAGCGCGTCCTCGGCCGGCAGCCCGTACGCGTGCAGCTCCTGCACCTCCTCCGCGATCAGCCCGTGCGGCAGCACGCCGCCGGCGTCGGTGCCGGCGTAGATGGCGACACCGGCCTCGTAGGCGGCGCCGATCGTCTGCTTGCGACGGTCGTACAGGTCGCCCATGTGCCGGGCGTACGCCGGGAACTTCTCCCCCGCCTGCTCTGCGTAGACAGGGAACCGTTCCAGCTGCTTGGCGGTCGGCACCAGCGCGACCCCACGGGCGACCATGGTGTCGACCAGGTCCGGGGAGAGGCCTGTCCCGTGCTCGATGCAGTCGATCCCCGCCTCCACCAGGTCCGGGAGAGCCTGCTCGCCGAACACGTGCGCCGTGACCCTGGCACCGTGCTCGTGTGCGGTGGCCATCGCCTGCTCCAGCGCCTCCCGCGGCCACAGCGGGCCGAGGTCGCCGAGCTCCCGGTCGATCCAGTCGCCGACCAGCTTGACCCAGCCGTCGCCGCGCCTGGCCTCCTGGGCGACGTACGCCGACAGCTGGTCGGGCTCGATCTCGTGCGCGAAGTTGCGGATGTAGCGCTTGGGACGGGCCAGGTGCCGGCCGGCCCGGATGATGCGCGGCAGGTCCTCCCGCTCGTCGACCCAGCGCGTGTCGGCCGGGGAGCCGCAGTCGCGGATCAGCAGCGTGCCCGCGTCGCGGTTGTCGCGGGCCTGCTGCTCCTGCGTCGCCTCGTCCACGGCGCCGTGCGCGTCGAGGCCCACGTGGCAGTGCGCGTCGACCAGACCGGGGACGATCCAGCCCTCCGCCACCGTCTCGGCCTCTGACGGCGCCTCGTAGGTGACGTGGCCGTTGACGACGTACAGGTCGCGCCGCTCATCCCCGGGGAGGACGACGCCCTTGACGCAGATCGGGTCGGTCATGGGGTGACGCTAGCGTCCGCCGCGGCGGGCCGGGCTACTTGCCCTTGCCGAGCACGTCGCGCAGCTCCTTGGGCAGCTCGAAGTCGGGGTCGGCCGGCTCGGTCTCGTTGGCGCCGATCCCGAAGGCCGCGCCCGGCGCCGTCTCGCTCTTTCCGCGCTGCGCGGCGGCCTCCTGCTGCGCGCGCTTGGCCGGGTTGCCGGAGGCGCGCTTGGCCTTGCCCTTCTTGGGGCCCTGCTTGGCCTTCCCGCGCTTGCCCGTTCCCGGCATGCCCGGCATCCCCGGCATGCCGGCGCCGCCGCCCTTGGCCATCGACATCATCATCTTGCGTGCCTCGAAGAACCGGTCGACGAGGTTGTTGACCTCGCTGACCGCGACGCCCGAGCCGCGGGCGATGCGGGCGCGGCGCGACCCGTCGATGATCTTGGGGTGGTCGCGCTCGCTCGGCGTCATCGACTGGATGATCGCCGCGATCCGGTCGATGTCGCGCTCGTCGATGCTCTCGATCTGGTCCTTGAACTCCCCCATGCCCGGGAGCATCCCGAAGATCTTCGACAACGAGCCCATCCTGCGCACGGCCTGCATCTGCTGCAGGAAGTCGTCGAGCGTGAACTCCCCGCCCTTGCCCTGCAGCTTGGCCGCGGCCTTCTCGGCCTGCTCGGCGTCGAACGTCTTCTCGGCCTGCTCGATCAGCGTCAGCATGTCCCCCATGCCGAGGATGCGCGAGGCCATCCGGTCGGGATGGAAGACGTCAAAGTCGGTGAGCTTCTCGCCGGAGGAGGCGAACATCACCTGGCGACCGGTCACCTGGGCCACCGAGAGCGCGGCACCACCGCGGGCGTCGCCGTCGAGCTTGGTGAGCACGACGCCGTCGAACCCGACGCCGTCGAGGAACGCCTGCGCGGTGGTCACGGCGTCCTGGCCGATCATCGCGTCGACGACGAACAGCGTCTCGTCGGGGTGCACGGCGTCGCGGATGTCGGCCGCCTGCTGCATCATCTCGGCGTCGATGCCCAGACGGCCGGCGGTGTCGACCACGACCACGTCGTGCAGCGTGCGCTGCGCCTCGGCGACTCCGCCGCGGGCCACGGCGACCGGGTCGCCGACGCCGTTGCCCGGCTCGGGGGCGTGCACCGTGACCCCCGCCTGGCCGCCCACCACCTGGAGCTGGTTGACGGCGTTCGGCCGCTGCAGGTCGGCCGCCACCAGCATCGGGCTGTGGCCCTGGTCCTTCAGCCAGCGTCCGAGCTTGCCGGCGAGCGTGGTCTTACCGGAGCCCTGCAGGCCCGCCAGCATGATCACGGTGGGCGGCCTGGACGCGAACCGCAGCCGCCGGGTCTCGCCGCCGAGGATCGCGACGAGCTCCTCGTTGACGATCTTGATGACCTGCTGGGCGGGGTTGAGCGCCTGGCTCACCTCGGCTCCGCGGGCCCGCTCCTTGACAGCAGCGATGAACGGCTTGACCGCGGCCAGGGCGACGTCCGCCTCGAGCAGCGCGATCCTGATCTCCCGCGCGGTGGCATCGATGTCGGCGTCGGACAGCCGGCCCTTGCCGCGAAGGTTCTTGAACGTCGCGGCGAGCCGGTCCTGAAGCGTTGCGAACACAGAGCGGTCCTCGAAGGTGCGGGTTTGCGGATGTACGTCAGACGATTCCGACCAGCCTACGTCAGAGACACGACCCGGTTCCCGCGAGCGGGTGCAGGCTCGACATGCCCCTACTGCGGTGATATAGATCACAGGTTCTCTGGTGCGTTCGCGGACAGGGCCGCAACCCGGCACGGCGAGCGTCGCACTCCCGACGAGAAGAACTCTCCTGGAGGAGGAACCTGTGCGACCAGGCATCCGACTGGCCATCGCCACCATCACCACCGGGGCGGCCGTGCTCGCCTCGACCACCGTCGCGGTCGGCCACCCCACCCACGACGGATCCGGCAAGGAGGCCGGCTTCGACCGTGTCGCCGAGGCCGTCAGTCCCGGCGGCGTCCCGCAGGAGCGGATGAGCGACGTCCGCTGCGAGGACGGCATGGCCGCGATCTTCGCGTGCCACAAGATCGACCTCGCGTCGTTCGTCCCCCTCAGCGAGCTCGGCGGCAGCATCTGGGCCAACGACGTGTGGGGCTGGACCGACCCGAAGACCGGCCGCGAGTACGCGCTGGCGAAGCTGTTCGAGGGTACGGCGTTCGTCGACGTGACCGACCCCTACGACCCGACGTACCTGGGCACGCTGCCCTCACCCGCACCAGAGCCCGAGGACTCCGGCCACATCTGGGGTGACATCAAGACCTACAACGACCACGCCTTCATCGGCTCCGAGGCCGACGGCCACGGCGTACAGATCTTCGACCTGACCCGGCTCCGCGGCGTCACCTCGGAGCAGGAGTGGACGCAGGACGCCCGCATCGACGACCTCGGGCAGTCGCACAACATCGCGCTGAACGAGGACAGCGACACGCTCTACGTCATCGGCGCCTGGGCGGGCGTCACCGCCCCCGGCTGCTCCGGCGTCGACGGCGGCCCGATGATGTACGACGTCTCCGACCCGGACGACCCCGAGCTGGTCGGCTGCTACGGCGGCGACGGCTACACCCACGACATCCAGTGCGTGGACTACGCCGGCCCGGACAGCGCGTACGACGGCCGCGAGATCTGCGTCGCGTCCAACGAGGACACGGTGACGGTGCTCGACGTCACCGACAAGTCCGACGTGCAGATGCTGGCACGGGCGCCGTACGAGACGTCGGCCTACACGCACCAGGGATGGTTCACCGAGGACCACGCCTACTTCCTGCTCGGCGACGAGCTCGACGAGCTGACGGGGACGGTCGACGGCACCACCACGTACGTGTGGGACCTCAACGACCTCGAGAACCCCGAGCTGATCGGCATGGACAACAACGGCAACACGTCGATCGACCACAACATATTCATCAAGGACGGGCTTGCCTACAAGAGCAACTACACCTCGGGGCTGCGGGTCGACGACACGTTCCAGGTCGACCAGGGACGCCTGACCGAGCGCGGCTTCTTCGACGTCTACCCCGCAGACGACGGCACCACGTTCGCCGGCACCTGGGGCAACTACCCCTACCTCGAGTCCGGCACGGTGCTGGTCACCGGCATCGAGGAGGGACTGTTCGTCCTCAAGCCACGCCTGAAGTCCTCGGGCAGCTTCGGCAAGGGATAGTCGCCGGCTATCCACCGCCCAGCGCGGCCGCGACGGCCTCGACCGTCGC
>DATABY010000192.1:0-2055 GCA_036259355.1 Nocardioidaceae bacterium
GGCCGCGGCGCTGCCCCACGGTGTACGCGTACGCGCCCTCGTGCTCGCCGACCACCTCGCCGCCGGTGTCGACGATCGGGCCGGGTGCCGCGCCGAGCCGCTCGGCGAGGAAGCCGCGGGTGTCGCCGTCGGCGATGAAGCAGATGTCGTGGCTGTCGGGCTTGCTGGCGACGGCCAGGCCGCGCCGCTCGGCCTCGGCGCGGACGTCGTCCTTGGTGCTGTCGCCCAACGGGAACACCGAGCGCGCCAGCTGCTGCTGGGTGAGGACGCCGAGCACGTAGGACTGGTCCTTCCCGGGGTCCTCGGCACGGTGCATCTCGACCACGCCATCGGCTCCGCTGCGGAGCCGGGCGTAGTGGCCGGTGGCCACCGCGTCGAACCCGAGGGCGACCGCGCGGTCGAGCACCGCCTCGAACTTGATGCGCTCGTTGCACCGCACGCAGGGGTTGGGCGTACGGCCGGCGTCGTACTCCGCGACGAAGTCCTCGACCACGTCGGCGTGGAACCGCTCGGCCATGTCCCACACGTAGAACGGAATGCCGATGACGTCGGCGGCGCGGCGCGCGTCGCGGGAGTCCTCCAGCGTGCAGCAGCCGCGGGCACCGCTGCGGTAGGACTGCGCGTTCTTGGACAGGGCCAGGTGTACGCCGGTGACGTCGTGGCCCGCGTCGACCGCGCGGGCGGCGGCGACGGCCGAGTCCACGCCACCGGACATGGCGGCGAGCACCCGCATCTCAGCGCTCCTTCCGGTCGGAGACGCCGGCGGCACGGGCACGCTCGACCGCCGGCCCGATGGCCCGCGCCAGGTGGTCCACGTCGGCCTGGCTCGAGCCGTGCCCCAGCGAGAACCGCAGCGAGGCCCGGGCGTCGGCGTCGTCCCGCCCCATCGCCAGCAGCACGTGGCTGGCCTGCGGGACGCCGGCCGAGCACGCCGAACCGGTGGAGCACTCGATGCCCTGAGCGTCGAGCAGCATCAGCAGCAGGTCTCCTTCACAACCGGGAAAGGTGAGGTGCGCGTTGCACGGCAGCCGGTGGCCGAGGCCGGGCGTCGGGTCGCCGTTGAGCACGACGTCGGGAACCTGCTCCTGTACCCGGGCCACCAGCTCGTCGCGCAGCTTGATGCTCTCGGTGGCGTGCTCGGGCTGGCGCTCGGCCGCGATCTCCACCGCGGCCGCCATGCCGGCGATCGCGGCGACGTTGAGAGTCCCCGACCGGACGTCGCGCTCCTGGCCGCCGCCGTGCAGCACCGGCACCAGCTGCACCTCCCGGCGGACCAGCAGGGCGCCGACTCCCATCGGGCCGCCGACCTTGTGCGCCGACACCACGAGCGCGTCGACGCCGCTGGCGGCGAAGTCCACGGGGAGCTGGCCGACGGCCTGGACGGCGTCGGTGTGCACCGGGACGTCGAACTCGTGCGCGAGCTGCACGATCTGCTCGATCGGCTGCACCGTGCCGACCTCGTTGTTGGCCCACATCACGGTCACGAAGGCGACCGAGCCGGGGTCTGCCTCGATGCGCCCGCGGAGCGCGCCGACGTCGACCCGGCCCAGATGGTCGACCGGCAGGTACTCCACGGTGGCTTCGTCGTGGGTCTCCAGCCAGTGCAGCGAGTCGAGTACGGCGTGGTGCTCGACCGAGCTGGCCAGCACACGGGTGCGGCCCGCGTCGTCGTGCCGCCGCGCCCACCACAGCCCCTTGACCGCGAGGTTGTCCGCCTCCGTGCCACCGGCGGTGAACACCACGTCACTGGGCCGGGCGCCGAGGGCCCGGGCGACCGTCTCCCGCGCCTCCTCCACGACGCGTCGGGCCGCACGGCCCGACGCGTGCAGCGACGATGGGTTGCCGAGCGCCCGCAGCTGCTCGGACATCGCCGCCAGCGCCTCCGGAAGCATCGGCGTGGTGGCGGCGTGGTCGAGGTAGGTGACCTCACGTGGCACAGAGTCCATGACCCGTCAAGAGTAGTCGGGGCACCCATACCGGCGCCCTCGTGGGGAACACCACTGCGCACCGCGAACGGCGCGGGGGTCCCCTGCAGCGCTAGGTTCGCTGCTGGGG
>DATABY010000193.1:0-13504 GCA_036259355.1 Nocardioidaceae bacterium
GTCTTCTTCACCACCGGCGGCGGCGAGGCGGTGGAGAGCGCGTGGAAGCTGGCCAAGCAGTACTTCAAGATGACCGGCCGCCCGATGAAGCACAAGGTGGTCAGCCGGGCGGTCGCGTACCACGGCACCACGCAGGGCGCGCTGTCGATCACCGGCCTGCCCGCCCTGAAGGCGCCGTTCGAGCCCCTCGTTCCCTCGACGTTCCGGGTGCCGAACACCAACTTCTACCGGGCGTCGATCCACGGTGACGACCCCGAGGCCTTCGGGCGCTGGGCCGCCGACCAGGTCGCGGTCGCGATCGAGAACGAGGGACCGGACACGGTGGCCGCCGTGTTCCTCGAGCCGGTGCAGAACGCCGGCGGCTGCTTCCCTCCGCCGCCCGGCTACTTCCAGCGGGTCCGCGAGATCTGCGACGAGTACGACGTCCTGCTGGTGAGCGACGAGGTGATCTGCGCGTTCGGGCGGCTCGGGCACATGTTCGGCGCGGAGCGATACGGCTACCAGCCCGACATCATCACCTGCGCCAAGGGACTCACGTCCGGCTACGCGCCGCTCGGCGCGATGATCACCACCGACCGGCTGATGGAGCCGTTCCTCGCCGACGGCGCGATGTTCGCGCACGGCTACACCTTCGGCGGGCATCCCGTCTCCACCGCGGTGGCGCTGGCCAACCTCGACATCTTCGAGCGCGAGCGGCTCAACGACCGCGTGCGCGAGCACGAGGGGGCGTTCCGGGCGACGCTGCAGAAGCTGCTCGACCTGCCCATCGTCGGCGACGTCCGCGGCGACGGGTACTTCTACGGCATCGAGCTGGTCAAGGACAAGGCGAGCAAGCAGACCTTCACCGACGAGGAGTCCGAGCACCTGCTGAAGGGCTTCCTGTCCAAGGCCCTGTTCGAGGCCGGGCTGTACTGCCGGGCCGACGACCGCGGCGACCCGGTGATCCAGCTGTCACCGCCGCTGATCTGTGGCCAGGAGCACTTCGACGAGATGGAGCAGATCCTGCGCAGAGTGCTCGAACAGGCCTGGCAGAAGCTCTGACCCCTCTCGACGAGGTCAGCCCTCGACGGGCTCGAGCACGAACAGCGGGATCTCCCGGTCGGTCTTCTTCTGGTACTCGGCGTAGTCGGGCCAGGCCGCGACCGCGCGGTCCCACCACAGCGCCTTCTCCTCGCCGGTGGCCTCGTGCGCGCGGTACTCCCGCTTGTCCGGCCCGTCCTGCAGCTCCACCTGCGGGTTGGCCGAGATGTTGTGGTACCAGACCGGATGGCGGGGGTCCCCGCCCTTCGACGCGACCACGGCGTACTTGCCCTGGTGCTCCACGCGCATCAGCGGCGTCTTGCGCAGCTTGCCGGACCTCGCGCCCTGGGTCGTCAGGATGATGACGGGCTTGCCCATCATCGTGTTGCCCTCGGCGCCACGGGTCCGTTCGTAGGTCTCGACCTGGTCGCGGACGAACTGCTCTGGACTCGGCTCGTACTCACCATGAAGTGGCATGGGGCGATTATCCGCGGCGAGGTCGGCGCCGCGCCAGGTCCGACGCGCTGACGTGGTCCGTAACCGCCGTACCCGGACGTCGTTGGTCACCACATGCGAGCACTCGGCAACGGCAGCGCACTGGTCACCGCGGCGGGACTGGCCGCAGCAACCCTGCTGCCCCTGTGGGTGCTTCCGGCACTCGCGCAGGGCGACGGCCCCGACGTCGGCGACACCCCCACTGCCACGCGCGGTCTCGCGGTGGCCGACGCCGGCGCCGGGTCGCAGATGACGCCGGTCGCCAACCTGCAGTACGACGAAACGGGCGAGGCGCAGGCCGGCTCGGACATCGAGTTCCTCAAGGTCGGCAAGCGGGAGTATGCGCTGGCCGGCACCCTGCGCAAGGGCATGCAGATCGTGGACATCACCGATCCCACGTCGCCCAGGATCGCCGCGGTCTACGACTGCGACGTCAGCCAGGGCGACGTCCAGGTCTGGAAGAACGGCAACCGGATCCTGGCCAGCTACACCGCCGACGGCACCTTCGGCGCCGCCGGAGCCGCGTCGCAGTGTGCCCGCGACCTCGGCCTGGGCGCCGACGCGGCCGGCACCGTGCTCGTGGACCTGACCCGGCCGACCCGGCCCGAGACGGTCAGCTTCGTCCCGGTCCCCCGCGGTTCGCACAACATGACGATCCACCCCAGCGGCGACTACCTGTACAACTCCAACTCCGACCTGATCAACAGCACGACGCCGACGATCACGATCTACGACGTCTCCGATCCCGAGACGCCGCGCCACGTGCAGGACTTCCCGCTGCCCTTCGTGCCGACGTCGCTGGGGTCGGAGTCGCACGACGTCACGTTCAACGCGTCGGGGACGCGCGCGTACTCCGCCGCGCTGTCGCAGACGCTGGTGCTGGACACGACCGACCCCGAGCAGCCCGAGATCGTCGGCGAGATCGTCGACCCGACCATCAACGTGTCGCACCAGGCCGACCCGGTGACCCTGAACCGGCCCGACGGGACGCAGCGCGACCTCCTCGTCGTCACCGACGAGCGGGCCGGAGCGGCCGGCAGCGCCGAGTGCCCGGGCGGCGGCCTGCACGTGTACGACGTCACCGGCGCCCACGAGCAGGACCCGCAGAAGCTCGGCATCTGGTTCATCCCGGTGATTCAGCCGCAGGACGGCACGACCTGCACGTCGCACGTGTTGCGCATCTACCCGGAGCAGCGGATGCTCACCATCGCGTGGTACGGCCAGGGCGTGCGCGTACTCGACATCTCGGGACTGGCCACCGCGAGCGGGTCCCCGGCCACGGTCGCGGTCGGCGACGGCGTCGGCATGCGCGAGGTCGGCAGCTACGTCTTCCCCGACGCCGACACCTGGTCGTTCAAGACCAACCGGATCGCGGCCGACGGCTCGTTCTTCGGGTACGGCAACGACCTCACCCGCGGCTTCGACGTCTACCGCTTCTCCGGAGCGGGCCTGTCGGTGCCTCCGCTGGAGCCGACGGACCTGGGTTCGCGGCGCTCTCGCTGACGTCCCGAACGGCCCTCCGCGCGTCAGCGCGAGGACGCGCACCAGATGCACGTGCGGGCCAGGGGTTGCGCCTCGAGCCGTTCCGCTGCGATGAGCCGTCCGCAGTCCGCGCACACCCCGTAGGTCCCGGCGTCCACTCGGTCGATCGCGGCATCGACCTCCGCCAGCCGGTCCTGCGCCTGCCGAACGAGTGCTCCGAGCTGGGAGCGCTCGAAGGCGATCGTCGCGCCCTCCGGGTCGTGCTCGTCGTCGGCGTTGCTGTCCTGCGAGGCCGCGACCACCCCGTCGAAGTCACCAGTCAGACCGGCGAGGCGCCGAAGCGTCTGTCGGCGTACCTCCTCGAGCAGTCGACGTGGACCAGCCATCGACCAATGCTGCACCCCTCGAGCGCCCGTGCGCGATCTCGTCGAGATGGGGTCTCGCCGCGAGGGTTCTCAGCGCCGCACCCGCCGGGCCCCGACCAGCAGCACGTCGTGGTCGCTGTGCCTGGCCGGGAGCACCTTAGCCGAGGGGAAGCGGAGCGCCGCGCCGTTTCCGTACACGTGCTGGACGCCGGGCACCTGGTCGGCGGCCCGGTCGGTGCGGGTCCACACGCCGTCGGGGGCACAGGACCGCCGACGGTTCACGTCGCCGCCGAAGGCGACGGCGCCGCCCGCCGCACGGCGCGCGAGGAGCGCGGCGAGCTCGGCGCACTGCGCCCGGTTGCTGGCCGCGGCGGCCCTGGTGTGGCGAGTGCTCAGGTGCGTCGTACACACGTCGAGGTGGCGACGCGTGGTGACGCACAGCCACCGGCGCTGCTCGGGGCCGGCCTGGGCCCTGAAGGCTCGGTTGGCGGAGGTGAGGACGCGTGCCTTGGTGAGCACGGCGTCACCGAAGAGCCCGCGACCACCCGGGTCGATGCAACGCAGCGGCGCACCGAGGTAGATCACCCTCGAGAAGCGCAGGTGGTAGCCGGTACGCCGGGCGATCCGCGCGGCGTCACGCCGACACGCCTCGTTGAAGGTGACCGCGTGCGGTCGGGTCCCGCGGATGCGGGCCACGGCTTCCCTGACCACCGCGGGGTAGGCCACCCTGCCGTAGCAGTCGGCCATTCCGGACAGGCACAGGTTCATCTGCATCAGCCTGAACGGCGCGCCCGCCGCCACCTGCAGCGCCGTCGGCCAGGCGAGGGCCGCCACCGGCTCCTGCTCCACGGCCCCGGCCGTGCCCGCCGACCGGCTGGAGCCGGTCAGGGCGAGGACGAGTGCGCAGCCCACCGCGGCGACGACCAGGGCCACGCAGGTCCGGGAGCGGTCGACGCGGGGAAGACGTGCAACGACGTTCACTATCGCCCGACGGTACCCCCGCGCCGCCCCAGCCGACACCGCCTGCGTCACCCAGTTCGCCGGGAGGCCGAGTCGTCCACAGCCAGTCCGCTGGGCAGCGGCTCAGAAGCAGCTTCTCCACGTGTTCGGCCAGGCGTTGCGCCCGCCCTGGGCAGCGCGGCCCCTCCAGCCACGCCATGCTGTGCGCTTTGCGATCACGACCTGCTCGCGCCTGCTGGCCCGGTGCGGCCACCGGTTTCCGGAGTAGCGCGGGCCACCGTAGTAGCGCCATGTCGAGCGGGAGAACTGCAGACCGCCGTAGTGCCCGTTGCCGGAGTTGATGTGCCACCGGTGGGTGGACTCGTAGTGCGCCAGGCAGTCCCACCGGGTGGGCCCGTAGTGTGCCTGCGCCGGTGGTGCGGCCAGGGCCGAGAGCGCGACCACGAGTGCGAAGACGACGACAAGCTGTGGACGTGGGAGCAGCACAGGCATGGGTGAGGTCCTTTCCCACGCCTGTGAGGTGAGCTGTCGGGTTAGAGCTGGAAAGGTGCTCCGTCGCCGGCGGCCGTGGTCGTACGGCTGCGGGTGACTTCACCCCGAGCGGCGCCGGCGCGCAAGCGCAGCACCGCGTGGGACGTGGGTCCCCCACTCCTGTCCTCGGGTGTCGGGGGCGGGAACCAGCCGCGGCGGACAGGACTCGGCGTAACCGCGGCCGGCTTATGCAGTTGTGCCGGCGCATGCGCGGCGCCGAAGAGCGATCAAACCTTAGACAAAGTCCGCTGGTTTGTCACCCCGGCGTCAATGGCCCCGGCGGCGACGGAACATCCCGCCTCCGAGCACCAGCACCAGCGCGACCGCGAACATCAGCGTGCCGATCACGTTCACCTGTGGCGGGATGCCCCGCTGCGCCGAGCCCCAGACGTACATCGGGAACGTGATCGTGTTGCCGTGGTTGAAGTTGGTGATGATGAAGTCGTCGAACGACAGCGAGAAGCTGAGCAGCGCCGCGGCGAGGATGCCGGGGAACACCAACGGGAAGGTCACCCGCCAGAACGCCTGCCACTCGTTGGCGTACAGGTCCATCGCCGCCTGCTCGAGGCTCGACTCCATGCCCTGCAGCCGTGCCTTCACCGTGACGACGACGAAGGACAGGCAGAACATGATGTGCGCGACGAGGATCGACCAGAACCCCAACTGACCGGCCAGCCCGCCCGCGGTGAACAGCGCCAGCAGCGACGAGCCCATGACGACCTCGGGTGTGGCCATCGGAAGGAAGATCAGCACATTGGTGGTCGACCGGCCGCGGAAACGGTGCCGCACCAGCGCGAAGGCCATCAGCGTGCCGAGCACGGTGGCGCCCAGCGTGGCCAGCAGACCGATCTGGACGCTCTTCACCACCGAGGCGCACAGACCCGCCGGCCCGCACGGGCTCAGCCAGTTGTCCAGGGTGAAGCCCTGGAACTCGTACGCCTGCCGGCCCAGCTGGTCGTTGAACGACATCAGCAGCACGAAGCCGATGGGCAGCAACAGGTACAGCATCGTGACCAGCCCGAGGAAGAGGACGAGGTGTTCGCCGATCCAGCGGCCGCCCCTCGTCAGCACGGTGCCCGGTCCCAGGCCCACTCAGACCAGATCCTCGGTGTTGGCCCGGCGGACGTACAGCAGCACCAGCACGACGATCGCCGCCATCAGGATCACCGAGCAGGCCGCCGCCATCGGGAAGTCCAGCTGCACCAGGAACGTGTTGTTGATGACGTTGCCGATCGTGAACTGGGACGGGCTGCCCAGCAGCTGGGTGTTGATGTAGTCGCCGGCGGCCGGGATGAAGGTCAGCAACGTCCCGGCGACGACGCCCGGCATCGACAGCGGCAGGGTGATCCTGGCCCACGACGTGAGGCTGCCGGCGTAGAGGTCGCTGCCGGCCTCGATCAACCGGAGGTCGATCTTCTCGAGCGACGCGTACAGCGGGAGCACCATGAACGGCAGGAAGTTGTACGTGAGACCGGCGACCACGGCGAACGACGTGGCCAGCAGCCGACCGTCGTCGGCCAGCAGCCCGACCGCCTGCAGGGACTGCACCACGAACCCGTTGTCGGCCAGGATCGACTTCCACGCCAGGGTGCGCACGAGGAAGCTGGTGAAGAAGGGCGCGATCACCAGCACCAGCATCAGGTTCTTGAAGCGCCCGGCCTTGAACGCGATGGCGTAGGCCAGCGGGTAGCCGAGCAGCAACGCCAGCACGGTCGCGCTGCCGGCGTACACCAGCCCGCGGAGGAACTGCTCGCGGTACGTCGCGAGCGCGTCGAGGTAGTTGGGGAACGACCACGTCATCGCGTACCCGGTGTCCAGCGACCCGTTGGGGTCGTACAACGACGTCGCGACCAACTGGACCGTCGGCACCGCGAAGAACAGCAGCAGCCAGGCGATGCCGGGCAGGAGCAGCAGGTAGCCCACCCTGGACGGCCTGCGGCGCTGTGCCGGTGCCACCCCCGGCTCGCCGGGGGTGCGGGTCAGCACGCTCACGGCGCCGCTCCCACCGCCGAGGTCTCGCTGTAGGTCTCGTCGCCGGCGTGGATGTCCTGCGCGGCGTCCAGCGCGAACGTGTGCTCGCGTGCCCAGTGCAGGCCGACCCGCTGCCCGACCGACATCGGCGCGCGCGCCCCGGTGTTCTGCTCGAAGACGGTCAGCTCCTGGCCGGAGGCCAGCCGCACGAGGTACTGCGTACTGGTGCCGGTGTAGCTGACGTCGCTGACGCGGCCGCCGCTGAGGCGGTTGGCGCCCGACGTGTCCTCGTCCTCGGCGGTGGACAGGTAGACCTTCTCCGGCCGTACGCCGACGAGCACGTCGCCGGCGTGCACGCGTGCCCGGCCGCGCAGCACACCGACCTTCTCCCCCGCCACGTCGGCGACGTGGTAGTCGCCGACCGTGTCCACGATCCGGCCCGGCACCAGGTTGGACTGGCCGAGGAAGTTCGCGACGAACGTGGTCGCCGGGTTGTCGTACAGATCCTCGGGCCGGCCCAGCTGCTCGACCAGTCCGCCGTTCATCACCGCGATGGTGTCGGCCATCGTCATGGCCTCCTCCTGGTCGTGCGTGACGTGCACGAAGGTGATGCCGACGTCGGTCTGGATGCGCTTGAGCTCGATCTGCATCTGCCGGCGCAGCTTCAGGTCGAGGGCACCGAGCGGCTCGTCGAGGAGCAGCACCTGCGGCCGGTTGACCATCGCCCGCGCGAGTGCCACGCGCTGCTGCTGCCCGCCGGAGAGCTGGCCGGGCCGGCGGCGCTCGAAGCCGGAGAGCTCCACCAGCGCGAGGATCTCCTCGACCTGGCGCTCGATGTCGCGGCTCCTGCGGCGGCGCAGGCCGAAGGCGACGTTCTCGTAGATGTCGAGGTGCGGGAACAGCGCGTAGCTCTGGAACACGGTGTTGACGGGACGGCGGTACGGGCGGAGCCGGGTGATGTCCTGTCCGCCGAGGTTGATGCTCCCCGCGGTCGGCTCCTCGAGCCCGGCGACCATGCGCAACGTCGTGGTCTTGCCGCAGCCGGACGGGCCGAGCAGCGCGAAGAACTCGCCACTGGTGACGGTGAGGCCGAGGGCGTCGACCGCGGTGAACGACCCGAACCGCTTGGTCAGTCCGGTCATCACCAGGTCGGCACCGGAACCGGCCGCACCGGAGTGACCCGGCTGGCGCGGGACGTCGCCCGGAGTCGCTGCCATGGCCGTCAGGCGCCGATCACCGAGGCGAACTGCCGCTGGTACTCCTGCTCCTTGCTCTGCGACAGCGCCATGAAGTCGTAGGTGTTGGACAGCATCTGCTCGTCGGGGAAGATCAGGTTGTTGTCGGCCAGGCTGGGGTCGATCTTGCGCATCTCCTCCTGCGCCCCCTGCACCGGGCAGATGTAGTTGACCCACGCGGCGAGCTCGGCGGCCACCGCGGGCTGGTAGTAGTAGTTCATCAGCGTTTCGGCGTTGGTCTTGTGCGTCGCCTGGTTGGGGACCAGCATGTTGTCGCTCCACAGCGAGAGCCCCTCCTCCGGTGCGACGAACCGGATGTTGGGATTCTCGAACTGCAGCTGGATCACGTCACCGGACCACGCCTCGCAGGCCGCGATGTTGCCCCGCACGAGGTCCTGGGAGTACTCGTTGCCGGTGAAGGCACGGATCTGCCCGGCGTCGACCGCCTGCTGCAGCCGCTCGGTGGCCTGCCCGAACTCGTCGTCGGTGAAGTCCTCCGGGTCGGCGCCGACCAGCAGCAGCATGAACAGCATCGTGTCCGGCATCTCCGACAGCAGGCTGATGCGTCCCTTGAGGTCGGGCCGCGTCAGCAGCTCCTCGAAGCTGCGCACCTCGTCGGTCTCCGCGGCGTTGTACGCGATGCCGGTCAGGCCGCTCTGCCAGTGGACGGCGTACTCGCGGTCGGGGTCCCACGGCGGGCTCTTGAGGTTCTCGACCAGGTTGGCCTCGACGTTCGGCAGGTTCGACTTGTCCAGCTTCTGCAGCCAGCCGAGGTCGATCATCCGTGCGGCCATGTAGTCGGTCAGCACGAACATGTCACGGCCGGTGGACTCGCAGGCCGCGAGCTGGTTGCGGACGATGCCGAAGAACTCCGCGTTGTCGTTGACGTCGGTGACGTACTCGACGTCGATGCCCGTCTGCTTCTCGAAACGCTCCAGGGTGGGGAAAATCGTCTGCCGTTCGCCGTTGCGGTTGACGCGGGCCTCGTCGACGTACAACGGCCAGTTGGAGAAGTGCAGCCGCTTCTCGGTGCGCGACCGGTCGGTGCTCCGGCACGACTCCGCGCTCTGCTGGGCACCCTCGGTGCCGCAGGCCGCGAGCATCCCCGCGCCGGCCGCGGTGAGCGCGCCCGCGGAGACGCCCCGCAACAGCGTCCGGCGCGTGAGCGGAGCGCTCGGCAGCGAGCGGAGCAACGGCGGGGGTGGCGTCAGGCGGCGGCGGTTGCTCATGAGGGGCCTCCGAAGTGTGGGGAGGCTCGGCGCCGGCTGCGGCCCGCCCGTGCCCACCCTTGTGTCGCAACATGTGTCAGGCGACGTGGATACTGTCAAAGACATTGTCGCTGCACAAGCGATTCCGTAGCAACAGTTGCTTTTCGCCACGGTTTCGTAACATGGAAGTTGCGTTGAGTGTCCATCAGGGCCAAGATGCAGCCGTGGCCACCAGACCCCGACGCAGCGGCGAGCAACGCACCGAGCGCAACGGCTCCTCCCTTGACGACGTGTCGAAGGCGATCATCGAGCAGCTGCAGCAGGACGGCCGTCGCGCGTACGCCGCGATCGGGAAGGTGGTCGGGCTCTCCGAGGCCGCCGTGCGGCAACGGGTGCAGCGGCTGCTGGAGCAGGGCGCGATGCAGATCGTCGCGGTCACCGACCCCCTCGAGCTGGGCTTTCACCGGCAGGCCATGGTGGGCATCAAGGCCGAGGGAGAGCTCGAGTCGATCGCCGACGAGCTCGCGGACATGGACGAGATCGACTACGTCGTGATCACGGCGGGCTCGTTCGACCTGCTGGCCGAGGTGGTGTGCGAGAGCGACGAGCACCTGCTGGAGGTGCTCTCCGGCCGCATCCGGGCCATCCCCGGCGTGAAGGCCACCGAGAGCTTCGTCTACCTCAGGCTGCGCAAGCAGACGTACTCCTGGGGTGTGCGCTGAGCCGGGCCGTCCCCCTCTGGCGCGAGACCGCGGGAGCACCCCCGGCGCCCCGCGCGGCGCTGGCCGGCGACACCGCGGTCGACGTCGCGATCGTCGGGGGCGGGTTCACCGGGCTGTGGACCGCGTACTACCTCCTCGTGGCCGACCCCCGCCTCCGGGTCGCGGTCGTCGAGGCCGAGACCGCAGGCTTCGGTGCCTCCGGACGCAACGGCGGCTGGTGCTCGGCGCTGTTCCCCAAGGGCACCGCGGGGCTGGCGCGCCTGCACGGGCGCGAGCGCGCGCTGGCCCAGCAGCAGGCGATGCGCGACACGATCGACGAGGTCGCGCGGGTCGTCGACCTGGAGGGCATCGACTGCCACCTCGCCAAGGGCGGGACCGTCTCGGTGGCCCGTACGCCGGCGCAGCTGGCCCGCGCCGGTGCGGAGGTCGCCGCCGCCCGCGCCTGGGGCGCCACCCCCGCCGACCTCGACCTGCTCGATGCCGAGGACGTCGGCAAGCACGTGCGGGCCAGTGGCGTGCTCGGCGGTACCTACACGCCGCACTGCGCGGCCCTGCAGCCGCTGCGGCTGGTGCGCGGGCTGGCCGCGGCGGTGGAGCGCCGCGGCGGCGTCGTCTACGAGCACACCGCCGCCACCGCGATCGAGAAGGGCCGAGTCCGCACGGCGTACGGCGACGTCCGGGCCGAGGTGGTGGTCCGGGCCACCGAGGGCTACACGCCGCGGCTGCCGGCGCACCGACGGCAGGTCGCCCCGCTGTACTCGCTGATGATCGCGACCGAGCCGCTGCCGGCCGACGTGTGGGCGGCGATCGGGCTCGACCGCCGGGAGACGTTCACCGACCAACGCCACCTTCTCGTCTACGGCCAGCGCACCGCCGACGACCGGATCGCGTTCGGGGGCCGCGGAGCGCCGTACCACTTCGGGTCCCGGGTGCGTGCCTCCTTCGACCAGGACCCGCGGGTGTTCGCGCAGCTGTGGCGCGCACTGGTGCTGCTGTTCCCCGCGCTGGCCGAGGCGCGGGTGACGCACGCGTGGGGTGGCCCCCTCGGCGTGCCCCGGGACTGGTGCGCGTCGGTCGGCCTGGACCGCGACCGCGGCATGGCCTGGGCCGGCGGCTATGTCGGCGACGGCGTCGGCACCGCCAACCTGGCCGGACGCACCCTGGCCGACCTGGTGCTGCAGCGCGACACCGGCCTGGCCCGGCTCCCCTGGGTCGGCCACCGCTCGCCGCGCTGGGAGCCCGAGCCGCTGCGCTGGCTCGGCATCAACGCCGGCCTGCGGCTGATGGCGGCCGCCGACGCGGAGGAGCGGTGGACCCGACGCCCGAGCCGCCTGGGACGAGCCGCCGCTCCCCTGCTCGGCGGCCACTGACCCGCTGTTACGGCTCGCGGCGCAGCGTGGGACGCAGCGTGTCGATCACCCCGGGATCCTCGATCGTCGAGGGCATCGCGGGGTCCTTGCCGTCGGCGATCTCGCGCATGGTCTTGCGCAGCACCTTCCCGCTGCGGGTCTTCGGCAGCGCGGGCACCACCGAGACGTCCCGGAACGCCGCGACGGGGCCGACCTCCTCGCGCACCGACGCGATGATCTCCGCACTGAGCCGGTCGGGGTCGATGTCGACGCCCGCCTTCAGCACGACGAAGCCGCGCGGGAGCTGGCCCTTCATCGGGTCGGCGACACCGATCACCGCGCACTCGGCCACCGCCGGGTGCTGGGCGATCACGGCCTCCATCGACCCGGTCGACAGCCGGTGCCCCGCGACGTTGATGACGTCGTCGGTGCGACCCATCACGTACAGGTAGCCGTCCTCGTCGAGGTAGCCGCCGTCACCGGACAGGTAGTAGCCGTCGAACTGGCTGAGGTAGGACTGCACGAAGCGCTCGTCGTCGTGCCAGAGCGTGGGCAGCGTGCCGGGCGGCAGCGGCAGCCGCATGCAGATCGCACCCTCGCCGCCGGCGGGCATCTCGTTGCCGGACGGGTCCAGGATCCGCACGTCGTAGCCCGGGACCGGGACCGTGGGCGAGCCCGGCTTGATCGGCATCGGCTCGAGCCCCCGCAGGTTGGCTGCGACCGCCCAGCCGGTCTCGGTCTGCCACCAGTGGTCGACGACCGGGATGCCGAGCTGCCGGGTCGCCCACTCGTAGGTCTCGGGGTCCAGCCGTTCCCCCGCGAGGAACAGCGTGCGCAGCGAGGAGAGGTCGTACTTGCCGATGAAGGTGCCCTCGGGGTCCTCCTTCTTGATCGCCCGGAACGCGGTCGGCGCGGTGAACAGCGCGCTCACGGCGTGCTCGGAGGCGACCCGCCAGAACGCGCCGGCGTCGGGCGTACCGACGGGCTTGCCCTCGTACAGCACGGTGGTCGCGCCGACCAGCAGCGGCCCGTAGACGATGTAGGAGTGCCCGACCACCCAGCCGACGTCGGAGGCGGTCCACCAGATCTGTCCTGGTCGCACGTCGTAGACGTTGCGCATCGACCACGCGAGCGCGACCGCGTGCCCGCCGTTGTCACGGACGATGCCCTTGGGCTTGCCGGTGGTGCCGGAGGTGTAGAGCACGTACAGCGGGTCGGTGGCGGCCACGACCTCGCAGCCGGCCGGGTCCGCGCGCCCGGCCCGCATCGCGGTCCGCCAGTCGACGTCGCGCGGCTCCTGCAGGCTCGCCTGGCAGGCGTCGCGCTGCACCACGACGCAGTGGGCTGGCTGGTGCTCGGACAGCTCGAGCGCGCGGTCCAGCAGCGGCTTGTACTCCACGACCCGCCCCGGCTCGACGCCGCAGGAGGCCGACACCACCACCGTCGGGGTCGCGTCGTCGATGCGCACCGCGAGCTCGCGGGCCGCGAACCCGCCGAACACCACCGAGTGCACCGCGCCCAGCCGGGCGCAGGCGAGCATCGCGACCACGGCCTCGGGGATCATCGGCATGTAGACGACCACCCGGTCGCCGCGGCCCACCCCCAGAGCGCGCAGCGCACCCGCGAAGGCGGCCACGTCCTCCAGCAGCTCGGCGTAGGTGAAGGTGGCCTGGGTCTGGGTCACCGGGCTGTCGTAGATCAGCGCCGGCTGGTCGGCGCGGCCGTCGACGACGTGCCGGTCCAGGGCGTTGTAGCAGGTGTTGAGGGTGGCGTCGGGGTACCAGCGGTAGAACGGCGGATGGGAGTCGTCCAGGACTCGCTGGGGCCGGCGCGACCAGTGGACCAGCGCCGCCTGGTCGCGCCAGAAGCCCTCGGGGTCGTTGATGCTGCGGGTGTACTCGTCGCGGTAGCGGCCCATGGGGCCATAGTCTCGCCGTTGGTCCCGCTCCTCGCCACCACCCCGTCCGCGCCGACGGTGCCGATGCCGACGGACCCGCCGGCGTGTCGCCTCCGGAACGGCCTCCTCAGCCGGGGGCCTCGACGGCTCCCTCGCAGGTCGCCCGTCGCTGGTTTGACTGCTCCCTCGCTTCGGTCGCGGGGGCCGCGCTCACGCCTCGGTCGCCGCCAGCTGCCCGCAGGCGCCGTCGATCTCGCGGCCCCTGGTGT
>DATABY010000194.1:0-5444 GCA_036259355.1 Nocardioidaceae bacterium
GCGGTCGCCGCGTGCGGGTTGGTGGCCTTGGAGTCGTCGACGTAGCGCACGCCGCGGATCTGCGCGACCTCGGCGATGCGGTGCGCGCCGGCCTGCGGGCGTTCACCCCCGACGCGCACCGGATCGCGACGGTCGCGGAGCACTCGGGCGTCCGTTACGTCGACGACTCCAAGGCCACCAACCCGCATGCGGCGGCAGCCTCGCTGTCGGCCTACGACCCGGTGGTGTGGGTGGCCGGCGGGCTGGCCAAGGGCGCCCGCTTCGACGACCTGGTGCGCAGCGTGCGGGAGCGGCTGCGCGCGGTCGTGCTGGTCGGCGCCGACCGCGCCGTGATCGCCGACGCGCTTTCGCGACACGCGCCCGATGTCCGCCTGATCGAGGTCGCCGACACCGAGACTGGCGTCATGGACCGCGTCGTGGCCGAGGCGGCCGCGGTGGCCCGCCCCGGAGACACCGTGCTGCTCGCGCCCGGATGCGCGTCCATGGACATGTTCGCCAACTACGCCGCGCGTGGTGACGCGTTCGCCGCGGCGGTACGACGACTCGCGAGAGGTCGTCCCTAGAAGGGGCTGACGTGGCAACCACGACCGGGGAGCGAGCCTCCGACCGCGGCTTCGTCGCCGCCGTGGGGCGCACCCTCGACCGGCCGCTCACGTCCTACCATCTCGTCCGCGGCGTGACCGGCCTGCTGCTCGCGCTCGGGCTGTTGATGGTGCTCAGCGCCTCCAGCGTGCTGTCGCACTACCAGACGGGCAGCTCGTACTCGATCTTCTTCCGGCAGGCGGTCTGGGTGGCTGTCGCGCTGCCCTGCGCGTGGGTGGCCGCGCGCCTGCCGCTGCGGCTGGTGCGCCGGCTGGCCGGCGCGTTCCTGGCGCTCAGCGCCGGGCTGCTCCTGCTGACCTACTCACCGCTGGGGATCGAGGTCAACGGCAACCGCAACTGGATATCGTTCGGCGGCCCGTTCCGGATCCAGCCGTCGGAGGTGGCCAAGCTGGCGCTGGTGCTCTGGCTCGCCGCCCTGTACGCGCGCCGGGGCCGCCGACTCAACGAGTGGCGCCGGCTGCTGTGGCCGATGGTGCCGGTGTCGGTGGTCATCGCCGGCCTCGTCGTCGGTCAGCGCGACCTCGGCACCGCCCTGGTGCTGTTCGCGGTCATCCTCGGCATGCTCTACGTCGTCGGAGCGCCGCTGCGCCTGTTCGCCGGCGCCTTCCTGGCTGTCGGCGCGCTGGCGATGTTCCTGGTGTCGCTGAGCTCGAGCCGCGTCGAGCGGCTGACCAACTTCGCCAACCCGTTCGCCGACTACCAGGACACCGGGTGGCAGGCCGCGCACGGGTTCTTCGCGCTCGCCAACGGCGGCTGGTGGGGCGTGGGTCTCGGCGCCAGCACGCAGAAGTGGGAGGGCAAGCTGCCGGAGGCCCACAACGACTTCATCTTCGCGATCATCGGTGAGGAGCTCGGCTTGTTCGGCACCCTGGTCGTGCTGGGGCTGTTCGGCGTGCTCGCCTACGCCGGGCTGCGCATCGCCACGCGCACCAAGGACCCGTTCGCCCGGTACGCCGCGGCCGGGATCACCATCTGGGTGTCGGCGCAGGCGTTGATCAACATCGGCATGGTCCTCGGCTTGCTGCCGGTCATCGGAATCCCGCTCCCGCTGGTGTCCTATGGTGGCTCGGCGCTGGTGCCCACGCTGGTGGCCCTGGGGCTGCTGACCAACCTGGCCAAGACGGAGCCCGGAGCCGCTGTGGCGTGGCGCGCCCACCACAGGCAGAGCCTGGCCGTGCGCTGGGGACTGGTACCACGACAGCGAGGTAGGTGACCGGTGGGTCTGCGGGTCCTGATGGCCGGTGGCGGCACCGCCGGCCACACCTCACCGCTGATCGCGACCGCCGACGCGCTGCGCCGGCTGCGTCCGGACGCCGAGGTGACGGCGCTGGGCACGCCGCGCGGCATCGAGGTGCGCGTGATCCCCGAGGCCGGCCTGCCACTGGAGCTGATTCCGCCGGTGCCGCTGCCCCGACGTCCCAGCAGTGACCTGGTACGGCTGCCGGGCCGGCTCCGGGGCGCGGTGCGGGCGACGCAGGAGGTGTTCGAGCGGGTGCGCCCCGATGTCGTCGTCGGCTTCGGCGGCTACGTCTCGGTGCCGGCGTACGTCGTCGCCAAGCGCCGCGGCGTGCCGCTGGTCGCGCACGAGGGCAACGCCCTGCCGGGCATCGCGAACAAGTTCGCCGCTCGGGTCTGCACTCCCCACGTGGCTACGTCGTTCCCCGACACGCGGCTGCGGCACGCCCGCTACACCGGCCTGCCGATCCGGACCCTCATCTCCGGGACCGACCGCGACGCGCTCCGCGGCGAGGCGCGCGACGTCTTCGGGCTCGACCCGCAGCGTCCGACGCTCCTGGTGACCGGTGGCTCGCAGGGCGCCCGCCGGCTGAACGAGGCAGTCGCCGGGGCGGCCGGCGCGCTGGCAGCCGCCGGCGTGCAGGTGCTGCACGTCGCCGGTCCCAAGGGTGAGGTCGCGGTGATCCCGGGTGCAGGGGACCCGCCATACGTCGTGGTGCCGTACGTCGACCGGATGGACCTCGCCTACAGCGCCGCGGACGCGATGGTGTGCCGGTGCGGCTCGAACACCGTCACCGAGGTCGCCGCGCTCGGGATCCCCGCCGTGTTCGTGCCGCTGCCGCACGGCAACGGCGAGCAGGCATTCAACGCCCGCGCGGTCGTGGAGGCCGGCGGTGGCGTGCTGGTCGACGACACGGCCCTGACCCCGGCGTGGGTTGCCGAGCACGTGCCCGCGCTGCTGACCGACCCGCAGCGGCTGGCGGCGATGGGCGCGGCCGCGGAGGGCCTCATCCCGCGCGACGCCGACGAGCGGCTCGCCGAGATGGTGCTCGAGGTGGCGGGGGAGCGGTCCGGGGGAGCCGGATGAGACTGCCCGTTCCCGAGGAGCGCCTGCCGTTGGAGGACCTCGGCCACGTCCACTTCGTCGGGATCGGCGGTGCCGGGCTGTCCGCCATAGCCCGCATCATGCTGGCCCGCGGTGTGCGCGTGTCCGGCAGCGACGCGGCCTCGTCGCCGGTGCTCGACGACCTCGTCGAGCGCGGAGCCCGCTGCTACGTCGGCCACGATGCCGCGCACGTCGCCGACGCCGACACGCTCGTGGTCTCCACCGCGGTCCGCGAGGACAACCCCGAGGTGCGGGAGGGCCGGCGCCGCGGCCTGCGGCTGCTGCCGCGTTCGGCCGGCCTCGACGCGGTGATGCGGGACCGCCGGGTGGTGGCCGTCGCGGGCACGCACGGCAAGACCACGACCACCTCGCTGCTGACCGTGGCGTTGCTTGCCGCCGGTGCCGACCCGTCGTACGCCATCGGCGGCGAGCTCACCGTCTCGGGAACCAACGCCCACGCCGGGGCGGGGGAGATCTTCGTGGCCGAGGCCGACGAGAGCGACGGCGCCTTCCTCGTCTACTCGCCGTACGCCGCCGTCGTCACCAACGTCGAGGCCGACCACCTCGACAACTGGGGCAGCGAGCAGGCGTACTTCGCGGCGTTCGAGCAGTTCCTCGACCGCATCGACCCGGCGGGCTTCGTGGTGTGCTGCGTCGACGACCCCGGTGCCCGCCGGCTGGCCGGTGTGGCACGTGGTCGCGCCCTCGCCGTGGTCGGTGTCGGCGAGAGCGACGACGCCGACCTGCAGGTGCGCGGCACCACGTTCGCGGCCGCGACCTCGACCTTCGACGTGCGCTGGCGCGGCCGGGAGATGGGCCGGGTCACCCTGCAGATCCCCGGGCAGCACTACGTGCTCGACGCGGCCTGCGCCCTCGCGGCCGGGCTGGCGCTCGGTTTCGACCTCGCCGACCTCCGCAAGGGGCTCGAGGGCTTCACCGGCACCCGACGCCGGATGGAGCTGAAGGGCACCGCGGACGGCGTCCGGGTCTACGACAGCTACGCGCACCACCCCACCGAGATCCGCGCCGACATCGTGGCCGGCCGGCACCTGGCCGACCGGGGACGGCTGGTGGTGTGCTTCCAGCCGCACATGTACAGCCGGACACGGCTGTTCGCGACCGAGATGGCGCAGGCGCTCGCACTCGCCGACGGCGTGGTGGTGATGGACGTGTACGCCGCACGTGAGGAGCCAGAGCCGGGTGTCGACGGCGGCCTGATCGCGCGCCAGGTGCCCGGTGACCCTGATGACGTGGACGCGGTCTTCGAGCCCGTGCGCGACCGCGTGGTGCCGCGGCTGGTCGCCATGGCGGCGTCCGGGGACGTCGTACTCACCCTCGGGGCCGGGGACGTCACCCAGCTGGCGCCTCAGGTGCTGTCTGCACTGTCCGCGCGTGCCGGCGGTGGGCCGGGCGTGAGCGGCGGATGAGGGCCCGGGGCGCGTCAAGCCGGCGCCGGTTCGCGCGCCGCGCGTGGGCGCGGCGGTGGGCGACGCTGCGCCGGGCGCTGCTGCTGCTGGTGCTGGTGGGGCTGGTGGCGGGTGCGGGATGGCTGGTGTTCGTGTCGTCGGTGCTGGCCGTGGAGCGTGTGGAGGTCGGCGGTGTCCGCACCGTTCCGGCCCAGCAGATCAGGGAGGCTGCGGCGGTTCCCGTCGGTGAGCCGCTGGCGCGGGTGGACGTCGACGCCGTCCGGGCCCGCGTCGAGCGGGTGCCGGTGGTGTCGCGGGCCGAGATCGGCCGGTCGTGGCCGCACACGGTCGTGGTCGAGGTGACCGAGCGCACCCCGGTCGCCGCGGTCAGCACGGGTGGGCGTTACCGGCTGATCGACGCGGAGGGCGTGATGTTCCGCTCGGTGGCCGAGCCGCGTGACCGGCTGCCGGTGATGACGGTGGGCCAGCACCCGCAGGCGGCGCGGGAGGCCGCGGCCGTGGTGGCGATGCTTCCGCGTGACCTGGCCAGGCGGGTGGCCGAGGTCGAGGCGACCACGATGGACTCGATCGCCCTGCAGCTGCGCGACGGGCGGGAGGTCGTCTGGGGGAGTGCGGACAGCTCGGCACTGAAGGCGAAGGTGCTGAGCGCGCTGATCAAGCGCGACGCGAGCGTGTACGACGTCAGCGTGCCCGGTTCGCCCACCCTCAAGGTGGGCTGACTCCCTTCGTTCGCCCGCTGGGCAACAGAAATTCGAAACGCTCGCGACGCGCGCGGCGTGTTGCTTGGTCGCGCCGAAGGCTCTCGCGTAACTTCCCCGTCAGTGTTCAGGTTGACATAACTATAACCCTCTACTTGAGGGTGAGAGTTGGAAACACCGGGACCGACCTTCCCCACTGGCCGGACACCGTCGCGCACGCGGCGGTCACACATACAAGCGAGAGGCGCTCGTCGTGGCAGCACCGCAGAACTACCTCGCGGTCATCAAGGTCGTCGGCATCGGCGGCGGTGGCGTCAACGCGGTCAACCGGATGATCGAGGTTGGCCTCAAGGGCGTCGAGTTCATCGCGATCAA
>DATABY010000195.1:0-21720 GCA_036259355.1 Nocardioidaceae bacterium
GTCGGCGCCCCCCACTTCTTCTCGAGGACGACGTTGCGGCCCTTGGGGCCCAGCGTCACCTTCACGGCGTCGGCGAGAATGTTCATGCCGCGCTCGAGGGAGCGCCGTGCTTCCTCGTCGAATGCGATGGTCTTGGGCATAACTCCTGCGAGTCCTCCCGCTAGAGGAACTGATGACCGGCCCGACGCCCGCGACGGCCGGCCCCGGTGCGTCGCGGTCCCTTCCCGCAGCCGCCGAGGCCTCATCGACCCGGTTCTGGTGGCACTCTCACCCCGAGAGTGCCAACGCCAGTTTTAGCACTCGGCCCCCGTGAGTGCAAGCCGAGGCGTACCGGCCCGGGCGGCGCCCCATCCGGTCCGCCGGGGCGGTGTCCCTCCGCGGGCCGGCGTCCAGGGCGTCAGAACATCGGGGTCGCGGCCGGGGGCTCCGTCATCGTCACCCGACGCCGGCGCGAACGCCGCATCTCGTGCTCCACGTGCCGCGGGTCGGGCAGCAGCACGACCGGGCAGCCCGCGTGCCGGATCACCCGTTGGCTGGTCGAGCCGACGAACACGTCGTGCACGGTGGTGTGGCCGCGGCTGCCCAGCACCAGCATGTCCGCGTCCACCCCCGCGGTGCACAGCGCCTCGCTGGGCCGGCCGTTCACCAGGCGGCGCTCGACCTCCGGAGGCTTCTCGACGCCGTCCAGCGCGGCCAGCAGGGCGCGCCGCTGGACGATCTCGGCCTGGCTGCGCGCGTCCGCGGGCGTCGTCGGCGCCATCATCCCCTCGACGCCGTCCCAGGTCCACGCGGTCACGACGCGCAGGCGGCATCCGCGGTACCTCGCCTCGCCCACCGCCCACTCCAGCGCCCGCTGCGACGCTGGAGAGCCGTCGATCCCACACACGATGACGCGCTCGCGAGCATCCATCGCACACCCTCCCTGCCGGCTCGTTCTTCGTCTGCTCCCACCTGTTGTCCAGACTGCTCCCGTCTCCGACTCTCGTCTAGGCGCTACGGCCCCGGCCGGCGCTTGACCCGAGCGTAATCAGTTGACTACGGTGCGTCACACCGGGATCCCGGGGCACAGAGGTGGCGGTGGCCTGAACCGCAGGGGGGTTCGGGCCACCGCCACTGCTGCCCGTAGCCGGTCCGGGACGCGCCCGCGAAGGGGGCCCATTCGGACTATTGACCGGTTCCTCGGCCTGCACGTAACTTTCGGGTACCTCGTGGGTGCGACGAGGCTCGACCGGGGCACGGACGCGTTCCGTGCCCCGGTCTCTATGTCGCTCAGCCTCCGGCGACCGCCGGGATCACCGACACCTGGCTGCCGGCCGGCGTCTTGGTCTCGAGCCCCTCGGCGAACCGCACGTCCTCGTTTCCGACGTACACGTTGACGAAGCGCCGGAGCTTGCCCTGCTCGTCGACGACACGGCCCTTGATCCCGGGGTACGCCGCGTCGAGCGAGTCGAGCACCTCCGACAGCGTGGAGCCGTCGGCGGTGACCTCCGACTCCCCCTTGGTGTAGGTGCGCAGGATCGTGGGGACGCGGACGCTGACGCTCATGGGCGGGGCTCCTCCTCGGAGATCGGCTCGGACCGGGGTGGCGGCGGCGCCTTAGATGGCCGCCTTGAATGCTTCGTACGTCGGTTCGATGGTGGCCGCGGGGCCGACCCGCCCCGCGACCGCGTCGAGGGTCTTCAACCCGTCGCCGGTGTTGAACACCACGGTCTCGGCGTCAGGGTCGAGCTGGCCCGTCCGGACCAGCTTTCTCAACGTCGCCACGGTGACCCCGCCGGCGGTCTCGCCGAAGATGCCCTCGGTCCTGGCCAGCAGCTCGATGCCTTCGAGCACCTCGTCGTCGGTGACGTCCTCGACCGCGCCTCCGGTCCGCCGGCAGACGTCCAGCACGTAGTTGCCGTCGGCGGGGTTACCGATCGCCAGCGACTTCGCGATCGTGTCCGGGCGCACCGGCCGGACCACGTCATGACCGTCCTTGAAGGCCGCGGCAACCGGCGAGCAGCCGTGGGCCTGGGCGCCGTAGATCCGGTACGGCGACTCCTCCAGCAGCCCGAGCCTGGTGAGCTCGCCGAAGGCCTTGTCGACCTTGGTCAGCTGGGAGCCCGAGGCGACCGGGATGACCACCTGCTGCGGGAGCCGCCACCCGAGCTGCTCGCAGACCTCGAAGCCGAGCGTCTTCGAGCCCTCGGAGTAGAAGGGACGGACGTTGACGTTGACGAAGGCCCAGCCCTCCTCCTCGCCGGCGATCTCCGACGCCAGCCGGTTCACGTCGTCGTAGGATCCCTTGACCGCGACCAGCGTGCCGCCGTACACCGCGGTGGTGACGACCTTGGGGGTCTCGAGGTCGTGCGGGATGAACACCACGCTCTTCATGCCGGCCCGGGCCGCGGCGGCGGCGACCGCGTTGGCGAGGTTGCCGGTGGAGGGGCATGCGAAGACCTCGAGGCCCAGCTCGCGTGCCGCGGAGAGCGCCATCGCGACGACCCGGTCCTTGAACGAGTGAGTGGGGTTGCCGGAGTCGTCCTTGACCCACAGGCGCCTGATGCCGAGCTCCCGGGCGAGGTTGTCGGCACGCAGCAGCCTCGTGAAGCCGGGGTCCATCTGCGGGAAGGAGGCGACGTCGGCGGGAACCGGCAACAGGGGCTGGTAGCGCCAGATGTTCTTGGGCCCGGCCTCGATCTGCTCGCGGGTGAGCGCCGGGAAGTCGTAGCCGACCTCCAGCGGGCCGAAACACTCCTCGCAGGCGTAGAACGGCCCGAGCGGCTGCCGGTGGCCGCACTCGCGGCAGACCAGTGCGGTCGCGTGGCCGAAGGCACCTTCACGCAGGCCGGTCTGGGAGTCTTGCAGGGTCGCGCTCAAGAGGGCCTCCTCCTCATCTTCCCTGACCCGGCTCTCGGTTCAGGACGGACGTGGCACCTGATCAGTCGACGAGGTGGTCTGGCCTCGCGTCACGCGATGACTGACTGGTTGCCGGGGCTTCGTCGGGCCGTTTCCCTCTGCCCCTCTGGATGAGCTGCCCCCAGCGTAGGGGAGGCGTCTCGAATGGCGTCACCTGGGTCCACCATGCGAGAACCGCCGTCTCGGTGCGGGGTAGCCCCCGTCGGCCAGCCCGGCCAGCCGCTCGAACGGGTTGTACGAGGAGAAGTCGCGCGCCCACAGCCACGACACGCCCGCCGCCACGACGTACAGGGGCAGCAGCGGCAGCCCGAGCAGCGCGACGTACTGCCAGGTGTGCTCCTCCTCGTGGTGCAGCAGCCGGGGGCGGGTCAGCAGCCAGCCGTCGCCGTGCCGGGTCAAGACGACGTTGCCGACGGTGAAGGCCGAGGCCGCAGGCAACCGCAGCCGGTACCCGGAGCCGAGCAGCAGGCCGCGCGGGCCGGCTCGGACGTCGGCGCCGCCGGCGCGCGCCACCAGGAGACCGAGCGGGGTGCTCAGGTTGGCCCAGTTCAGGACGCGCTTGACCTGCCACGGCTGCATGGACCCCAGCATGACGGGGGTCGGCGTACGGCAGCGGCTGCCACTCCCGGGCGGTTTACCGGCGCCCGGGCGGAGGAACACTTCCCGAAAGCGGCGCAACCTCACGATCTGTCTGCGCGCCGCGAGAGGAAGAGCCGGATGAGCCAGCAAGTCATGGCCGCGTGGGAGTGCCGCGCCTGCGACGTACAAGGACGCTCCCACGACGCCGAGCCCCGGTGCTGGAACTGCGACGGCCCGGTCGTGGTGACGGCCCGCCCGACGGTCAGGAACGAGGTCATCCGCCGGGTGATCGTGCACGGCTGAGCCACGCTCACCGCCGGTCGAGCAGCGCCGTCAGCGCCCGCAGCAACGCCACCACGCCCTCCGGCCCGTCGACGACCACGTCGGCACGCTCGGCCACCGCCGCCTCCTCGGTGGATCCGGAGCAGACCAGCAGACCGGCGAGCCCCTCGGCGCGTAGCGCGTCGACGGCGTCGAACGCCGGCAGGTCGCCCAGGTCGTCGCCGACGAACGCCACCGTCCGCGCCCCGAGCTCCTCCACCAGCGCACGCAAGGCAGCGCCCTTGTCCATCCCCCTCGGCCGCAGCTCCAGCACCAGCCGCCCTGGCTCGAGCACCAGCCCCACCTCGTCGGCCAGGTCCTGCAGCGGCTGCCGTAGCCGGTCGAACGCCTCCTGCGGGTCGGGCAACCGCCGGGTGTGTACGCCGAGCGAGGTCCCTTTGTCCTCGACGTAGGCGTCGGGCAGTTTCGCCGACTCCAGCAGCGCGGGCAGGCGCTGGCGGACCTGCTCGACCCCGGCCGGCGGTGCCGGCGCGGACACCTGGTCGGACGCCGGGTCCCACCGCTCCAGGCCGTAGTGGCCGAGCAGGGTGAGGTCAGCCAGTCCCGGCGCGCCACGCAGCCCGGCGTACTCGACCGCGGTCGCGGCCGGACGGCCGGTGATGATCGCCGTGTGGCCTACGTGACGGGCCAGCCCGGTCAGCGCCGCGACGGCGCCCGGATGGGCGCGCGCCTGCGCGGGGTCGGGCACGATGGGGGCCAGCGTGCCGTCGAAGTCGAACGCCACCAGGGCGGAGCCCGGGTCGTGGACGAGCGCCGCGAGCCCGGCACGTCCCTGCTCGGTGCGCGCGTCGACCCCGGCCACTCCCCCAGCCAAGGTCAGGTGGCGTCGGGGGTCAAGATCACCGTGAGCCGGTCGAACTTCATCGGCGCCACGGCGCCACGGACCCGGTCGACGCCCAGCGTCTCGGCGAGCGCGTCGGCCTCCGCCTCGAAGCCGGCCGGGTAGTAGACCGTGCTGGCCGGGATGTCGCCGAACCAGTTGTCCACGCCGATGACCTGCCAACCCGCGTCCTGCAGCTCGGCGGCCCGCTGGGCGGCCAGGCCACTGATCGAGGTGTTGTTGTAGACCTCGACGTAGACGTCGGGAGCGCTGGACTCGGGAGCGGCCCGCTGCTGCCGTTGCTGTCGCGGCTTCGCCTTCGGCTTCTTGTCCTGCTTGCGGTCGGCTCGGTCGGCCTGCTCGCGCGGCGGTGCCTGAGCCGCGGTCTGCGGGCCCTGTGGGCTGGCCGTCGTGGTGGGCGTGGTGGACGCCGGTGGGCTGGTTGTCTCGCGCTCCGCCTGCGGCTCGGCGGCGGTGTCGTCGCCGCCCGCGGCGAGGAACGCGACCATCGCGACGACGATCGCGACAACGCTCACCACCGCCACGATCGACGGCATGGCCTGGCCCTGCTGACCGACCTGCTCGCGGGACCTCATCGCGTCACACTTCGAAACCGAGGCGACGGGCGGACCGCGCGCGCTGGCGTGCGGAGCGGAGCCGGCGCAACCGCTTGACCAGCAGTGGGTCGAACGCCATGGCGGACTCCTTGTCGATCAGCGCGTTGAGGACCTGGTAGTACCGCGTCGCCGACATGTCGAACTTCTCGCGGATCGCGTGCTCCTTGGCGCCGGCGTACTTCCACCACTGGCGCTCGAACCCGAGGATGTCCTGGTCACGCTCCGACAGCGCCTCCGCGGCACGGGCGGCCTGGCCCGACGTCAGCATGTCGGTGTTCGCGGCGTCTGCGGCGTTCGCGGCATCACTGCCAGCCATGAGCCTCGATCCCCCTGGTAGCGGTCAACTCCGGGTCATCGTATGTGAGAAGCACACCGGTGTCATTCTGACTCGCGGTGCGCGTTGCGGCCGTTTGCCGGGCCGTTCTCGCTCCCGGACGGGCGCCGCAGGCACCTTAGCCGAGGTGGGCACGCCCGGCCCCGGCGGATAGGGTCGGGAGGACGCCGCCAGGGAGGATCCCGTGCCTGATGAGAAGACCCGGAGCGCCGGTCCTCGGTCGAAGAAGCGCGCCCCACGTCGGAAGAGACAGATGACCAGCGACATGGTCGTGGTCGCCAACCGGCTGCCGGTCGACCGGGTGGAGGCACCGGACGGAACGATGACCTGGCGCCCCTCCCCCGGCGGGCTCGTGACCGCGCTGGAACCCGTGCTGCGCCGGCACCACGGCGCCTGGATCGGCTGGCCCGGCGGCGACGTCGAGGACCTCGACCCCTTCGAGCAGGACGGTCTGACGCTGGTGCCGGTCCCCCTGTCCGGCGACGAGGTCGAGGAGTACTACGAGGGCTTCTCCAACGGCACCCTCTGGCCGCTCTACCACGACGTGATCGTGGCTCCGGAGTTCCACAGGGAGTGGTGGGACGCCTACGTGCGGGTGAACCAGCGGTTCGCCCAGCGTGCGGCCGACCTCGCCGCTCAGGACGCGGTGGTGTGGATCCACGACTACCAGCTGCAGCTGGCGCCGCAGATGCTGCGAGAGCTGCGCCCCGACTTGCGGATCGGCTTTTTCCTGCACATTCCGTTCCCGCCGACTGAGCTGTTCATGCAGCTGCCGTGGCGGCGGCGGATCATCGAGGGCTTGCTCGGCGCGGACCTGGTCGGCTTCCAGGTGCCCGCCAACGCGGCGAACTTCGCGCGGCTGGTCCGCTCCCTGACCGGGCACAAGACCCACCGGGACATGGTCCGGCTGCCCGACGGACGCACGGTGCGGGCCCGCGCGTTCCCGATCTCGATCGACTCCGAGGGACTGGTCGAGCTGTCCAGGTCACCGGAGACGGAGGCGCGCGCCAAGGAGCTGCGCGACGAGGTCGGCAACCCCGAGCGGGTCCTGCTCGGAGTGGACCGGCTCGACTACACCAAGGGCATCCGCCAGCGTCTGCGTGCCTTCGGCGAGCTGCTGCGCGACGGGGACATCACCGTCGACGACGCGGTGTTCATCCAGGTCGCGACGCCGTCCCGCGAGCGCGTCGAGCAGTACCGCGTGCTCCGCGACGACATCGAGCGCCTCGTCGGCAACATCAACGGCGACTACGGGCGCATCGGCACCCCGGCGATCAACTACATGCACACCTCGTTCTCCCGTAACGAGATGGCTGCGCTGTTCCGGGCGGCCGACGTCATGGTGGTGACGCCGTTGCGCGACGGGATGAACCTCGTGGCCAAGGAGTACGTCGCCTGCCGCTTCCAGGACGACGGCGCGCTGCTGCTCAGCGAGTTCGCGGGGGCGGCGGCCGAGCTCAAGCAGGCGTACCTGATCAATCCCTACGACATCAACGGGCTCAAGGAGATCCTGCTCAACACGATGAGCGCCGACCCACGAGACGTGCAGAAGCGCATGCGCGCGATGCGCCGGTACGTCCTGGAGCACGACATCGACCGCTGGGCCGCGGAGTTCCTCGACGCGCTCACGGACGGGTGACCGCAGCGCGTCACCGCCACCGGTAGCGACGTTCCGGCCGGCCGGCGCTGCCATAGCGCAGCGTCACCTCGGCCAGGCCGGTGTTGACGAAGTGCTCGAGGTAGCGCCGCGCACTCACCCGCGACAGCCCGACAGCCCGGGCGCACTCGCTCGCGCCGATGTCGCCGTCGACACCCCGTACGGCGTGCTCCACCAGAGCCGCGGTCTCCGCCGTCAGGCCCTTCGGCAGCCGACGAGACCGGGTGCCGACCGGCTCGGCGCCGGCGAAGGCCGCGTCCACGTCCTGCTGCGCCACCTCCGGCGTCGCCTGCAACCGCCGCCGCGCGTGCGCGAAGTGCTCCATCCGGTCACGGAACACGTCGAAGCTGAACGGCTTGATCAGGTAGTGCACGACGCCGCCGCGCATGGAGGCCTGCACGGTCTCGGCGTCCTGCGCGGCCGTGATCACCAGCACGTCGACCTCGTTGCCCGCGGCACGCAGCCTGCGGAGCACGTCGAGTCCGCTGATGTCGGGCAGGTAGATGTCGAGCAGCACCAGGTCGGGCCGAAGCCGCTCGACCGCGGCCAGCGCGTCGGCGCCGCTCCGCGCCTCGCCGACCACCTCGAACCCGTCCATCCGTTCCACGAAGCCACGATGGATCCGGGCCACCATGAAGTCGTCGTCGACCACGAGCACGCGCACGTCCGCGGTCACAGCGCGGCCTCCTGCCTGGTCGGCAGGCAGGCATCGAACACCGCTCCGCCGTCGTTCGACACCGCGACGTGACCGCCACGGCGCTCGCACACGAGCCGGGTCAGCGCCAGCCCCCAGCCGTGCGGCTCGCCACTCTGCGCGGCCTTGGTGGAGAACCCTTGCGCGAAGACCCGCTCCGCGAGGCCGGGGTCGACGCCGGGCCCGGTGTCGCTGACCCGCACGTGCACCGCGTCGCCGTCGCAACGGATCGTCACGGTGACGTCCCCACCGCAGCGGGCGACCGCCTCGAGGGCGTTGTCGACGAGGTTGCCGACGACCGTGACCAGGTCCGCGGACAAGGCGTCCCCGATGCGGCCCAGCCCGGTGTCCGCACTGAGCTCGAAGCCGACCGACAGCTCACCGGCGCGGGACGCCTTGGCCACCAGTAGTGCGGCCACCGCCGGGTCCTCGACCCGCGCCACGACGTCGCTGACCAGGTCCCGGTGGCTGCGTGACGCCAGCTCCACGAACCGCACCACCTCGTCGTACTCCCTGAGCTCCACCAGCCCCGCGATGGTGTGCAGCCGGTTGGTGAACTCGTGCGCCTGCGACCGCAGCGCGTCGGTCACGCCCCGCGAAGCGGTCAACTCGCGCTGCAGGTCCACCAGGTCGGTGCGGTCGCGCAAGGTCGTGACCCACCCGACCGAGCCGCCCCGGATCTGCAGCGGCATCCGGTTGAGCACCAGGACCCGTCCGCCGGCGGGCAGCACGCGTTCCTCTCCGGTGCTGGCGCCGACCAGCACCTCGGCGAGCACCGGCTCGACGGGCAGCTCCTGCACCGTCGAGCCCACAGCATCGGCGCTGAGACCGAGCAGCCGGCACGCCTCGTCGTTCAGCAAGGTCACGCAGCCCCTCCGGTCGACGCCGATGACGCCCTCCCGGAGCCCGTGCAGCATCGCCTCGCGGTGCTCGACCAGACGTGTGATCTCGTCCGGCTCCAGACCGAGGGTCTGCCGCTTCACCCGGCGCGACAGCAGCAGCGAACCGAGTACGCCGAGCACGCCGGCGATGCCGACGTAGATCAGCAGCGCCGGCGCGGCCTGCTCCAGCCGGGTGAGCACCGACGGGCTGTTGCTCCCCACGACGACGAAGCCGAGGGTCTCGCCCACCGCATGCCCGAAGTCGCCGTCGGAGAGCACCGGCACCCGCGCCTCGACGACGTCGGCGCCGTTGTGCCGCGACTCGCCGACCCAGAAGCGGGGAAACGGCTCCACGCGGGCCAGCCGGTCGTTGTGGTCCTGCGGGTACGGCGACCACAGCACCCGGCGCTGCGGGTTGGTGATGATGACGTACGACGCGCCGGACTGCGCCCGTGCCGACTCCCCCGCCCCCGGCAGCCCGCCGGAGAGGGAACCGTCCGACAGCCCGGCGACGACGGTCGAGGTGTCGGCCACGGTCTCGGCGACGGACAGCATCCGGCGGCCCTCCGCGCGGGTGAAGCTGGCGTGGCTCTGCGCCAGCGAGGCCGCCGCGACGGTGAGCACCACCACCAGCACGATGGTGAGCTGGAACAGCAGGAACTGACCTGCCAACGAGACGCGACGACCCACGCAGGGAAGTGTGGCCCACGCGCCGCCTGGCGGGTAGGGCCGCGGCGTGACCACTACGACCACAACAGTGTCTTACGACCACAACCGCGACAGCCGCCCGAGAGGGCCGCCACGATCGTCGGCACGCCTGCGGACCAACCACGGGCTCGGACGCGGACTGACGAAAGGTGCGACCCATGCGGTTCAAGACTCTGGCGGCGGTTGCTGCCGCGGCGGCCCTGGCTGCCACCGGCTGCCAGGCCCCCGGCACCACGGCGGGAACTGAGGAGGCCGGAAACTTCGAGGACCTGCGCATCATGGTGCCGAACTCACCCGGGGGCGGCTACGACACCACCGCCCGCACCGCCGCGCAGGTGATGGCCGCCGAGAACCTCACTCCCCCGCTCGAGGTGTTCAACCTCGACGGCGCCGGCGGCACCGTGGGGCTGTCCCGCACGGCCAACGAAGAGGGCAACGGCAACCTGACGATGCTGATGGGCCTCGGTGTCGTCGGCGCGGTCTACACCAACGACTCCGCGTCCACGCTGGGGGACACCACGCCGATCGCCCGGATGGTCAGCGAGCCGGAGACGATCGTGGTCCATGCGAACTCGCCGTACGACTCGCTCGAGGAGCTGGTCCGGGACTGGAAGGCCGACCCGGGTGAGATGCCGGTCGGCGGCGGGTCGTCGCCCGGCGGCCCGGACCATCTGGCCCCGCACATGCTCGCGCAGGAGGTCGGCATCAAGCCGGCCGACGTGAACTACGTGTCCTACGACGGCGGCGGACCGCTGCTGGCGGCGCTGCTGGGCAAGGAGGTGGACTTCGCCGTCACCGGTGTGGGCGAGATCCGCGACCAGATCGACTCCGGCGCCGTGAAGGTGCTCGGTATCACCAGCGCGGAGCGCCTGCCCGGACTCGATGCGCCCACGCTGATCGAGCAGGGCATCGACCTGGAGTTCATCAACTGGCGTGGGCTGGTGGCCCCTCCCGGCATCGCCGACGCCCAGCGCGACGCACTCGTCAAGCTGGTCGAGGACCTGTTCAAGACCCAGGGGTGGAAGGACGCGATGGCCAAGAACGGCTGGAGCAACGCGCTGCTGACCGGTGAGGAGTTCGGCAGGTACATCGACTCGGAGAACCAGCGGGTCAAGGACATCCTGGGACAGCTGGGGCTGGTCTGATGGCGACCACGACCACCACCGGGCCGTCCGGGCAGCCGGCGCCGTCCGGGCGCAGCGTGGACCACGCCGAGCTGGGTCTGTCGGGCCTGCTGGTCGTGGTGGGTGTGCTCGTGCTCTACGACGCCTCCCAGCTCAGCACCACGGCGGCGCAGAACGGCCCGGTGGGCCCGAAGGCGGTGCCGTACGCGGTCGGCGGACTGCTGCTCCTCACCGCGGTGCTGCTCGCCGTGGACGTGCTTCGTGGCGGCCACGGCGAGTCGGAGTCCGGGGAGGACGTCGACCTCGAGCACGGCGTCGACTGGCGTGGGCTCGTGCTCCTGGTCCTCGTCTTCCTCGGCGCCTCCCTGGCCATCCCGTACGCCGGGTTCCCGATCGCCGGCGCCGCGCTGTTCTGGGGCACCACGCTCGTGCTGGGCAGCCGACGCTGGCTCTGGGACGCCGTGATCGCCGTCGCGGTCGGGTTCGGCGGCTACCTCGTGTTCACCTCCTCGCTGGGCATCTCGCTGCCTGCGGGCGTCCTGCAGGGAGTGCTCTGACATGGAGTCGGTGAACGCGCTTCTGGACGGCTTCGCCACGGCCCTGCATCCGACGTACCTGCTGTACGCGATGATCGGCGTCCTGCTCGGCACCGTGGTCGGTGTGCTGCCCGGCATCGGCCCGGCGATGGCCGTGGCGCTGCTGCTGCCGCTGACGTTCTCGCTGGAGCCGACCGCGGCCCTGATCATGTTCGCCGGCATCTACTACGGCGGGATGTACGGCGGTTCGACCACGTCGATCCTCCTCAACACCCCGGGCGAGAGCTCGACGGTGATGACCGCTATCGAGGGCAACAAGATGGCCAGGCGCGGTCGCGGCGCGCAGGCTCTCGCCACGGCCGCGATCGGCTCCTTCGTCGCGGGGACCATCGCCACCGCACTGCTGGTGGTGGCCGCGCCGTTCGTGGTCGGCATCGCGATCAACCTCGGCGCCAACGACTACTTCGCGATCATGGTCTTCGCCTTCCTGTGCGTGACCAGCGTGCTCGGCCGGTCGGCGGTTCGCGGGTTCGTCGCCCTCGCCCTCGGGCTCACCATCGGGCTGATCGGGATCGATCCGGTGACCGGCCAGCAGCGGCTGACCTTCGGGGTTCCGGAGCTGGCGGACGGCATCGACATCGTGCTGGTCGCGGTCGGTCTCTTCGCGATGGGTGAGGCGCTGTGGATCGCCGCGCACCTACGCCGATCCCCGGCCGAGGTGATCCCCGTCGGGCGGCCGTGGATGAACCGCGAGGACTGGTCGCGCTCGTGGCGGCCCTGGCTGCGAGGGGCAGCCATCGGGTTCCCCTTCGGCGCCATGCCGGCGGGTGGTGCCGAGATCCCGACGTTTCTCTCCTACGTGACCGAACGCCGGCTGGCCCGGAACCGGGACGAGTTCGGCCAGGGCGCGATCGAGGGGGTGGCCGGCCCCGAGGCCGCGAACAACGCCTCGGCAGCGGGGACGCTGGTGCCGTTACTGGCGCTCGGACTGCCCACGTCGGCGATCGCCGCCGTGATCCTGGCCGCGTTCCAGACCTACGGCATGGAACCGGGGCCGCAGCTGTTCGAGAGCGAGCCTGCGCTGGTGTGGGGTCTCATCGCGAGCCTGTTCATCGGAAACACGATGCTCCTGCTGCTGAACCTGCCCCTGGCGCCGGTGTGGGCCAAGCTGCTGTGCATCCCGCGGCCCTACCTGTACGCGGGAATCCTCTTCTTCAGCGTGCTCGGCGCCTACAGCGTCAACGCTACGGTCGTCGACCTCCTCGTGCTGCTCGCCGTCGGGCTGCTGGGCTACCTCATGCGCCGCTTCGGGCTTCCGGTCGTACCCGCCATCCTCGGCGTGATCCTGGGGCCGATGGCCGAACGCCAGCTCCGCACAGCCCTGCAGATCACCAACGGCGACCCGGTCGGGCTGGTCAACTCCCCGGTAGCAGTGGTCATCTACCTGTTGATCACACTGCTGCTGGCGTGGAACCTCGTGCGCCGCCGAGTGCTCGCGCGCGTCGGCGACCGCGTGCGGGTCTGAGCACCGACCGGACGACCGGGTGTGTCCTAGAGTGGGCCGCCGTGACGCGCAAACCGCTGCACCAGCTGGTGGCCGAGGACTGGGCCGAGGCGCTGTCGCCGGTGGAGCCCGCCATCACCGCCATGGGCGACTTCCTGCGCGCCGAGGTCGCGGCCGGCCGCTCCTACCTACCGCACGGCAACCACGTCCTGCGGGCGTTCCAAGAGCCGATGCGCAACGTGCGCGTCCTGATCGTCGGGCAGGACCCCTATCCCACGCCCGGCCACGCGATCGGCCTGTGCTTCTCCGTGGACGCGCAGGTGCGGCCGCTGCCCAAGAGCCTCGTCAACATCTACCGCGAGCTGGTGCACGACCTCGGCGTCCCTGCGCCGACCACCGGCGACCTGACGCCGTGGAGCCGGCACGGCATCCTGCTGCTCAACCGGGTGCTCACCGTGTGTCCGGGCAACGCGGGCAGCCACCGCGGCCGGGGCTGGGAGGCCGTCACCGAGCACGCGATCAAGGCGCTGGTGGCGCGCGGCGGCCCGCTCGTCGCGATCCTGTGGGGCCGTGACGCACAGACCCTGAAGCCGCTGCTGGGCACGACTCCCTACATCGAGTCGGCGCACCCGAGCCCGCTGTCGGCGTCGCGGGGCTTCTTCGGCTCACGCCCGTTCAGCCGCGCCAACGCACTGCTGGCCGAACAGGGGGCCGACCCGGTGGACTGGAGACTGCCCTGATGTCGGCCGCGCCCAGCGCCGGGTGGCCGCTCGCGACCGCACTGCTGCTGCTGGTCCTGCTCGCCGTCGGGGTCGCGACCGCCGGCGGACTGGGGATCCGGCGTGACATCGTCACGGCGGCCGTCCGTGCCGTCGCACAGCTGGCCGTGGTGTCGCTCGCGATCGCCGCGGTGCTGGGCTCTGTGTTGTGGTCGGCAGCGTTCGCGGTGCTGATGTTCGCGGTCGCGACGTTCACCTCCGCCCGTCGGGTCGGCGCCGTACCCGACCTCGCGTGGCTGTCGGCCGGGATCGCCGCCGGCGTCGCCCCGGTACTGACCCTGCTCTTCGTGTCCGGCACCATCCCGCTGAACGGCGCCAGCCTGGTGCCGACCGCGGGCATCATCATCGGCGGCGCGATGACGGCGAACACGCTCGCCGGGCGCCGCGCGTTCGACGAGCTGCGGCACGGCCTGGGCATGTACGAGGCCGCGCTGGCACTCGGCATGACCCGGCGCGATGCGGTGCTGGAGGTCATCTCCCCCTCCGCCGGCGAGGCCCTGACGCCGGTGCTCGACCAGACCCGCACCGTCGGCCTGGTCACGCTGCCCGGGGCCTACATCGGCGTGCTGCTCGGCGGCGGCAGCCCGGTGGAGGCCGGCGCCGCCCAGATCATGGTGCTGGTCGGGCTGCTCGCCGCGGAGACGATCGCGGTCGTCGTCCTGGTGCAGCTGATCGCGCTCGGACGCGTCACACCCAAGGCGCTGCGGACGCAGATGGCGGCCTGACGCCGGCTGCAGCACCCCAGACTCGGTTACCGTGGGCTCGTGCTGGAGGGGCCTCGGATCGAGATGCACAGCCGTCGGCCCGCGCCTGCCCTGCGCGGTCTGGTCGACGGCTACACCGACTACCTGCTCGAGCGGGTACCGGCGGGGATCCACCGTGGTCTGCCGAGCCGCCACCTCACCATGGTCATCCCCCTCGACGCCCCGTTGCAGATGGCCGCGATGCCCGACCCGGACCAGCCGGTCGGGTCGTTCGACGTGGTGGTGAGCGGCCTGCACCGACAGCCTGCGCAGATCCGGATGACCGGTCGGAGCGCCGGTGTGCAGCTCACGCTCACGCCGGCCGGTTGCCGAGCGTTGCTGGGCCTCCCGGCCGGCGAGCTCGGGTCGTGGGTGGGCAGTCTCGTCGACGTGCTCGGACCGCGGGCCGTCCGCCTGCGGGACCGGCTTGTTGCGGCCGCGACGCCGCGGCAACGGTTCGCCGTCCTCGACGAGGAGCTGCTCGGCCTGCTCGGGCTGTTCCCCCTCCGCCGGGACGTCGTCCGGCCGGAGGTCGGCTGGGCGTGGCGGCGACTGGTGCGTGGCGTCGGCGCCATCGCCGTGGGGGAGCTGGCCGCGGAGGTGGGATGGAGCCGGCGGCACCTGGCCGAGCAGTTCCGCCGCGAGTACGGCCTGGCCCCGAAGGCGGCCGCGCGAGTGCTCCGCTTCGAGCGCAGCGCCGGACTGCTGGCGAGCCGCCCGGCCCCCCGGCTCGGCGACGTCGCCGCCATCTGCGGGTACGCCGACCAGGCGCATCTGGCCCGCGACTGGCGGGAGCTGGCCGGATGCGCCCCGTCGCGCTGGCTGGCCGAGGAGGCGGCGTACCGCGACACCGTCAGCTGACCACCGTCACCGAGCGAACCTGCACGCAGCGCCACCACAGTGTGACGCAGCGCCAACTCTTTACCTAGGCCAGGCGTAACCGCGCTACCCGTGGGTAGAACGAGGGCCTAATCGCTCGGTCGCTGAATCCCTTTCGGAGCAGCGTGCGTATGTACGGAGAGGCCAGCACCGGGCACGCCTTGTGAATGCGGACCCCGAACGGGACCGCCAGGAGTTGTCGGCGTCGCACGGGTCACGGCCTGTAGCAGTCGGCGGGAGGGTGGTCGGATGACCATGCAGGAGATTTCCCCAGCCCCGGACCTCGAGTCTGGTTGCGAGACCCACGAGGTGCTGCGATCGGCAGCCCTTGGACCCCATGAGCTCATCGGGGAGATGCTGGACGCGGCTGCGACCCATCGCGCATCCGGCACCGATCCCCGCCGTGCCCGCCAGCTCGCGGACACGTTCATGGCCACGATCTGCCGGCACCTGGCCGCGGTGGACGACGCGGTGCTGCCGGTCGCCAGGCGTCGGCTCGACGGCGGCCGGCAGCTGGTCACCGCCTACGTGCTGCACAGTCGCGAGCTCGAGCGCACGTTGCGCACCCTGAAGGCGCGGTGCTACGGCGACGCGCACGCCAGCCGGCTGACCTGCAGTGAGCTGTGGCAGCGGCTGCGCCTGCTGCTCGCCGAGCACGAGGTGCAGGAGAACGCCATGGTGGACCGGCTGACCGACACGCTCGACGGTGCGGAGCTGACCGCGCTGGCCGAGCTGCTGCAGCGCATCGAGGGCCGCTCGCCGACACGGCCCCATCCGTACTCGCCGCACACCGGACTGGCCGGCCGCGTCAGCCACCGCGTCTGGTCGGTCTTCGACGGCTTCTGGGACAACGCGGAGGGGCGGGTCATCCCGCATCAGCCTCCGCCACGGCACCCGCGCAGCGACAGCCTGCTGACCCGTTACATGCTCGGCACCCCGCGCTTCGACGACTCCCACCGCAGCGATCGGCGGGCCAGCTGACCTCTACCCCTGGCGGCCCGTCCGGTCGCCCGGGGTGGGTCAGCCGGAGACCGCACCCACCGGCGGCAACCCCACATGCAGCCGTACGACGGTGCCCCGGTCGGACGACCGGATCTGCACCAGGTCGCAGAGCTGGTTGGCCAGCCACACTCCGCGGCCGTGCTCGCTCTCCGGCGGTGGGCGGAGTCGGCCCACCATGGACTCGGCGATGTGTCCGGAGTCGCTGAGCTCGCACACCAGCCGGCGGGCGTCGACCCACATCCGCAGTCGGCCGGACCCGCCGCCGTGCCGGATGCTGTTGACCGCGATCTCCCGCACCGACAGCACCAACGCCTCGACGTCCTCGGCAGGCATGTCGTGCCGGGCCGCGGTGACGGCCACCTGCCGGCGGATCATCAGGAGGTCCAGAGGGCCGTACGACAGCTCGGCCTCGACCACGGCCGGCTCCAGCAGCGGCTCCCGGAAGGCGCCGCCCACCACAGCGTCCGGTGAGAAAGCGGCACTGGGCGTGCGGCCCTGCCCGTCGACGACCTCGGGATGGGTCGCGCGGGCGGTGACGAGCACGTCGCGGTCGAGGCTGGAGACGTCGTACGGGCACCGCAGCAGCAGCTGGCTGTCGGCGTCGAAGGCGTCGTTGAGCAGCGCCTCGTGCAGCTGGGCCTCGAGCAGCTCGTCGTGGGTGCGGGCCGCCCAGATCGGCTCGCCGATGCCGCGCACTCGTGACCCGCGCAGCTCGGCGGCCTCGACCAGGTCGTGCCACAGCTGGATGATACGGGCCGGGTTGCGCCCGCACTCGGCCATGTCCATGAACGTCACCCGTGCGGCCTGGCCGTCCAGGGCGGCTCGGAGCAGCTCCGCCTTCTCGGCCACGACCGCCACCACCACGTGCTCGCCCCGACGCAGACCCTCAGCCACGAAGTCGGCCGAGCTCGAGACGAAGTCGTCGTCGCCGGCGTAGAAGAAAGCCTCGTGGACGTATCCGCCCTGGGACGCACAAACCGCGGGGGTGCCCATGTGACCTCCCGCGGCTGGTGACGACACGTCATCGCTCCCGCCAGTGTAGGGCAACGACCGGGCGACTGCCGAGGTCCGGCGGGACGGGGGCCGGTCGCCGTTGTCCACGCCGACATCGGTGACATAGGTTCCGGGGTATGGGTTCTCTCCCGTCGACATCGCCCCGGCGGTGTACGCCGTGACCACACACCCGACCGGACCAGTCCCGGCCGAGGTCACCGGCCACGACACGGCCGGCTCGGTGCAGGAGCTGGCCCGCCGGTGCCGGGCTCTGCTCGGTGACGAGGCGGTCATCACCGACGAGGCACGGCGGCGCACCTACGAGTGCGACGGCCTCGCCGCCTACACCGTCGTGCCCGCGCTGGTGGTGCTGGCCGCCGACACCAACATCGTCCGAGAGGTGGTGGCGCACTGCCACGAGCTCGGCGTGCCGTTCGTCGCGCGCGGGTCCGGCACGGGGTTGTCGGGGGGCGCCCTCCCCCACGCCGAGGGCGTGCTGATCGTGACCTCGCGGATGCGCGAGATCCTCGACGTCGACCCACGCGCGCAGCGCGCCGTCGTGCAGCCCGGTGTGATCAACCTCGACGTCACCGCCGCCGCGGCTCCGCACGGCTACTACTACGCACCCGACCCGTCCAGCCAGCAGATCTGCTCGATCGGCGGCAACGTCGCCGAGAACTCCGGTGGCGCGCACTGCCTGAAGTACGGCTTCACCACCAACCATGTCCTGTCGGTGCAGATGGTGGCGCCGGACGGCGCCCTCACCCGGCTGGGCACGACCGCACCCGACGCGCCCGGCTACGACCTGCTCGGTGCCGTCGTGGGGTCCGAGGGGACGCTGGGCATCGTCACCGAGGCCACGGTGCGGCTCACCCGTGCCCCGGAGGCCGTGGTCACGCTGCTGGCCGGCTTCCGCAGCACCGACGACGCGGGTACGGCGGTCTCGGCGATCATCGGCGCCGGCGTGGTCCCGGCCGCGATCGAGATGATGGACCGACTCTCGATCGAGGCTGCGGAGAAGGCCGTCGCCTGCGGCTACCCCGCCGGGGCCGGCGCCGTTCTCGTCGTCGAGCTCGACGGTCCCGCCGCGGAGGTCGAGACCCAGGTCGGCGAGGTCCGCGAGCACTGCGACGCTGCCGGGGCGTTCGAGATCCGGCAGGCCGTCGACGACGCGCAGCGGGCGCTGATCTGGAAGGGCCGCAAGTCGGCGTTCGCGGCGGTGGGCCGGATCAGCCCCGACTACATCGTCCAGGACGGCGTCATCCCGCGCACCGCGCTGCCGGAGGTGCTGCGCCGGATCGACGCGCTCGCCCGCGACAACGGCGTGCGCGTGGCGAACGTGTTCCACGCCGGCGACGGCAACCTGCACCCGCTGGTGCTGTTCGACGGCAGCGAGGAGGGCGCGACCGAACGGGCCGAGGACGTGTCCGGCCAGATCCTGCGGCTGTGCCTGGAGCACGGCGGCTCGATCACCGGCGAGCACGGCGTGGGAGCCGACAAGGCCGCCTACATGCCGCAGATGTTCAGCGACGACGACCTCGACACGATGCAGCTGGTCCGGTGCGCGTTCGACCCGCGCTACCTGTCCAACCCGGGCAAGGTGTTCCCGACCCCGCGGCTGTGCGGCGAGCGGCCGGGGCGCCGGTCGGGCACGCACCCGCTGCAGGACGCCGGCGTGGCGGAGATCTTCTAGATGGCGGTGACTGCCCGATGATCGCGACCGGTGTGCTCGACGACCTCGCGGCGACCGTGGGCGGACACGCCCAGGAGGCAGGTTCGCAGGACGGCGTCGCCGGTGTCCCGGCGCGCTGGGTCGCCGCGCCGGGCTCGGCCGAGGAAGCCTCCGCCCTGCTGCACACGGCCGCCGGCCTCGGCCTGACCGTCGTGCCGCGCGGACGCGGCACCGCCCTGGGGTGGGGCTCGCCTCCGCGCTCGGCCGACCTCCTCGTGAGCACCGAGCGGATGGACCGGATGGTCGAGCACAACCCAGGCGACCTGGTCTGCGTGGTGGAGGCCGGCGCGACGATCGACGCGATGAACGAGCAGCTGGCGCAGCACCGGCAGCAGCTCGCGCTGGACCAGCCGCTGCCCGGCGCCACCATCGGCGGCACCGTCTCCACCACCCGCAGTGGGCCGCGCCGGCTGCTGTACGGCACGCCGCGCGACCAGGTGCTCGGCGTGACGATGGTGCGACCCGACGGGACGGTGGCGACCGCGGGCAGCAAGGTCGTCAAGAACGTCGCCGGCTACGACCTCGCCAAGCTGCTGGGTGGCGCCTACGGCACGCTCGGGCTCATCTGCCGCCTGGTGGTGCGTCTGCACCCACTGCCCCGGGCCCGGATGTGGCTGCGGGCCTGGTACACCGACGCGGAGACCGCGGCCGCGGCGGCGTTGCGGGCCGCCGGCTCGCAGCTCGCGCCGTCTGCGGTGGAGATCCGGAGGACGGTCAGCGCGGCCGGCGCCGACGTGTTCGTGCTCCTGGAGGGCACCCGGACGGGGATCGACGGGCGGTCGCGGCAGGCCCTCGAGCTGCTGGCCGGGGCGACGGAGACCACCGACATCGACCCGGAGGACGGTGACCGGCTCGGCGTCCTGCAGGCGGGACCGGAGGACACGCTGGTGAAGGTCGCGGTACCGCTGCCCGGGGTCGCTGCCGTGCTGCACACCGTGCAGGCCGCCGAGTCGCGGTACGGCGTGCCCTGCCACCTGCAAGGCAGCGCCGGCGCCGGGGTGCTCCACGTGGTCGTCCAGGCACGCGAGCGCCCGGACGCCGTGGCGCGCACTGTGACCGACCTTCGCCGGGCGGCGGTCGGCGGGAGCGCGGTCGTGCTGCAGGCACCCGCTCCGGTGCGCACGCTCGTGGACGCGTGGGGCCCGGTGAACGGGCTGGCGCTGATGCGGCGCGTCAAGGACGAGTTCGACCCCGACCACCGCTTCGCACCGGGCCGGTTCGTGGGAGGCATCTGATGACAGCAGGCAACGGTCCCGGCGCAGACGTCTTCGCCCCGCCGCCCGGGGAGCGGGCGTTCGACGACCAGCACCCACCGCGGCAGGACCTCCTCGACGACTGCGTGCACTGCGGTTTCTGCCTGACGACCTGCCCGACGTACGTGCTCTGGGGCGAGGAGATGGACTCGCCCCGCGGGCGCATCCACCTGGTCGAGCAGGGCGCCCACGGCGCGCCGATGAGCGACTCGCTGGTCACGCACATCGACCGCTGCCTGGGCTGCATGGCCTGCGTGACCTCATGCCCGTCGGGCGTGCAGTACGACCACATCCTGGAGCCGACGCGCGCACAGATCGAACGCCGCTACGAACGAGACCCGGGCGACCGGCTGCTGCGCGAGGCGATCTTCGCAATGTTCCCCTACCCCCGGCGGCTGCGGGCGCTGCGGCTGCCCCTGCTGGCGTACCAGCGGTCGGGGCTGCAGCGGCTGCTCCGGCGCAGCGGGGTGCTGCAGCGGCTGTCGCCGACGCTGGCGACCATGGAGGCCGTCGCCCCGCCGGTGCAGCACGCCCGCCCTGCGCCGTCGTTCGTGCCCGCACAGGGTGCGCGACGCGCGGTCGTCGGGATGCTGACCGGCTGCGTGCAGCGGGAGTTCTTCCCGCACGTCAACGCCGCTACGTCGCGGGTGTTGGCCGCCGAGGGATGCGACGTGGTGATCCCGCCGACGCAGCAGTGCTGCGGCGCGCTGAGCATGCACACGGGACGACGGGCGGAGGCGCAACGGTTCGCCCGCGCGCTGGTCGACGCGTTCGAGGGCTCCGGAGTGGAGTATGCCGTGGTGAACTCCGCCGGCTGCGGATCGTCGATGAAGGAGTACGCCGAGCTCCTGCAGGACGACCCGGCGTACGCCGACCGGGCCGCCGCGTTCGCCGACCGGGTGCGCGACGTGACCGAGGTGCTGGTCGAGCTTGGCCCGGTGGCCCCACGGCATCCGGTGCCGCTCGCCGTCGCCTACCACGACGCCTGCCACCTGGCCCACGCCCAGGGCGTCCGCACGCCCCCGCGCGAGCTCCTCGACCAGATCCCCGGCCTGGAGCTGCGGGAGATCAACGAGGCGGCGGTGTGCTGCGGCAGCGCCGGTGTATGGAACCTGCTCAACCCCGAGCCCGCGAACGAGCTCGGCGACCGCAAGGCGGGCAACGTGCTGCGCACCGGAGCGGACCTGCTGGTGACGGCCAATCCGGGATGCCTGCTGCAGATCTCCAGCGCCCTGCGACGGGCGGACAAACAGGTTCCGACCGCGCACACCGTGCAGGTGCTCGACGCCTCCATCGCCGGCCGCGGCCCCGAGTCACTGCTGCCTGCCTGACACCGGTGCGCCGTCGGTGGAGCATGAAGCGCCGGCCGAAGGTGTTTCGGTTCCGAGCGCGCGGGGGGACACTGAGAGGAGGTGGTGTCGACGTCCGAGCGGCACCGGGAGGTCGTTGTCATGTCATTCGTTCTGTGGATCATCGCGGTGGTCCTGGTGATCGCCGGCATCGTGTCGCTCGTACGTGGTGAGATGCTCTGGGGCATCGTGCTGATCGTCGTCGGCCTGCTCGTCGGTCCCGGCGGGGTCAGCGTCTTCGCCTAGCCAGCACCGCCGGCAGACACACCGACGACCCCGGACCCGAATGGGTCCGG
>DATABY010000196.1:0-3471 GCA_036259355.1 Nocardioidaceae bacterium
GCGGCCAGGCCGGCCTGGTGCACGACTTCTCGGAGAGCTCGTTCGAGAGCTTCTTCTGGCTGCTGGCCGGTCTCTCCCTGGTGAGCTACCTGGTGCTGGTGCCGGTCTTCCGAGCCCTGCTGCTGCCCGCCCTCAGCGTGCTGCTCAACGTCGTCACGGTGGGCGCGTCACTGGGTGTGCTCGAGCTGCTGTTCAGCGGCGACAACCCGCCGCTCGGCGGCCCCGGGCACATCAACATCCTGGCGATGAACGCGATCGTGACGGTGATCTTCGCGCTCTCCATCGACTACCAGGTCTTCCTGATCAGCCGCATGCGTGAGGGCTACGTGCTCACCGGCAGCAACCTGGCGGCCATCCGGCACGGCATCGACCACACCGCCCGGATCATCACCGGTGCCGCCGTGATCATGGCCGCGGTGTTCATCGCGTTCGCGTTCACCGACGTGACCACCACGCAGGTGTTCGGGGTTGGCCTGGCCACCGCGACGATCCTGGACGCGACCGTCGTCCGGCTGGTGCTGCTGCCCGGCCTGATGCGGCTGTGCGGCCGGTGGACGTGGTGGATGCCGCGCTGGCTGGACCGGCTGCTGCCGGAGCTCGACGTGGAGGGCACCGGGCCGGTACGCCGGGCGGAGCCCGCGCAAGGTTGACGTTTCACGTTGCCGTTGCGGCTGCGGGGTTGGGTGACGGCATCGGGCGGTGTCCACCGCGCTCCCAACCCCACTCAGGAGACCTCATGAAATCCCTTTCCTCCGCGTTCGGCCGCGCTGCCGACCTCGGCCCGCTGCTGCTGCGGGTCGGCATCGGAACGGTGTTCGCCTGGCACGGCTGGCTGAAGCTCGACGGCGGTGTGAGCAACTTCGCCGGGTTCCTCGACTCCCTCGGCGTGCCGCTGCCCGAGGTGGTGGCGTGGCTGCAGGTGATGGCCGAGGGCATCGGCGGGCTGCTGCTGATCGCCGGCCTGCTCACCCGGTTCGTCACGCTGCCGCTGATCGGGATCATGATCGGCGCGATCCTCATGGTGAAGGTCGACGTCGGCTTCATCGTCGCCGACGCCGCCGGGGCCGCCTACGAGACGGCCCTGCTCGCCGGGCTGCTCGGGCTGCTGTTCATGGGCCCGGGCCGGCTCTCCCTGGACGCGGTCGCCGGCCTGGAGTCCAGTGCCGCGCCGCTCCAGAGCGGTCACCGGTCCCCGGTCGCTGCCTGAGCGGCCGGCGACGGCCCCCGGCCTGGCCCGCAGGCTCAGGTCGCGGGGGCCGTCTCGGACACGTCCGCGGTGGCGTCGTCGCCGTGCCAGGAGTGCCACAGCGAGGCGTACGAGCCGCCGGCCCGCACCAGCTCGTCGTGGCTGCCGATCTCGCTGACCCGGCCGTCCTCGACCACCGCCACCCGGTCGGCGTCGTGGGCGGTCTGCAGCCGGTGCGCGATCGCGATGACCGTGCGCCCGTCGAGGACGGCGGCGAGCGAGCGCTCGAGGTGCCGGGCCGCCCGCGGGTCGAGCAGCGAGGTCGCCTCGTCGAGCACCAGCGTGTGGGGGTCGGCCAGCACCAGCCGGGCCAGCGCGACCTGCTGGGCCTGCGCCGCGGGCAGCGCGAGGCCGCCGGAGCCGACCCTGGTGTCCAGGCCCGCGGGCAGCGCGCGCACCCAGTCCCAGGCGTCGACCGCCTGCAGCGCGGCACGCAGCCGTGCCTGCGTCACGTCGTCGCCCTGGTCGGCGCCACCCATCGCCAGCGCCAGGTTGTCCCGGAGCGTGCCGACGAACACGTGGTGCTCCTGCGTCACCAGCGCGACGTGCCCGCGCAGCTGGTCCAGCGGCAGCTCCGTGAGGCCGACGGTGCCGACGGTGACGGCGCCCGTGCGCGGCGGGTGGATGCCGGCGAGCAGCCGTCCCAGCGTCGACTTCCCCGCACCCGAGGGGCCCACGACGGCCAGCCGCTCACCCGGCCTGACCCGCAGGTCGAGGCCGTGCAGCACGTCGCGTCCGTCGACGTAGGAGAAGCGCACGTCCTGGGCGACCAGTCGCTCGTCCAGCGGGATCCGGCCGCTCGGCGATCGATCGTCGGGCACCTTGGCGACGCCCAGCAGCCGCGCCAGCGCGGCCCCGCCGACCTGCAGCTCGTCCAGCCACGAGATCAGCCGGTCCACCGGGTCGATCAGCTGCTGCACGTACAGCGTCGCCGCGGTCACGTCGCCCAGCGAGGCGTTCCCGGTGGTGTACAGCCACCCGCCGAACAGCAGCGTGGCCACGGTCGGGACCAGGTAGCCGACCTCCATCGTCGGGAACCACACGGTCCGCAGCCGCAGCGTGTACCGCTCGGCCTCGTAGGACTCCCGGATGTCGGCGTCGAGGCGACGGATCCGCTCCTCCTCCAGCCGCAGCGCCTCGACCGTGCGGGCGCCCTCGACCGTCTCGGCCAGCGAGGCGTTGATCTGCGCGTACGACGCGTTCTCCCGCAGGTAGCCGTCCTTGGCCCGTCGCAGGTACCAGCGGGTCCCGGCCCACAGCGTCGGCACCCCCAGCAGCAGCGGGAGGAGCACCCACGGCCCCACGAGCAGGCACGCACCGATGGTGAACACCGTGGTGACGAACGCGATGATCGTCTCCGGCACGGCGAACCGCACCGACCAGCCGAGGGCGTCCACGTCTCGTGAGGTCCGGGTCAGCAGATCGCCGGTGCCGGCGCGCTCCACCACGCCGACCGGCAGCGCGAGTGCGTGGGAGACGAAGTCCTCGCGCAGCTCGGCGAGCACCGTCTCGCCGAACGTGAACGACCGCAGCCGGGCGTAGCGGGTGAGGACCGTCTGCAGCAGCAGGAACACCGCGACCAGCGCGATGGTGCGGTTGACGACGTCCAGCGTCGTGCCTTGCTCGACGGCCTCCACCAGGTCGCCGATCAGCCGCGGGGCGACCAGGCCGGCGGCCGCCGCCAGGCAGTGCAGCACCACGGCGGTCACCAGGTCGCGGGGGTGCCGACGCGCCAGCACCCGGGCGTACCGGCGTACCTCGGCGGCGTCGGCCACCGGCAGGATCTGGCGCATCAGTCCTCCTCTCCTCGGACCACCGCGCGTCGGTAGCGCGGCTCTGTGTGCAGCAGGTCTCGATGGGCTCCCTCGGCGACGACCCGGCCGCCGCGGACGAACAGCACGTGGTCGACGTGGTCGAGCAGCAGCGGGCTCGTGGTCACCACGACGGTGGTGCGTCCGGCGCGATGCCGGGCCAGCCGCTCGGCGATCCTGGCCTCGGTGTGTGCGTCGACCGCCGACGTCGGCTCCACCAGCACGAGCACGTCGGGGTCGGCGGCGAGTGCGCGCGCCAGCGTCAGCCGCTGGCGCTGACCGCCGGAGAACGACCGGCCACGCTCCTCGACCTCCGCGTCGAGGCCGTCGGGCACGGAGTCGAGCACGTCCTCTGTCGAGGCGGTCGCCAGCGCTGCGGTCAGCACGGTGTCGTCGACCGGCCGGCCGGTCGTC
>DATABY010000197.1:0-53385 GCA_036259355.1 Nocardioidaceae bacterium
GACATCTTCAACTCGCTGCTGCAGATCCTGGAGGACGGCCGGCTGACCGACAGCCAGGGCCGGGTGGTCGACTTCAAGAACACCGTGATCATCATGACCACCAACCTCGGCACCCGCGACATCGCCCGCGGCGTCAACCTCGGGTTCCAGCAGACCGGTGACACGGGTGCGTCGTACGACCGGATGAAGGCCAAGGTGTCGGAGGAGCTGCGCACGCACTTCCGCCCCGAGTTCCTCAACCGTGTCGACGAGATCATCGTGTTCCCGCCGCTCACCGAGGCCGAGATCATCCAGATCGTCGACCTGATGGTGGCCGAGGTGGAGAAGCGGCTGCGCGACAAGGACATGGGCATCGAGCTGACCCAGCGGTCCAAGGAGGTCCTGGCCCGGCGTGGCTTCGACCCGGTGCTCGGCGCCCGGCCGCTGCGGCGCACGCTGCAGCGCGACGTCGAGGACGTGATGGCGGAGAAGATGCTGTACGGCGAGCTCAAGTCCGGCGAGATCGTGGTCGTCGACGTGGAGGGCGAGGGCAACGACGCCGTCTTCACCTTCACCGGCACGCCGAAGAGCAAGCTGCCCGACACCCCGCCGGTGGAGACCACCAGCTGAGCCCCGCCGTCCCCTGGGGAACCCCGCGACGCACGTTTTCTGGCGCGGGGGTCCCCAGTGACGCACCTAGCGGTGCGGGGGACCCCCGCGCTGAACGGGGTTCGTAGCGCGGTTCCCCAGTCGGGTCTACGCCGGGAGGCGGAACAGGTCGTCGTCGAGGGGCTCGACCAGGCCGTCGGCGACGAGGCCGTCGAGGGCGCGCTCGCGCTGCAGCGGGTCGTCCCACGCCTGCTCCAGCCGTGGGCGGGGCACCGGCTCCTCGGAGTCGCGGAGCACGGCGAGCAGCCGGCCGCGGCACTGCCGGTCGGTGCCGGCGTAGGTCTGGCCGCGCCGCGGCGGACCGTCGTACGCCGGGAAGCCGGCCGCGGACCAGGCGCACCCGGCGGTGACCGGGCAGGCGGAGCACCTCGGCGCACGGGCCGTGCACACCAGCGCCCCGAGTTCCATCACCGCGACCGACCAGCGGGCGGCGGTCCGGTCGTCGTCGGGCAGCAGCGACTCCGCCAGCGCGCGTTCGGCGGCCGTCACGCTGGTCCCCGGGAGCTCCGCGCCGGCAGCGGCACGGCCGAGCACCCGGCGCACGTTGGTGTCGAGCACGGCGTGCCGACGGCCGAAGGCGAACGCCGCCACCGCAGCCGCGGTGTAGTCCCCGACCCCCGGCAGCGCCCGGAGCGTGTCCCGGTCGGCGGGCACCTCACCAGCGTGCCGCTCGTCGATGGCCCGTGCGGCGGCGTGCAGCCGCAGCGCCCGGCGCGGGTAGCCGAGCCGTCCCCACGCGCGTACGGCGTCGCCCGGCGCGGCCGACGCCAGCGCCGCCGGCGTCGGCCACGTCCTGAGCCATGTGTCATAGACCGGGAGCACCCGCGCCACCGGCGTCTGCTGCAGCATGAACTCGCTGACCAGCACCGCCCACGGGGTCGCGTCGGGGCGGCGCCAGGGCAGGTCCCGGGCATGCTCGGCGTACCACGCCAGCAGCGGCTCGTGCAGGGTCGAGGCGGGCATCGCGGCGATCCTCGCACGCGGCGTCGGCCCGGCGACGTGGCGGCCTCGGAGTGGCACCCACGAATACCGCGGCCCGGCGGTTAGCGTGACGGCCCATGAGCAACGTGGTGTCACCACGCGGTCCGCTCCCTCCGCGGGTCTACTGGCGCCGGCGGCTGCTGCTGGTGGTGGTCGTGGTCGGCGTCGTCGTGCTGGTCACGCAGGTGCTCGGCGGGGGCGACGACACCGAGCCGGTGGCCGACCGGGGCCGGGCGACCCCGGACCCCGCCGCCGAGCAGAAGCCGTCCACGGCCGCGCCGGAGCCCGCCGGACAACGCCGGCAGGCCCGGGACCGGCAGCCCGCCCGTCGCACCGAGTCCGCAGAGCCCACGGCGTCGTTGAGCGGCCCGACCGGCCCGCTGGCCCAGCCCGTCGGCCCGTGCCAGCCGTCCGCCGTCTCGATCGTGCCGGACGTGGAGGACACCGCCGCGTCCGCGCCGGTGCCGTTGCGGCTCGGGTTGTCGACCAGCGGCGCTCAGGCGTGCACGTTCGAGTTCGGGCCGGACAGCGTCGCGCTGCGCGTCACCTCCGGTGACGACCTGATCTGGGAGTCGCTGAAGTGCCCCTCGGCGATCGAGGAGCAGTCGGTCGTCGTACGCCCGGGCTGGCTCGGCTACGTCGAGATCGACTGGTCGGGGCGGCGGGCCTCGGAGGGCTGCGCGCAGACCGGCGACTTCGCCGCCCCCGGCTACTACTGGGCGGAGGCAGCCGCGCTCGGCGGCGAGCCGCAGCGCAGCCAGTTCGAGCTGGAGACGCCGCCCAAGCCGAAACCCAAGCCGAAACCCGAGCCGAAGAAGAACGCGAAGCCGACGGACGAGCAGCAGCAGAAGCCGGACCGGCGGAGGGAGGCGCAGGGGGAGGAGAAGCAGGGCCAGGACGACGAGCCAGCCCGCTGACCCCGCCCTACGGCTGAACCGAGGCGGGACATCGGCCGCCGGCGGTCAGCCGCGAGCGACTGGGTCAGACGTAGCGCTCGAGGATGCTGGACTCGGCCAGCCTGGACAGCCCCTCGCGCACGCTGCGGGCGCGGAACTCCCCGACGCCCTCGACGATCTGCAGGTCGTCGATGCTGGCCGCGAGCAGCTTCTGCAGGCTGCCGAAGTGCTCGACCAGCCGGTCCACGACCGTGCCGGGCAGCCGCGGCACCTTCGCCAGCAGGCGGTAGCCGCGCGGGGTGATCGCGCTGTCGAGGTGCTCGGGGCCGCCGATGCCCAGGGCCCGGGCCACCGAGGCGATGTCGACCAGCTCGGAGGAGTCGAGGGCGTTGAGGTCTTCCAGCACCTGGTCCACGGCCTTGGCGCGCCGCCCGGTCGGCAGGTAGTCGCGCACCACCAGGTCGCGCTCGATGTCGACGCCCGAGACCAGCTCCTCGAGCTGCAGGGCGAGCAGCCGGCCGTCGGTGCCGAGCTCGACGACGTACCCCTCGATCTCGCGCGCGATTCGCAGCACCATCTCCAGCCGCTGCGCCACCGCCGCGACGTCGCGGACCGTCACCAGGTCCTCGATCTCCAGCGCCGACAGGGTGCCGGACACCTCGTCGAGGCGCAGCTTGTAGCGCTCCAGCGTGGCCAGTGCCTGGTTGGCCCGGGCGAGGATCTGACCGGAGTCCTCGAGGGTGTAGCGGGTGTCGCCGACGTAGATGGCGATGATCAGCATCGACTGCGACACCGAGATCACCGGCAGGTTGGTCTGCCTGGCGACCCGGTCGGCGGTGCGGTGCCGGGTGCCGGCCTCGCTGGTGGGGATGGAGGGGTCGGGCATCAGGTGTACGCCGGCCCGCAGGATGCGGGTGGCGTCACGGTCGAGGATGATCGCGCCGTCCATCTTGGCGAGCTCGCGCAGGCCGGTCGGGGTGAACTCGACGTCGAGCTCGAAGCCGCCGGTGCTGATCGCCTCCACGACCCTGTCCTGGCCCAGCACCAGCAGTGCGCCGGTGCGCCCGCGCAGGATGCGCTCGAGGCCCTCGCGCAGGTCGGTGCCGGGCGCGATGCTGGCGAGCGTGGCCCGCAGCCGGGCCTCACCCGTCAGCTTGTCGATGCTGGCCACTGCGCTCCCCGTGCCGGATCCTTCTGCGCTCAGTGTAGAGGGCGACACTCCACCGACCGCGACTGTCGACTCACGAACCGCTACAGATCGCAACGCTTCCGAGACGTTGCAGGGTGACGTGCCGGCGCCGCTCGGCGCAACCGCTAATCCGTGAGTCTCAGCAAGTGGAGGGCCTCGGAGACGTCGGTGGCGGCGTAGACGGCCAGGCCGGGGATGCGGTCGAAGCGGGCCGGTGCCGCTCCCGCGTCGGCGGGGACGATCGCCCGGGTGAACCCCAACCGGGCCGCCTCCTCGAGCCGGCGCTGGACGCCCGGCACCCGGCGGATCTCCCCGGCCAGCCCCACCTCGCCGAGCGCGACCATGCCGCTGGGCACGGACCGCTCCTGCGCCGCCGAGGCGACCGCGACCGCGGCGGAGAGGTCGGCGGCGGGCTCGCTGAGCCGGGCGCCGCCCACGGTGGCGGTGTAGACGTCGCGGCCGGCCAGCGCGACCCTTGCCCTCTTCTCCAGCACCGCCAGCAGCATCGCGACCCGCTGCGCGTCGAGGCCGCTGGTGGACCGGCGCGGCGTCTGCCCGGAGGGCGACGCCACCAGCGCCTGCACCTCGGCGAGCATCGGCCGCCGGCCCTCCAGCGTCACGGTGACGCACGTCCCCGGCACCGGCTTGTCGTGGCGCGACACGAACAGCCCGGTCGGGTCGGTGACCTCCACGATGCCCTCGTCGGACAGGTCGAAGCAGCCGATCTCGTCGACCGGACCAAAACGGTTCTTCGCCGCCCGGACGAGCCGCAGCCGGGAGTTGCGCTCGCCCTCGAACTGCAGCACCACGTCGACGAGGTGCTCGAGCACCCGTGGCCCGGCAATCGAGCCGTCCTTGGTGACGTGCCCGACCAGCACAGTCGCGATGTCGCGCTGCTTGGCGATGCGGGTGAGCGCGCCGGACACCTCCCGGACCTGGGTGACCCCGCCCGGAGCGCCGTCGACGTCGGGTACGCCGATGGCCTGCACGGAGTCGATCACCATCAGGGCGGGGGAGACCTGCTCGATGTGGCTGATCACCGCGCTCAGCTCGGTCTCGGCGGCGAAGTAGAGCCGGTCGTGGACCGCGCCCGTGCGCTCGGCGCGCAGACGCACCTGCGCGGCGCTCTCCTCGCCCGAGACGTAGAGGGTGTCCTTGCCGGCGCGCGCCGACTGTGCGGCGACCTCCAGCAGCAGCGTCGACTTGCCGACCCCTGGCTCGCCGGCCAGCAGCAGTACCGCCCCGGGGACGAGCCCGCCACCGAGCACCCGGTCGAGCTCGCCGACGCCGCAGCTCTGCGCGGTCGAGGCCTCGACGTCGATCCGCGTCATCGGCCGCGCCGGGGCGCTCACTGGACCCGCGCTTACCCGGGATCGGGGCGCGCCGACCTCGTCGACCGTGCCCCAGGCCTGGCACTCACCGCACCGGCCCACCCACTTCGCGGTCTCCCACCCGCACTCGCCGCACCGGTAGCGGGGCCGGGAGCGGGTCGACGTCGTCTTCGCCATGCGGGGAACGTTAGGTCATGCCGCCGACAGAACCGCGGCGCCGGACCGCGCCCCGTGTCGTGCCGGTTGCGGCGTTCTCGCGCATCGCCGGCGGCGGTGCCTGCACCCCCGGAGACGCCAGACACGGCCTCGACGGCGCCCCCGACCCCGGCAAACTCCGGGAGCGCGACTTCTCGCGCGGCGACGCCGGGTCTATCTTCTGGTACGACATCGTCGCGCCCGCAGCTGTCATGGTCCTGTTCGTCATCACCTGACCCAGGGGGTCGCGATGTTCGAGAACGTCACGCCGGCACAGGTCGATGCGGTACTCGGTGCCATGACCACGGTGGTCGACCACGACGGCGCAGACGGCGCCGGTGGCGGCCGGCAGATGGTCGAGGCCGCCGCCGCGATCATGTTCGGCACGCCGCGAGACCTCGGGGCGGACCCGGTCGTCCCGGTGGCACCCGACGGGCTGGCCGCGGCGGTCGGCGACGACCCCACGCTCGCCGCGCACGCGGTCGAGCTGGTCGCGGTCGCGGCCCTGGCCGACGGGCGGGTCGAGAGCGACCGGTTGCGATGCGTGCTCGAGTACGCCGATCTCCTCGGCGTCCGGGAGGACTGGACCGAGGTGCTGGCCGACGTCGCCGAGGGGCGTACCGAGAAGGCCATGGCGCACATGGTGCGCAGCAACGCGGCGACGTTCCCCGGCCTCGCCGGACCGGACGGCATGCCGGAGATGCTCTGCTACAGCGGTCGCAGCGACGCCGACAAGCGGGTGCTGGACCGGTTCGAGGGGCTCGAGGGCTACGCCCCGGGGACATTCGGCCATGCGTTCTGGGTGCACTTCCGCCGGCACGGGTTCCGCTTCCCCGGGCAGGAGGGGGCGTTCAACGGCGCGTTCGCGGTGCCGCACGACGGGCTGCACGTGTTGAGCGGGTACGACACATCGATGCAGGGCGAGCTGCTGGTGAGCACGTTCACCGGGGAGATGCACGGCGTCGAGGCGCTCAGCGCGCACCTGCTCCCGGTGATCTTCGAGTGGCACATCGGGCAGGAGGTCAATGGCATCGGCGCCCAGCACGGCGCACTCGACCCGTGGAAGTTCCTGTACGCGTGGCGTCGCGGCAACGCCACCGCGGTGGACGTGCTCGACACCCGGTGGAGGTTCTTCGACGTGGCCGAACGGCCCCTGGAGGAGGTGCGCAGCCGCTACGGCATCCCCGAGCTGCCCGACCGGTTCCGCGCCACCGGACCGGAGGTCAACTTCACCGAGGAGGCCGACCCGAGCGTCACCTGAGCCGGCGCGCGACGACGAAGCTCACCATCGGCGCCACCACACGTTGACGGCGTAGTCGACTTCGAGCCCGGCGTGCTCGGCGGCGATGCGGTGGGCGTGCTCGGGTGGGAACTCGATGGCCAGCACGGCCTCGAGGTCCGCCCGCGAGTCGAACCGCCAGCCCATGTCGACCTGCCGCCGCTGCCAGCCGTGCCCGGACCAGAAGCGCTCCACCGCCCCCGGGTCGTAGCGCGGGTACGCCGTGCGGAACCACCGGCCGAACGTGCTGCGGGTCGCGTCGTTGTCGACGACGTACGAGACCCCGCCGCGCCGCATCACCCGCGCCAGCTCGCGCAGGCCCGGCTCGCAGCCGGGCCCGAAGAAGTACGCCCAGCGGGCGTGGCTGACGTCGACACAGCGGTCCGGCAGCGGCAGGTCCTGCGCGGCACCGACGTACACCCGCACGTTCGGGACGCCGGCACAGCGCCGCCTCGCCACGCCCGCAAGACCCGGGTGCGGCTCGACGCCCACCACCCGGGCCGCGGTGTCGGCGAACCACGGCAGGTGGAATCCGGTGCCGCAGCCGACGTCGAGCACGTTGCCGCCACGCCAGTCACGGATCTCCCGCAACGCGTCGGCCAGCCTGCCGTACGGGTCGACGGCGCGGTTCTCGGACTCGTAGACGGCGGGCGCCTGCCAGATGTTGGGGCTGCGGACAGCCCCGCGCGCGGTGACGGCCATCAGCGGGAGCCCGGAGGTGCGACGCTCAGATGCGGACGACGCCGTCGGAGGTCCGGAAGTGGGCGGCGACGATGCCCGGGGTGCCGTGCGGTGCCACCCACTCGACCTCGAGGTCGTCCAGCACGTCGGCCGGGTCCTCACCGAGCCACTTGCACACGCGGTCGGGCACGCCGGCGATCTCCAGCTTCACCAGCGCGATGTCGCCGCTGGCGCCGGCGGACGGGTGGTGCTGCATGTCACTGAGCCACTGCACGAAGAACGGAAGCTGGGGGTCGGAGATCAGGCCCTTGAGGCCGATCTGGCGCCAGCGCAGCTCCTTGCCGTCCGGCCGGTGCCGGTTGCCCGGCACGGAGTCGCGACCGAGCCGCGCCTCCACCCCGGAGATGTCGTCGACGGCGACGACCCAGCCGAGCCAGCCGCCGCCGGCCTCCGACCGGTCGCGCACGGCCTGGCCGAACGGCGCCTTGTCCGAGGCGGGGTGGTCGAGCACCTCGACGATCTCCAGGAACTGGTTGCCCACCAACGGCAGCACGACGTTGCGCGTGCCGAACCGGGGGTGCACCCCGCCGTCGACGAACTTCTCGCCGAGCAGCTCCGTGAGGCGCTGTGTCGTTCCTGCCAGGCCGTCGGCTCCCACCGCGTAGGAGACGTGGTCGAGATGCATGCCAAGCATTGTGTCGAGACCGCGAACCGGTCCGGACAGCGGGGTCGTCCGCGCGCCGTGCCCGAACGGGTGCTAGCGCCGCGGGTCGGCGGGGTGCAGCGCCAGGTCGCTGCGCGACTTCAGATGCCGCCGGCAGTGCTCGGCGAGCTCGTCGTACGCCGCCCGCCCCATCAGCTCGACCAGCTCCGGCTCGTAGGACACGAACACCGGGTCCTGCCCGACGTGCGCCTCGGTGTTGCCGGTGCAGTACCAGTCGAGGTCGTGCCCGCCGGGACCCCAGCCGCGGCGGTCGTACTCGCCGATCGTGACCTCGGTGTACTCGGTGCCGTCGGTCAGCTCCACGTCGCGGAACGTGCGCCGGATCGGCAGCTGCCAGCACACGTCGGGCTTGGTCTCCAGCGGGTGCAGGCCGTTCCGCAGCGCGTAGCCGTGCAGCGCGCAGCCGTACCCGCCCTCGAAGCCGCGACCGTTGTGGAAGATGCAGGCGCCGTCGAACTGCCGCGTCTTGCGCTCGCCGTCCTCGTCGACCTCGATCCAGCCGTTGGTGCGGCCCTCGTCGTGGTTCTGCCAGTCCTCCGGCCCGAGCTTCCTGGCGAACCTCTTCACCCGCAACTCGTCGTCCTTGTCGGCGAAGTGCGCGCCGAGCGTGCAGCAGCCCGCGTCCGGCTGCTCGGCGTAGATGCCCTTGCAGCCGTTGCCGAAGATGCAGGTCCACCGCGACGTCAGCCAGGTCAGGTCGCAGCGGAACACCTGGTCCTCGTCGGCGGGGTCGGCGAACTCGACCCAGGCGCGCGGAAACTGGAGGTCTGTCTCTGGCACGCGTCGAGCGTACGCCGCGGGCAAAGCAGCGGTTAGCGTTGGTCGCATGCGCCTGGCCGTCCTCGACGTCGGATCCAACACCGTGCACCTGCTCGTGGTCGACGCCCATCGTGGTGCGCCGCCGCTGCCGGCGTACTCGCACAAGACGGCGATGCGGCTGGCCGAGCACATCGACGACGGCGGCGTGCTGCGCGAGGACGGCATCGCGACGCTCACCCGGTTCGTGCGCGAGGCGATCGAGGTGTCGGAGGACAAGGGCTGCGAGCGCGTGCTCGCGTTCGCCACCTCGGCGGTGCGCGAGGCGGTCAACAGCGACGACGTGATCGAGCGCGTCAGCCGTGAGGCCGGCGCCGACCTGGTGGTGCTGTCCGGTGCCGACGAGGCGAAGCTGACCTTCCTCGCGGTGCGTCGCTGGTTCGGCTGGTCCTCGGGGCGGCTGACCGTCTTCGACATCGGTGGCGGTTCGCTGGAGATCGCCGCGGGTCAGGACGAGGCGCCGACCGTGGTGCAGTCGCTGCTGCTCGGCGCCGGCCGGCTGACCCGCGAGTGGCTACCGGGCGACGTACCCGCCGCCGACGACATGCACAAGCTGCGCCGGCACATCCGGACGACGATCGCGCAGGACGCGGGGGCGGTGCTGCGTGGTGGCCCCGCCGACCACGCGGTCGCCACCAGCAAGACCTTCCGGTCGCTGGCCCGGATCTGCGGCGCGGCGCCGTCGGCCGAGGGACCGTTCGTGCGCCGGCTGCTGCCCCGGGAGGAGCTGGTGACGTGGCTGCCCAGGCTGGCCGGGATGACGGCGGCCCAGCGCGCCGAGCTGCCCGGTGTCTCCGCCGCGCGCGCCCACCAGCTGGTGGCCGGTGCGCTGGTGGCCGACGCGGTCATGGACCTCTTCGACCTGTCGGCGCTGGAGGTCTGTCCGTGGGCGTTGCGCGAGGGTGTCATCCTCGAACACCTGGACAAGTTGTGAGCCCGCACAGGGCCGTCGCGACCATGACCGTCTCCGGAGCAATAGTCTGAGGGAATGACCGAGCCGCTGCACGAGCCCGACGGGCCCGCGCGCCTGGCCGAGCGGCCGGTCGATCGTGACGGCCTGGACGCGCACGAGCCGCAGGTCGCGCTGTCCACGGCGTCGGTCTACCCCGAGTCCACCGCCAGCGGCTTCGAGCTCGCCTCGCGGCTGGGGTACGACGCGGTGGAGGTGATGGTCAGCGTCGACACGGTGAGCCAGGACATCGACGCCGTGCGGCACCTGTCGGAGTACCACGAGCTGCCGGTGTGCGCGATCCACGCACCCTGTCTGCTGATCACCCAACGGGTCTGGGGGACCGAGCCGTGGGGGAAGCTGGAGAAGAGCGCGGAGATGGCCCGCGAGCTCGGCGCCCCGGTGGTGGTCGTGCATCCGCCGTTCCGTTGGCAGCGTGACTACGCCCGCAACTTCGTGGAGGGCATCGCCGGGCTCGAGATCGACACCGGCGTGCACTTCGCGGTCGAGAACATGTACCCCTGGCGGGCGCCCCGGCGGGACGTGCAGGCCTACGTCCCGGGCTGGAACCCGGTGGAGCACGAGTTCGCCAACGTCACCCTCGACCTTTCCCACTCCGCGACCGCCGGCACCAACCCGGTCGAGATGGCCGCCGAGCTCGGTGACCGGCTCGCGCACGTGCACCTGGCCGACGGGTCGGGCTCGGCCAAGGACGAGCACCTTGTGCCCGGACGCGGCAACCAGCCGTGCGCGGAGTTCCTCGAGTTCTGTGCGACCTCGCCGTTCCGGGGCAGCGTCGTGGTGGAGATCAACACCCGGCGCAGCGGCAGCCGGGCGCTGCGGCAGCAGGACCTGGCCGAGGCGCTGGCCTTCGCCCGGCTCAACCTCGTGGCGGCCGCCGACTACACCGTCGCCTCCGACGGCACCGTCGAGCCGTGGACGCGATGACCACTCGTCCGGGGCAGGAACGCCGTTCCCCCGGCCGAGGCCGGCGTCCCGGCGGACCGGACACCCGCGGGGAGATCCTGGCCGCGGCGCGGGCCTCCTTCGCCGAGCGCGGCTTCGACCGCACGACGATCCGGGCCGTGGCCGGCGTGGCCGGCGTCGACCCGGCCCTGGTGCACCACTACTTCGGCAGCAAGGAGGACCTCTTCCTCACCGCGCTGGAAATCCCGGTCGACCCGCGCACGCTGATCCCGGAGGTGTTCGGGCCCGGACTGGACGGTGTCGGCGAGCGGCTGCTGCGGACCTTCCTCGGCGTCTGGGACGTGCCGGCGAACCAGCAGGCGCTGGTCGCCTTCATCCGCACCGCGTTCGTCGCCGACGAGACCGCCGAGCTGCTGCGCAACGGGATCGCCCGGGTCGTGCTGGGGGCCGTCATCCCCCAGCTGAAGGCGGCCGGTGTCACCGAGCCGGAGGTCCGCGCGACGCTGGTCGCCTCCCAGCTGGCCGGCCTGATCATGGCGCGTTTCGTGCTCCGGCTCGAGCCGCTCGCGTCGCTGCCGGCGGAGTCCGTGGTCGCCTGGGTCGCGCCGAACATCCAGCGCTACGTCGCCGGCCCCGCCCCTCCTCGGTGACGCGCGGGGTCGGTCTCGGCCCGCAGCGGTGGGCAGGGAATGACGCGTCACGACCTGGGGTGGGTGGTGAGGCGTCAATCTCTGCCCGGGCGGGCGTGCAGGGATTGACGCGTCGGGGCTGCGCGAGGACAATTCAACGCATGATGAATAACGCTGATCCGGCCGTGCGGGTCCGGGACCTGCACGTCGACCGCGGCGGCCGCGAGGTGCTGCGCGGGCTGACCTTCGACGTGCCGGCCGGCCAGGTGACCGGCCTGCTCGGCCCGTCCGGCTGCGGCAAGACCACGCTGATGCGCGCGCTCGTGGGCGTGCAGAAGAACGTCCGCGGCGAGATGGAGGTGCTGGGCCAACCCGCGGGCGCCAAGGCGCTGCGGCAGCGGATGGGCTACGTCACCCAGGCCCCCAGCGTGTACGCCGACCTGACCGTGCGGCAGAACCTGAAGTTCTTCGCCACCGTCCTCTCCGCCGGCCCGGACTCGGTCGACCGGGCCATCGAGTACGTCGACCTCGGCGACCACGCCGACGCCGTCGTCGGCCGGCTCTCCGGCGGCCAGAGCTCGCGCGCCTCCCTCGCGGTGGCGCTGCTCGGCTCGCCGCAGGTGCTGGTGCTCGACGAGCCCACCGTCGGCCTCGACCCCGTCCTGCGCCGCGACCTGTGGGCGCTGTTCCACCGCCTCGCCGACACCGGCGTCACCGTCCTGGTCTCCAGCCACGTGATGGACGAGGCCGACCGGTGCGAGCGGCTGCTCCTCATGCGGGAGGGTCTGCTGCTGGCCGACGACACCCCGCAGGCGCTGCGCGAGCGCACCGGCTCGCCCGACATCGAGGGCGCGTTCCTGACGCTGGTGGAGAAGTCCGAGGAGGTCGTGCGATGAGCCCCCGGATCACCCTCGCGGTCGCCGTCCGCGTGCTGCGCCAGCTGCGGCACGACCCGCGCACGATCGCGATGCTGCTGGTCGTGCCCTGTGTGCTGCTGACGTTGCTGTGGTGGATGTTCGACGGCAACGACGCGATCTTCAACCGGTTCGGGCCGCCCCTGCTGGCGCTGTTCCCGTTCATCGTCATGTTCCTGGTCACCTCGGTCACGACCCTGCGGGAACGCTCCAGCGGCACCCTGGAGCGGCTGCTGTCGATGCCGATGGGCAAGGCCGACCTGCTGCTCGGCTACGCGATCGCGTTCGGTCTGGTGGCGCTGGCGCAGGCCGCGGTCGCGGTCGGGCTGACCGTCGGGCTGCTCGGCCTGGAGGTCGCCGGGCCGGTGTGGATGCTGACCGTGGTGGCCGTGCTCGACGCGGTGCTGGGCACCGCGCTGGGGCTCTTCGTCTCCGCGTTCGCCGAGACCGAGTTCCAGGCCGTGCAGTTCATGCCCGCCCTGGTGCTGCCGCAGGTGCTGCTGTGCGGGCTGTTCGTCGCCCGCGACGCGCTGCCCGACGTGCTCGAGGCACTCTCCGACGTGATGCCGCTGTCCTACGCGGTCGAGGCGATGCAGGAGGTGCAGGCCGGCAGCGACGTCACCTCCACGCTGGCCCTGTCCCTGCTGGTGGTCGCCGGTTTCGTGGTCGCCGCGCTCACGTTGGGTGCCGCGACGCTCAAGCGGCGTACGGCGTAGCCTGGTCGCGGCGTCGGGCGACGGCGCCCGCCGCGGTCCCGTCACAGGAGGTAGCGTGCTCCGCCGTTCGTTGCTGGCGCTCTCGCGCAGCTCGCGGGTGAAGGACCTGGCCACCACGATGCCGGTCTCCAGCGGCATCGTCGCGCGGTACGTGCCGGGCGAGACCACCGAGTCCGCGGTCGTGGCGAGCCGCCATCTGGCCGACGACGGGCTGCTGGTCACGCTGGACTACCTCGGCGAGGACACCCTCGACCGCGCGCAGGCCGACCAGACGGTGCAGGCCTACGTCGAGGTGCTGAAGGCGCTCGGCGCGTCCGGCCTCTCCCACCATGCCGAGGTGTCGGTGAAGCTCTCCGCGGTCGGGCAGGCGCTGTCCGGCGACGGCGAGAAGATCGCTCTCGACAACGCGCGCATCGTCTGCCAGGCGGCGCGCAACGCCGGCACCACGGTCACCCTCGACATGGAGGACCACACCACCACCGACTCGACGCTGGAGGTGCTGCGCAACCTGCGCCAGGACTTCCCCGAGACCGGCGCGGTGGTGCAGGCCTACCTGCGCCGCACCGAGGCCGACTGCCGCGACCTCGCCTACGAGGGCTCACGGGTGCGGCTGTGCAAGGGGGCGTACAAGGAGCCGGAGTCGGTCGCGTTCCAGGACAAGCAGGACGTGAGCAAGTCCTACGTGCGCTGCCTGAAGGTCCTGATGGCCGGCCACGGCTACCCGATGGTGGCCTCGCACGACCCGACCCTGATCGAGATCGCCGGCGCCCTCGCGGCCCGGCACGACCGGCGGCGGGGCTCGTACGAGTTCCAGATGCTGTACGGCATCCGCCCCGACGAGCAGCGGCGGCTCGCCGGCCAGGGCGAACGGATGCGCGTCTATGTGCCGTACGGCACGGAGTGGTACGGCTACCTGATGCGACGGCTGGCCGAGCGGCCCTCCAACGTCACGTTCTTCCTGCATTCGCTGGTGTCGAAGAGTTGACTGCTCCCGGGCGCAGCCCCGGTCGGCCGAACCGTGGAGGACCCTGCTGATGACCGTTGCCATTCTCGGAGCCGGCGTGATGGGGGAGACCCTGGCCTCCGGTCTTGTCCGCGCCGGCCGCGACGTCAAGGACCTGCTGCTGACCGAACGCCGCCCGGACCGGGCCGCCGAGCTGCGCGACCGGTACGGCGTCGAGGTGGTCTCCAACCTCGAGGCCGCCAAGCGGGCGGAGACGCTGGTCGTGGTGGTCAAGCCACAGGACATGACCGACCTGCTGGACGAGATCGCCGACGAGGTGCGGCCCGGGCAGCTGGTGATCTCGCTGGCGGCCGGCGTCACCACCGCGCTGATCGAGTCGCGGCTGGTCGACGGTGTGGCCGTCGTACGCGTCATGCCGAACACGCCCGCCCTGGTCGACGAGGGGATGGCCGCGATCGCGCCCGGCACCCACTGCGACGACGACCACCTCAACGAGGCCGAGCAGCTGCTGCGCTCGGTCGGCCGGGTCGTGCACGTGCCGGAGTACCAGCTCGACGCGGTCACCGCGGTCAGTGGCTCCGGGCCGGCGTACCTGTTCTTCGTGGTCGAGGCGATGATCGAGGCCGGCGTGCATCTGGGGCTGCCGCGGACCACCGCCACCGAGCTGGTGGTGCAGACCGTGGTGGGCTCGGCGAAGATGCTGCGCGAGACCGGTGAGCACCCGATCGTGCTGCGGGAGCGGGTGACCTCACCCGGGGGCACGACGGCAGCCGCGGTGCGAGAGCTCGAGGACCACAAGGTCCGGGCCGCCTTCATGACCGCCCTCGAGGCCGCCCGCGACCGGTCGCGCGCGCTGGCCAGCGGCCAGTCCGAGTAGCGACCGCCCGAAATTTTGACGCGTCACCGCAGAGGGGGGCAACCCCTGTGGTGAGGCGTCAATATTCCTGCAGCGTGCGCGTACGTCGGTGGCTTGCGCCATGCTGGTCGCATGAGCAACGTGACGACACGCAAGACCATCCAGGCGCCGGCCGAGCGGGTGTGGGCGCTGGCGACCGACATCCCCGGGTCGGCGCAGACCCTCAGCGGGGTCAACCGCATCGAGATGCTGAGCGAGGGCCACTTCGGGCCCGGCACCCGCTGGCGCGAGACCCGCACCATGTTCGGCCGGGAGGCCACCGAGGAGATGTGGGTGACCGAGGTGGATCCGGGCCGCGCCTACACGGTCGAGGCCGACAGCCACGGGGCGCACTACGTGTCGACGTTCGCCTTCACCGCGGTCACGCCGCAGCAGACCGAGGTGGTGCTCGACTTCGGCGCGCAACCGCACGGCACGGTCGCGAAGGTGCTGGCCAAGGTCACCGGCCCGGTCGCATCGCGCTCGGTGGCGAAGGCGCTGCAGAAGGATCTCGACGACCTGGCCGCCGCCGCCGAGAGGGCCTGACCCATCGCTGAGTATCCTCACCGGCCATGACCGAGCGAGACCTCGACGTGGTGGTGTTCGGCGCCACCGGCGTGACCGGCCGCCGGGTCGCCGCCTACCTCGCCGAGCGTGCCCCCGGCACCGGCGTGCGATGGGCGGTCGCCGCCCGTGACCCCGAGAAGGCGCGCCGGCTGCTGGCCCAGGACGGCGTGGCCGCGCCGGAGATCCTCGTCGCCGACGTGGCCGAGCCGAGCACGCTGGTGACGATGGCGGCCCGAGCCCGCGTCGTGCTCAACCTCGTCGGCCCCTACACCCGCTACGGCCGCCCGGTGATCGAGGCCTGCGTCGACGCGGGGGCGCACTACGCCGACCTGACCGGCGAGATCCCGTTCGTCGCGCAGGTCATCGACGAGGTGCACCAGCGCGCGGTAGACGCCGGGGTCAAGATCGTGCAGGTATGCGGGTTCGAGTCGCTGCCGCCCGACCTCGCCGTCGCCCTGGCTGCGGAGACCGCGCGGCGACGCTGGCACGACGACCTCGCCCACGTCGACGTCGAGGTGTCCTGGAGCATGCCGCCGGGGCTACCGCGCCCGTCCGACGGCATCTCGGGCGGCACCTTCCAGAGTCTGGTCGCGGTCGCGGAGAGCGACGCGGACGCGTCGGTGGTGACCGACCCCGCGGCGCTGGTCGACGACCCGGTGGCGGCCGACGCCGTACGCGCGCGCAGCCCGATCGCGGTCCGTCCCCGCCGCAACGACGGGGGCGCCGTCGTGGCGCCGATGGCGCCGGCCGCGTTCATCAACCCGGCGGTCGTGCACCGCACCACCGCGCTGCTCGCCGCGGAGTCGGGCGCCCACGTCCTTCCCTTCGCCTACCGCGAGGGGATCGCGCTGAGCGGGCCGGCTCCCACGCTGCCGCTGCGCTACGCCACCGCGGGCGTGCTGTCCGGCGTACAGCTGGCGATCCTGCAGACCGCTCGGGCCCGGCCACACGTGCGCAGCCGCATCGCCGGCGCACTCGGCCGCGTGCTTCCGTCATCGGGCTTCGGTCCCTCCGCCGACCGGCTGGAGGGCTGGCGCTGGCAGCTGGCGGTCCGGGCCCGCACCAGCGGCGGTGCCACGGTCCGGGTGCGCGTCGACGCGGCCGGCCATCCCGGCTACCTCGCCACCGCCCGGATGCTCGGCGAGGCCGGGCTGATGCTGGCCGAGCACCGTACGACGCCCGACCGCGCCGGCTGTCTCACCCCGGCGACCGCGCTCGGCACCGAGCACGTCGACCGCTTCGAGCACGCCCGGCTGCGGTTCAGCGTCGACGACTGACACGGCGGTCCCCGCCGCGGGGCGACGGGCGAGTTGCGAAAGCGTCACCGTGGGTAGGGTCCGAGCATGACGGGCAGTGCATGCGTGGTCTTCGACGACTCGCTCACCGACTACGACTTCGGCGCCGGCCACCCGATGGCGCCGATGCGCGTCGAACTGACCATGCGGCTCGCCCGGGCCCTGGGCGTCGTCGGTCGTGGCGGCCTGGCCCAGGTGCCCGCGCCGGTCGCCGACGACGACGTGATCGCGACCGTGCACAGCGAGCGCTACATCGAGGCCGTCCGCAGGGTGGGGGCGAACCCGCACCGGCTCGAGCTGCGGCACGGGCTCGGCACCGAGGACAACCCGACGTTCCCCGGCATGCACGAGGCGTGTGCCCACGTCGTCGGTGCCTCGGTCGAGGCGGCCCGGCGGGTCTGGCAGGACGACGTCAAGCACGCGGCCAACATCTCCGGCGGCCTGCACCACGCGATGCGCGACTCGGCCAGCGGCTTCTGCATCTACAACGACACCGCGGTCGCGATCCAGTGGCTGCTCGACCACGGCGCGGAGCGGGTGGCGTACGTCGACGTCGACGTGCATCACGGCGACGGCGTGCAGGCGGCCTTCTACAACGACCCGCGCGTGCTCACGGTCAGCCTGCACGAGACACCACGCACGCTGTTCCCCGGCACGGGTCAGCCCACCGAGATCGGGGGTCCCGACGCCAAGGGCAGCGCGGTCAACGTCGCCCTTCCGCCCGGCACGGCCGACGCGGGGTGGCTGCGGGCGTTCCACGCGGTGGTGCCGCCGCTGCTGCGCGAGTGGCGTCCGCAGATCCTCGTGACCCAGCAGGGCTGCGACTCCCACATCGAGGACCCGCTGGCCCACCTGATGCTCACCGTCGACGGCCAGTGCGCCACCTACCGGGTGCTGCACGACCTCGCGCACGAGGTGTGCGACGGCCGCTGGGTGGCCGTGGGTGGCGGGGGATACGCGGTCGTGGACGTCGTACCGCGGGCCTGGTCACACCTGCTCGCCGTGGTCGGCGGCAACCCGCTCGACCCGGCCACGCCCACCCCGGAGGAGTGGCGCGAGCACATCCTGCGGTTGCTCGGCCGGATCGCACCGCGACGGATGACCGACGGCCGGGAGCCGGAGTACCGCGACTGGGTCGAGGGTTACGACCCCGACTCCTGGCTGGATCGCTCCGTCCAGGAGACCCGTAGCCAGGTCTTCCCCTTGCACGGGATACCGCTCTACTGACAGAGTTGTCCGGTTTGCGCAAAATCTGCGTTTGGCTTCACAACCGTCACATCTCGCTCTACCCTTTCGCTACGCACGCGCGTTTGGTCACCGGTGGGGAAGCCGGTGGACGACGCGTGCCGAAAGCACGGTGCCACATGCCCGACGAGAAAGATGGAGAGCAGCCCCTCTCGGATTCCACGTTTCTGACCGTGGCCGAGGTGGCCGCGGCGATGCGCGTGTCGAAGATGACCGTGTACCGACTCGTGCACTCCGGTGAGCTGCCCGCCGTGCGCGTGGGCCGGTCCTTCCGTGTCCAGCGCAGCGCTGTCGACGAGTACCTGCGCAAGTCGTTCTTCCAGGCCGGCTAGGACCTCACCACCACGCGCAGCAGCCAGCCTCGCCACCCACCGGGTCGCGAGGCTTCTGCATGTCGGGGCCCCTACCCGGCGCCGGTCAGCGGCGCAGGTAGTTCTGCGTGGCGATCCAGGAGCCGCCCGACAGCCGCCGGGCGCCGATGCCGATCAACTGGAACCGCGGCGAGAGCAGGATCGCCCGGTGCCCCGGGGACCGCAGCCACATCCGCACCATCCGCCGCGGTGACACCCGCCCCGTGGCCAGCACCTCGCCGGCGGTGCTGGCGGCACAGCCACGCAGCAGCCGGCGCAGGTCGCGATGCACCAGCGTGCCGGTGCGCGCCAGCCGCCGGGTCCACCGCTCGGCGTAGCGGTCGGCGCAGGCGTTGCCGCGCACGGCGCGCAGGTCGTGGCGTCGTCGCGCGACGTTGGTCCAGTGGTGCAGCCGCCGCTCGTACGTGCCCGACGGCACCCGCACCGCGGCCTTCCCACCGACCCGCACCGAGCCGGGTACGACGGCTTCGGCCGGAGCCGGCGGCGTCGTCACGACGAGCAGAAGGGACACCAGCAGCGCGGCAGCGGCCGTGATCGCGCCGGCGGTGAGCGTTCGAGGGTGGGCTGTCACGGGCTTCTCCGGGTGTCGAGTGCTGCACGGTCGGGCCCGACCTCGAGGTAAGGCCCCGGATACTGTGCGTCACCGCTGCGGGAGGCCGCAGCAGAATTCGCCGGATTCCCGCCGTCATCCGCCGCACACGCTTTGACGCGTCACGAGGAGGGGTCGGACGCGCGGGACCCCGGCCTCGTGGTCGAGACCGGGGTCCTGCGATGTGGACCGGGCCCCGGAGGGAGGGGGCCCGGTCAGGTCGGGCGGTGGGCTAGCTCAACGTGTGTCCTCGGCCAGCAGCGTCACCGGCACGTTCGCCCCCAGCCACGCGTGCGTCACGACGTAGGCCGTGCCCGACGGGATCGTGCCGGACTCGTTGGCGCTGGACGAGGCCGCCGACCCGATCGGCGTACATTCCGCGTCGTAGAAGTACAGGTCGAGGTCGTGCGACGGGGACTCGGCGGTGACCCGCACCTTGTGCGCACCGTCGCCGAACCCCTCCGGGAGCTTGGTCACCCAGCCGTCGAGACCCTGCGACGCCGGCGGGTAGGTGCACGACTGCGCGAACTCCAGGCCGGTGGCGCCGCCGTCGGTGTTGTCGCCGCTCGGGTTCGAGCCCACGATCGTGAACTCCTCCGTGAACGGCGGGTCCGGCGGAGGCGGCGGCAGCGGCACGACCGCGCCGGTGCCGGTGCCGAACACCTGCACGTCGCCGACCTGCACGCTCTCCTTGGTGTCACCCATCGGCTCGTCGGTCCAGAACCGGATGTACGACGCCCGCACCGGGGTCTCCAGCGCGAACCGCTTGTAGTGCACGTCCGGCACGACGGGCCGCGGCTTCTGGTAGGAGAACGCATCCTGGCCGATCGGCACGGTCTGCCAGTTCACCCCGTCGTCGGAGACCTGCACCGTGAACGACCTCAGCGCCTCGAAGCGGCTCGCGGTGAACGCGCTCACCTGCAGCTGAGTGATGTTGGTCGGCTCTGCCAGCTCGACCACCATCCGACCGCTGCCGGCAGGGGACTTCCAGATGGTCGCCTCGGTGTCATCGAGTGCGTTGGAAGCGGTCGACGTGGTCGACGACGTGACCTTCGCGCCGTTGGCCTCCGAGGCCATGTTCGGCCGCATCCGGTACGTCGCCTCTGTGGTGGAGCCGGCTGTCGACGTCACCGACGACCAGGTGCGCGAGCCGAAACCGCGGGCCTGGATCGTGAGCGGGTAGGAGCCCGCGCTCGCCGGGATACGGAAGACGCCGTTGTCACCGGTCGTCGCGACCGGGCTCACCCTGGCCTCGAACCGTCCGAGCATTACCCGCGCGTCGGCGACCGGATCACCGGTGGAGGTGTTGACCACGGTGCCGCGGATGACGCCGTTGTGGGCGGGGTTCTGGTGCTCGAACGACGGCGTCGGGTCGGTGTCGTTGCCGCCGGTCGGGTCGGCCTCGGTCACGTTGTTGGACGCGTCCACGCCCATGCCGCGACCGGCGAACGCGGCGTACACCGTGTCCTGCAGCGCACCGAAGTCGGCGCGGCGGTGGTAGCGCAGCGCCAGCGCCTCGCGGATCGCGTCACGCATGTCCAGCATCGACGGGTCATTCGGCGAGATCGGCATGGCGTCGGTGACGATGTGCTCGGCGATCGAGCCGCCCTCCTGCTGGCCGTACGCCGCCACGAGGTCCTTGCGCAGGTCCCACAGCGTGGTCGTCCAGATCTCGCCGTCGGCGTGCACCTCGGCGCCGATGATGTCGTAGCCGATGTCGCCGAACCCGGTCGGATTGTCGTCGTAGGACCAGTTGCGGATGCCGCGCTCGTTGTTCCCGGTGACGTACGCGCCCACCACCGAGTCGTCGGACAGGCCCTCGCGGTGCAGGTAGTTCAGGGCGAACCAGTCGCCCCAGCCCTCACCCATCGAGCCGGACTGGTGGGTGTTCAGCGCGTTGTCCTCAGTGCCGACGTAGCGGTTGGTCAGTCCGTGGGCGTACTCGTGCTCGATCACGCCGGCGTCGAAGTCACCGTCCGCGCAGGGGCCCTCGAAGGCATCGTTGATCGGCTCCCACAAGAACATGCCGCTCCACGGCGGGATGCCGTCGGGGAGCGTGAGCATGTAGGCGTTGTCGCGGCCGGTGTAGAGCGGCGCGCCGCCGGTGGCCGCACCCGCCTGCACCAGGCCCAGGATCGGGTCGCCGCCGCCCTCGGAGCCGCCGTTGTTGACCTGGAAGTTGTCGCCGGACTCGGTGAACCCGAGCCGGTAGAACTCATCGTGGATCCGGTTGTGGTGGTAGAAGAGGTTGGTCGCGGCGGGGTTCACGTCCTGGGCGTACGACGGCACCTCGCACTGGGTGCGGCCCCAGTTGTCGGCGAACGCGTAGTTGAACTGCGACGTCGGGCTCACCGGTCGCGGACCCTGGTCGGCGGGCACGATGAAGTTGGACCAGTTCGCGTAGGAGCTGGCGTTGTTGCCGGCCGTCGTGGGGCCGGGCAGCCCCGCGATACCGGTCGGGTCGACCCACCCGCTCGGGGACTGCTCGGTGGGGCCGAAGCTGCGGACCTCCGGCTCCCCGCCGCCGGGAGCACCGGGGAAGTTGCGATAGATCGTGCCCTCGGAGTCGTGCGCCACCAGGTTGGCCCGGTAGAGCACGTCGCCGGAGGCGGCGTCGACGACGGTGTCCCAGGCCTGGTGGTGAGACTTCACCAGCAGCACGCGGTACGCCAGCCGGGCGCCGTCGGCAGTCGGGAACGCCACCCGCTGCGCGTACGACGGGGTGTTCTTGCCGACGCCGCCGAGAACCGTGTAACCGCCCTGCGTGCCCTGCGTCGCGGTGCTCAGCGACAGGTCCGGGTCGATCGACTCGCCGGCGGCCTCGAGGGCCTGGCCGGCGGTCCGGTCGAACGAGCCGAGCGTGGCCGCGTTGCGCGCGATCGAGCCGGCCACTGCGGCAACGCGGTTCCGGCTGTCGACGGTCACCGAGAACGAGCCGCCCTGGGTGGCGCTGACGCCGTCCCAGGTCTGGGTGAAGCCGATGACGGTGGCGATCCCGTCGGGAAGCCGGTGGTTGCGGGTGACCTCGAGCCCCCGCACCTGCCCCACGCTGAGCCCCAGCCCGGCGGCGCGGTCGCGGACGAACGCCCGGGCAGCGTCGAGCGCGGAACCGTCGTACGCGCCGGAGAGGGCGGAACCGGCGGGGGCGTAGATCGTGCGCGGGGTGCCGAACCGGCGGTCCCAGGTGAGGGTGGTGTCGGGACCGGCCCGTTCGACCATCGCCTCGACCGCCGCGCGTTGCGTCGAGGTCGGCTGGATCAGCCTTCCGGCCGTGTCACGGATGTCGACGGTCTGGTCGAGCAGCTTGCTGGCGAGCACCGCCTCGCCGGGCTCGCTCACGGGGTCGGTGACAGCCGCCGTGGGTGCCTGGGTGGCTCCGACGGCCAGCATCGTCGCCGCGGCGGTGAGGATGGCCGCCGGGCGCGCGCTGCGTGATAGTCGCATGGGTCTCCTTCGAACGGCCGGCCCTGCCGAGAAAAGGGCCGGATGTGACACGCCTAACGACGATTTGCCGCCGGTGGTCACGGCCTGAGATCGATCGATTACGGCAGCTGTGGCGGGCCGGGACGTCCGCGTGCTGGTTCGATTGCCCGATCCGTCGACGGGGCGGCTACCCTTGTCCGGTTGCGTGTCCGCGCGACCGCAGCAGACAGACTTTCCTGTGCAGAGTTTCGAAGGGCAACACCGTGGGTTCAGTCATCAAGAAGCGCCGCAAGCGAATGGCGAAGAAGAAGCACCGCAAGCTGCTCAAGCGCACCCGAGTCCAACGCCGTCGCCTGGGTAAGTGAGCCACTGAGCCCGTCGTTTCGCACTGCTAGCCGATTGGGGAGTCCGTTGGGTCGCGTCGTCCTCGTCACTGGGGTCTCCCAGGACCTCGGTGGCCGGTTCGCGCGCAGTCTCGCGGCCGACCCCGACGTCGACCGGGTGATCGGCGTCGACGTGCTCCCTCCCCGCGCCCGGCTCGACGATGTGCACTTCGTGCGCGCCGATATCCGCAACCCGGTGATCGCCAAGGTCATCGTGGGCGAGGGCGTGGACACCGTCGTACACATGAGCCTGCTCTCCACGCCGGGCCGCGCGGGCGGTCGCGCGGCGATGAAGGAGACCAACGTCATCGGCTCGATGCAGCTGCTGGCGGCCTGCCAGAAGGCTCCGCGGCTGCGCAAGCTGGTGGTCCGGTCGTCGACCGCCGTCTACGGCGCCTCCCCGCGCGACCCGGCGATGTTCACCGAGGACATGGCGCCGAAGCGGATGCCGCGCGAAGGGTTCGGCAAGGACTCGGTCGAGGTGGAGGGCTATGTGCGGGGCTTCTCCCGCCGGCGTCCTGACGTGACCGTGACCATGCTCCGCCACGCGAACCTGATCGGGCCTACGGCCGACACCGCGCTCACCCGTTACTTCCGGCTCCCCGTGGTCCCCACGGTCCTCGGCCACGACGCGCGACTGCAGTTCTGCCACGAGCTGGACGCGCTGGACTCGCTGCGGCTGGCGGTGACCGAGGACGTGCACGGGTCGTTCAACGTCGCCGGCGACGGGATGCTGCTGCTCTCGCAGGCCATCCGACGGATGGGCCGGCCGGCCGCCCGGATGCCGGGCTTCGCGGCCTCCCGGATGGGCGGCCTGCTGCGGTCCGCCCGCGTGGCCGACTTCTCACCCGAGCAGGTCGAGTTCCTCACCTACGGCCGGGGCGTCGACACGACGCGCATGCGCAACGTCCTCGGCTTCCAACCGCGCTACGACACTCCGGGAGCCTTCGCCGACTTCGCGCGCAGTGCGCGGCCGGGTCTGGTCGACCCCGCCCGCGTGGCGGCCGCCGAGCGTAGGCTGAAGGGCCTGCTCATCCGGGAGGAACAACATGGCTGACGCAGAGGTCATCCCGCTGGGCACTCGCGGCCGTCCCGGACGAGGGGGCAACCGGAGCCGTACGCCGTCCTCGGCCGCGCGGTCGCTGGCCGGCACGCGCTCGGCCTCCCGAGCGAAGCGGCAGGCGCCCACGACTCCGCGCGAGGAGGCATCCGAGGCTCCCGCGACTCCGCGGGCGAAGCCGGCGGCCAAGAAGACCGCCCGCAAGGGCACCGGCACCCGCAAGAGCACCAGCACCGGCGCGAGCCCGCGAACCTCGAAGGCGCGGACCCGGCCACGGCCGACGCCCGTCAGCACCGACGAGACGCCGCCCGCCGCAGCGCCGGAGCCCACGCCGATCACCCCGCCAGCCGAGGAGGTCTTCGTCCAGGGCCGCGGTGGCCGCGTCGGTTTCGACCTCGCCGCCGCGATCGGCAACGCCGCCCGCGAGGTCTTCGGCGAGAGCTGGGAGAGCGGCCTGGCGGAGTTCCTGGCGTTCCTGCGCCGGCGGGTCACCGGCGACTACGTCGTCGACGAGTACGGCTTCGACCCCGACCTCACGTCCCGGCTGTCGATGGCGTCCGTCCGGCCCCTGGTCGAGAAGTGGTTCCGCGTCGACGTGCAGGGCATCGAGAACATTCCCACCGACGGCGGTGCGCTGCTGGTCGGCAACCACTCGGGCACGGTGCCGATCGACGGGCTCGTGACCGGCCTCATCGTGCACGACCACGCCGACCGCTACCTGCGGATGCTGGGCGCCGACCTGGTCTTCCGGATGCCGTTCATCGGAGAGATGGCTCGCAAGGGCGGCGCCACCCTCGCCTGCAACGAGGACGCCGAGCGCCTGCTCGGCCAGGGCGAGCTGGTGGGTGTCTGGCCGGAGGGCTTCAAGGGCGTCGGCAAGCCGTTCGGCGAGCGCTACACCCTGCAACGCTTCGGCCGCGGCGGCTTCGTCTCCGCGGCGCTGCGTACCCGGGTGCCGATCGTGCCGTGCTCGATCGTGGGTGCCGAGGAGATCTACCCGTTGGTCGGCAACATGCCGACGCTGGCGCGGCTGCTGGGTGTGCCGTACATCCCGATCACGCCGTTCTTCCCCTGGTTCGGTCCCCTGGGCATGATCCCGCTGCCGAGCAAGTGGCTGATCGAGTTCGGTGAGCCGATCCGCACCGACGCGCTCACCGACGAGCAGGTCGAGGACCCGATGATCGTGTTCAACCTGACCGACCAGGTGCGCGAGACCATCCAGCAGACGCTGTACGCCCTGCTCATGCAGCGGCGCAACGTCTTCTTCTGAGCAACGTCCGACACTGCCCCCGCCCAGACCAGCGCTGCCTCGCTGACCGCGGGGGCGGCTGGCGGCTAGAGCAGGCCGCCCGGCAGGTCGAGGTCCTCGCGCGTGCGCTCCAGCTGCTCCCGGGGGCCGTCGAGGCCCTTGCGGGTGCGGTCGAGCCCCTTGCGGGTGCCGTCGAGCAGCGGGTCCACCGGCTCGGTGAGCGGCTCGGTCACGTCGCCGAGGTCGCCGAGGTCCGGGCCGTCGGTCGAGCGTGGCGGCGGTGAGGGCGTCCTCGGGTCGAGCAGGTCACTGAGGTCGTCGAGGCGAGGCTGTCGTCGCGGCTGATCGCCGCCACCCTGGTCGGGTGCGGCGCCCTGGTCCTGCTGAGTCTGCGGTTGTCCGGCCGGTCCGCTCAGCTCGACGTCGGGGAGCTCGGGTGCGGCGTCGTCGGGAGCGGGCCGCGCCGGCGGCGCGTGGGCCCCGCCGGGACGTTGGCCGGTGGTCTCGTCTGCCCTGGACTTCTGGGTGTCGCTGAGGTCGGGCACGGTCAGCGGGCTGGTGCCGGGTACGTACGGCGAGGCGTTCTCGCCCAGCTGCGGCAGCGAGACCGGGTCGACCAGCAGGTCGAGCGGCGGCAGCGTGGACGTGCAGTCCGGGCAGGCCTGCGAGGCCTCGCCGTCCAGGGCCACCACGGTCTCGTCGGCGGCCACCACGGCGTCGCGCGCCTCCGGCGGCAGGGTCTGCGCGAGATCACTGAGGGTCTCGTGCGAGTCGGCGGTGAAGTCGCGCAGCGCCTGCAGGTCCGCCGGGTCGCCGCTCGCGGCGTAGGCGGCGAGGAGCCGCTCGCCACCGCCGGCGGCGTCGGCGGCGAAGTCGTCGAGCGTGCCCTCGATGGAGTCGAGGTCGGTGGCGGTGGGCGCGCCGTTGGAGCTCAGCGTCTCCGCCTCGTCGAGCCGGGTGGACGCGCGGTCGAGCAGCGCGCGACCCTCGGCGCCGGCGCCACGTGCCAGCGAGACCTGCGCACTCTCGATCGTGCGCTTGACCGGGTAGAGCATCTGGCCCGGCAGCGCCTGCTCGCTGGCGGCGGCGACGCCGGTGCCGCCGCCGACCAACACCAGACCGGTGGCCACCGCCACCAGCCGGCGGCGCCGCCGTGCGGCGTACGCGTCGTCGGTGACGACCGGCCGGCCGCGACCGGGCGCAGCCTCTCCGCTGTCATCGCTCCGTGCGGCCGCCTGGGTCGGGAGCTCGACGGCCGCGGCCTCCATCAGCCGCTCGCGCAGCGTGTCACGGAACTCGGCACGGGGCTCGACGACGGGCACCGCGGCCAGCCGGGAGGCGGTGCCCAGCAGCCGCTGCAGCCGTGCGTCGGTCGTCTGCTCGCCGCCCTCCAGGGCGCGCGCGAGCTCCTCGGCGCGCCGCCGTGAGGCAAACAGCTCGACCATCGGTCCCATCCCGTCCATCAGCCGGTCACCGGGCCGGCCGACCTGCCGTCCCGGACACCCCCGTAAACGACCAAACCGGGCCCTGGGTTATGCGCTGTTCGCAAGGAGTTCGGCATCTCAGCGAATCCCCTCGGGCAACAGCTTGGCCAGGTTGCGGACCGCGCGCAGCTGCAGCTGCTTGACCGCTCCCTCGGACCGCTCGAGCACCTGCGCGGTCTCGGCGATCGACATGCCCTGCAGGAACCGCAGCACGAGACACTCCTGCTGCTCGGCGGCGAGCTCGCGCAGGCCGCGCAGCAGCGCCTCGTTGGTGAGCCCCGCCAGTACGTCGTCCTCCGGCCCGGGGGTGGTCGTGTCGTGGTCGGACAGGTCGTCGGTGGCCATCTCCAGGCGAGTACGGCCGGCCTTGAAGTGGTCGGCCACCAGGTTGCGCGCGATCGTGATCAGCCAGGCGCCGAAGTCGCGGCCCTGCCACTTGAAGCTGGCCATGCTGCGGAGGGCGCGGAAGAAGGTCTCGCTGGTGAGGTCCTCGGCGAGGGCGTGCGCACCGACGCGGTAGTACAGGAACCGGTAGACGGTGCCGTTGTAGTGGTCGTACAGCAGCCCGAACGCCTCGGAGTCGCCGCCGCGCGCGAGGTCGACCAGCCCCATCATCCGGCTGGCCTCGGGGTCGTCGCCGCAGGGCGGGCGGTGGTCGCCCCGCGGGTGGTCTCCGTGGTGGCCGGCGCGCAGCGGCTCGCCGGTGGGTGCCTCCCCGAGCGCCTCGGCCATCAGCAGCCCGGAGAGCCGGGCCGGCGCGGAGGCGGTTGCGAGCATGCCGACGGAGGTGGCGACCGCAGGCACGCCTGCCGCCTGGAGTACCGCCAGGCGCAGCGCCGCGAGGCCCACGCGTGCGGACTCGTCCACCCGATGCATCGACTGTCTCCCTCCTCGGCCTCGAGGCCGAGGTCCCCATCGGGCGATCTTAGGTCGAACGGGCGTGCCCTGTGAACCCATGCGTAACTATGAGTTACGCAACGCCGCGCTCTGGGCTGAGCATGCCCCGCCGGGGTCGCTGCTACTCACACCACCCGTCGGCGGATCGCCATGCCCGCCGCCACCGAGCCGGTGGCGGCTCCCGCGGCCGCGGCGGCCACCAGCCCGACGCGGGCCGCCTTGCGACCGGTCCGGTAGTCGCGCACGCGCCATCCGTTGGCACGGGCGTGGTCGCGCAGCCGGGAGTCGGGGTTGATCGCGCAGGGCTGGCCGACCATGGAGAGCATCGGCAGGTCGTTGAACGAGTCGGAGTAGGCCGCACACCGCTCCAGGTCGAGCCCCTCCGCCTCGGCGAGGGCGCGCACCGCCTCCGCCTTCGCCGGACCGTGCAGCAGGTCGCCGACCAGCCGGCCGGTGTAGGCTCCGTCGACGTGCTCGGCCACGGTGCCGAGCGCACCGGTGAGGCCGAGCCGGTCGGCGATGATCCGCGCGATCTCCACCGGTGCGGCGGTCACCAGCCACACTCGCTGGCCCTGGTCGAGGTGTATCTGCGCGAGCGCTCGGGTGCCCGGCCAGATGCGGTGCGCCATCGCCTCGTCGAAGATCTCCTCGCTGAGCGTCTCCAGGTCCTCCACCCGCTGGCCGGCGATGAACGCCAGCGCACTCTGCCGCGCCTCGGCGACGTGCTCGGGGTCTTCCGCGCCGGCCACGCGGAAGTACGCCTGCTGCCAGCCGAACCGCGCGATGTCCCGGGTGCGGAAGAACTTGCGCCGGTACAGCCCCCGGGCGAGGTGGAACAGCGACGCGCCCTGCATGATCGTGTTGTCGACGTCGAAGAACGCGGCCGCGTGCGGGTCGGGCGGCACCAGCAGGGACTGCTCCACCTCGGCGGCGGCAGCGGAGCCCTCGCCGGCCAGCACCGAGCGCCGGCGCAGGTCCCTCGGGGTCTGCGCAACACGGGTCACGCGGCAAGACTAACCGCCGCGGTGACCCCGGTGAGCAAACTCCGGGTGGCCGTCGCATGAGCGAAACCGGGGAGCCGCGACCGGCCTTGCGCCGTCGGGCCGGCCTTCCGCGGTGTGCGAGACTCGCCACGTGGAGGCCCACGACCCCGATGTCGTACCGCAGTGGCCCACCAGCAACCTGGCTGCGCTGGCCACAGCGGCGGCGCGTGCCCGCCCCGACGGGGAGGCGTTGGTCGACGGTCGCCGACGGCTGACCTGGGCCGACCTGGCGCGTGAGTCCGCCGGTGTCGCTGCCGGCCTGTCCGCGCTCGGCCTCGTCGCCGGGCACCGGGTCGCGATCCTGCTGGGCAACCGGGCCGAGTTCGTCACCACCTATCTCGGTGCGCTGGGTGCCGGCCTGGTCGCCGTACCGATGAACCACCGGTCGCCGACAGGCGAGATCGTCCGGGTGCTGGCCGACGCCCAGGCCCGGGTGGTCGTCTGTGACGACACGACCGTGACCGGCACGCGGGCGGCGGTCTCGGGCCTGGCGGACGCGCTGGAGGGGGCAGACGCCGAGCTGCGCGCGAGGGCCGTGGTGCCGCACGTCGTGGTCGTCGACGCCCCCGCACTGCCCACCGAGCACACGTACGCCGACCTGGCCGCGACCGCCGGCACCCGCGTGCCCTCGCCGCAGGACCCCGAGGCGCTGGCGGCGCTGCTGTACACCGCCGGCACCAGCGGACGGCCGCGCGCGGCGATGCTCCCGCACCGGTCGCTGCTGGCCAACGTCGAGCAGGCGGCCGCGCTGACACCCCCGCCGCTGGAGCGCGACGACCGGGTGCTGGGACTGGTACCGCTGTTCCACGTCTACGGCCTGAACGCCGTGCTCGGCCAGGTGCTCCGACAGCACGCCTGCCTGGTGCTGGCCGAGCGCTTCGACGTCGAGGAGACGCTGACGCTGGTCGCGGAGGAGTCGGTCACCAACATCCCCGTGGCGCCACCGGTGCTCAGCGCCTGGACACAGCGCGACGACCTGGCCGACCGGCTCTCCGGTGTGCGCACCGTGCTGTCCGGGGCCTCTCCGCTGGCGCCCGAGGTCGCGCGCCGGTTCCAGGAGGCGACCGGCATCCCGGTGCACCAGGGGTACGGGCTGACCGAGGCCTCGCCGGTGCTCACCACGACGCTCGGCACGGGCGGCGCGCACAAACCCGGCTCGGTGGGTCGCCCCCTGCCCGGCGTCGAGATCAGGATCGGGGACGGGGGCGGCGCCGGCACCGACGACCAGGACCCCGGCGAGATATGGGTGCGCGGCGAGAACCTGTTCTGCGGCTACTGGCCCACCGGGGAGGGCGGCCCGGGCCCCGGCGGGTGGTACGCGACCGGCGACATCGGCTACCTCGACGCCGACGGCGACCTGTTCCTCGTCGACCGGATGAAGGACATCGTGATCGTCTCCGGGTTCAACGTCTACCCGGTGGAGGTCGAGGAGGCGATCGGCGAGGTCACCGGGGTGGGGGAGGTGGCGGTGATCGGCACCGAGGACCCCGACACCGGTGAGGCGGTGGTCGCCTACGTCGTCCCAGACCCGATGTCCGGCCTCGCCGACGAGCGGATCGTGGTCGACGTACGCGCGCACTGTGAGGCCCGGCTCGCCCCGTTCAAGCGGCCACGGGAGGTGCACGTGGTCGACCACCTGCCGCACTCGGTCACCGGCAAGGTCGCCAAGGGCCGGCTGCGCGACACCGAGCAGCGGCGCGCGATGGGCCTGGCATGACCCCGCCCGCGGGCAGCCGAGTGAGGTTGTACTCCAAGCCGGGCTGTCACCTGTGCGACGACGCCCGCACCGTGGTCGCGGCCGTCTGCGCCGATCTCGGCGTCTCCTGGGACGAGGTCGACATCACCACCGACGCCGACCTGTCCGCGCGGTACTGGGAGCAGATCCCGGTGACGCTCGTGGACGGGCGCCAGCACGACTTCTGGCGGGTCGACGCCCAGCGGCTGCGGGCCGCGCTGCAGCGATGAGCCCGCGGCGACGCCGTACCGGGGAGGTTGTCAGGCGCTCGCCGGCTCCTGCTGCAGCGAGTGCCTGACAACTGTCCGGGTGAGGTCGGTCACGGTGCGTCTCGCCCGTTGTTCTCAATTTGTTCTCACATTCACAAACTTCTAGAGTGGAGGGCACCGCCACTTCCGATGGCCCGACGGCCGAGTCATCCCATCCGCGCGCGGCCCAGGAGTACCGTGACCTCACGCAACCGCCGAAGCACCCATCGGGGGGACCGGCCGGACCGGGGAATCCCCGAGGCGACCGTTGCGCGGCTCCCGGTCTACCTGCGTGCGCTGACCGCCCTCTCGGAGCGCGGCATCGCCAGCGCCTCGAGCGAGGACCTCGCCTCGTCGGCCGGCGTCAACTCGGCCAAGCTGCGCAAGGACCTGTCCTACCTCGGCTCCTACGGCACCCGGGGCGTCGGCTACGACGTCGAGTACCTGCGCTACCAGATCGCCCGGGAGATCGGTTTGACGCAGGACTGGCCGGTCGTCATCGTCGGGATCGGCAACCTCGGGCACGCGCTTGCCAACTACTCCGGCTTCGCGTCCCGCGGCTTCCGCGTGGCCTCGCTCGTGGACATCGACCCGGCCCGGGTCGGTGAGTGCGTCGGGCAGCTGACCATCGCGTCCTACGACGACCTGGCCACGATCGTGCGTGACAACGGGGTCGCGATCGGTGTGATCGCCACGCCGGCGGGTGCCGCCCAGACCGTCTGCGACGACCTGGTGGCCGCCGGGGTGACGAGCATCCTCAACTTCGCGCCTGCGGTGCTCGCGGTGCCGGCGGGGGTCGACGTGCGCAAGGTCGACCTGTCGATCGAGCTGCAGATCCTGGCCTACCACGAGCAGCGCAAGAGCCAGGCCGGGCAGAACCACCCGCTCACCGAGCCGCTGACCCCGCCGTTGACCGACCTGGCCGTGACCGACGCCGCAACCGTCGCCGTGGAGGTGGAGTCAGCATGAGCGTGCTGGTCGTAGGAGTGTCACACCGCTCCGCGCCGGTGCCGGTGCTCGAGCGGCTGGCGCTCGACGGCGACGGCGTGCAGAAGCTGGTCCACGACGTGCTGGACAGCCCGCACGTGAGCGAGGCCACCGTCGTCTCGACCTGCAACCGGGTCGAGATCTACGCCGAAGTCGACCGGTTCCACGGCAGCGTCGAGGATCTCTCGGCCCTGCTGGCCGTGCGCGCCGGTGAGCCTCCCGCCGACGTCGTCCCGCACCTGTACGTGCACTTCGACGAGGGCGCGGTGGCGCACCTGTTCGCGGTGGCCGCCGGCCTGGACTCCATGGTGGTCGGCGAGAGCCAGATCCTCGGCCAGGTGCGCGAGGCGCTGCGCCGCGGACAGGACGACGGTTCGGTGGGCTCGGCCCTGAACGCGCTGTTCCAGCAGGCGCTGCGGGTCGGCAAGCGCGCGCACGCCGAGACCGACATCGACCGGGCCGGGCAGTCGCTGCTGACGGTCGCGCTCGACCAGATCGGTCGTGACCTCACCGGGCAGCGCGTGCTGGTCGTCGGCGCCGGGTCGATGGCCGGCCTCGCGGTCGCCACCGCCGCCCGCCGGGGCGCGGGTGAGGTCGTCGTCGCGAACCGCACCCCCGAGCGGGCCCACCGCCTCGCCGCCACCACCGGCGGCCGCGGAGTCGACCTCACGGCGCTGCCGCAGGAGCTCGCCGCCGCCGACCTGCTGATCTCGTGCACCGGGGCCACCGGCATGGTGCTCGGTCCGGACTCCGTCGGCCACGGCCGCGGCAAGCCGCTCGACGTGCTCGACCTCGCCCTGCCGCACGACGTCGACCCCGCGGTCGGCGACCTGCCCGGCGTACGCCTGACCGGGCTGGCCGACCTGGCCCGCACGCTGGAGAACAGCGAGGCCGCCGTCGACATCGACTCGGTCCGGCGCATCGTCGCCGAGGAGGTCGCGGCCTTCGACGCGGCCCGGCGCGCCGCGCAGGTCACGCCGACCGTGGTCGCGCTGCGCTCGCTGGCCACCGACGTGGTCGAGGCGGAGATGCAGCGACTGACGGGCCGGCTACCCGAGCTCACGCCGGCCGCGCGGGCCGAGGTCGAGCAGGCCGTTCGCCGGGTCGCCGACAAGCTGCTGCACTCCCCGACGGTCCGCATCAAGGAGCTCGCGCAGCAGACCGGGACGGTCAGCTACACCGACGCGCTCGCAGAGCTGTTCGCGCTCGACCCCGACGCCGTCCACGCCGTCACCCGGCCCGAGGTGGAGAAGCCGGGAGGCGACACGTGAACGAGCAGACACCGCTGCGCATCGGCACCCGCGCCAGCGCCCTGGCCCAGGCCCAGTCCGGTCAGGTCGCCGAGCAGCTCACCGCGTGGCTGAGCGGACGCTCGGGCCGCGAGGCCGTGCTGGTGCCGGTCACCACCGAGGGCGACCTCAACCAGCGGCCGCTGACCGAGCTCGGCGGCGCCGGCGTGTTCGTCAGCGCGCTGCGCGAGGCGCTGCTCGCCGGGGAGGTCGACGTCGCGGTGCACTCGCTGAAGGACCTGCCGACCGCGCCGGCTCCGGGCATCGTGCTGGCCGCAGTCCCCGCGCGGGAGGACCCGCGCGACGCCGTGGTGGCGCGCGACGGGCTCACGCTCGGCGAGCTGCCGCCCGGGTCGCGCATCGGCACCGGCTCGCCGCGCCGGGAGGCGCAGCTGCGCGCGCTCGGCCTCGGCTTCGAGGTCGAGCCGGTGCGCGGAAACGTCGGCACCCGGATCGGCTACGTCACCGAGGGCAGGCTCGACGCCGTGGTGCTGGCGTACGCCGGCCTGCGGCGCATCGACCGCGCCGACGAGGTGACCGAGGTCCTCGACCCGCTGCAGATGCTCCCCGCCCCCGGACAGGGAGCCCTGGCGATCGAGTGCCGTGCGGACGACACGGATCTCGCCGAGCAGCTGCGCGCAGCGCTCGACGACTCCGCGACCCGTGCGGCCGTGAGCGCCGAGCGCAGCCTGCTCGCGACCCTCGAGGCCGGATGCACCGCCCCGGTCGGCGCCCTCGCCGAAGTTGCGCTCGGGGACGCCGGGGAGGAAATCTGGATGCGTGCCGTCGCCGCCGCTGTCGACGGTACGCAGGTGGTCAAGATGTCCACGTCCGGCGCCGTTGACGAGGCCGTCGGCCTGGGCAAAGCCCTGGCCGAGGACATGCTCGCCGACGGCGCGAGCGCTCTCCTCGGGGAGCGTGTGCCGTGACCGCAGCCCGACGGCAACCCAGGAAGAGAAGCACATTGACGAGCACGACCGCGACCAAGTCGACGGCCAAGCGAACTGCCAAGCCGGTGAAGAAGGCCGCTACGGGAGACTCTGCCTCCCGCACGCGTCCCGAGACGCCCCCCACGGGTGACGTCTCGAGCAAGTCCACCAAGGCGGGCAAGTCGCAAGCAGCCGCGAAGACCACGAAGGCGACCAAGGCGACCCCCGCGAAGGCGGCGCCGAAGCGGCGCAGCTCCGCGAAGGGGTCGCGCAGCAAGTCGCCGGAGGCGCCCCCGCGGCCGGTCGGCTACGTGTCGTTCGTGGGCACCGGCCCCGGCGACCCGGCTCTGCTCACGCTGCGGGCGGTCGACCTGATCCGCAACGCGGACGTGGTGATCACCGAGGCACCCGAGCACGCCGCGCTGCTGGCCGAGGTGTGCCCGCAGTTCGCCGGCACCGTGGTCGACGGCGGCTACGGCGAGGACGGTCAGCCGCTGACGCATGCGTCGCGCGCCAAGGTCGTGGTGAAGCAGGCCAAGCACGCGGAGCACGTCGTCCGTCTGATGTCGGGTGACCCGTGGCTGTACGCCACGGGGCCGGAGGAGGCGCAGGCCTGCGTGAAGGCGGGCGTGGCGTTCGACGTCGTGCCCGGTGTCTCCGCGGTGACCGGTGTCGCCGCGTACGCCGGGGTGCCGCTGACCACGCGCACCGAGCGAGAGCTCTCGGTCGTCAACGTCGCCGAGAGCAAGGTCGACTGGTCCCGGTACGGCGGCGACCAGACGCTGGTGCTGCTCGGCGCGGTCGACTCCATCGGCGACATCGCGAAGTCGCTGGTGGCCGCCGGCCGCTCCGGCGACACACCGGTGGCGATGACCCGGGTCGGCACGACCACCGACCAGTCCACGGTGATCTCGACCCTGGACTCGATCGGCGCCGACACCAAGGCCGCCCGGATGCATCCGCCGGCGGTCACCGTGGTGGGTGAGGTGGTCGGCCTGCGCGACACGCTGTCGTGGTTCGAGACCAAGCCGCTGTTCGGCTGGCGGGTGCTGGTGCCGCGCACCAAGGAGCAGGCCGCGTCGCTGTCGCTGCGGCTGCGTGAGTACGGCGCCGTGCCCGAGGAGGTCCCGACCATCTCGGTGGAGCCTCCGCGCAACCCGCAGCAGATGGACAAGGCGGTGCGCGGCCTGGTCGAGGGCCGCTACGAGTGGATCGCGTTCACCTCGGTCAACGCCGTCCGCGCGGTGCGGGAGAAGTTCGACGAGTACGGCCTGGACGCGCGCGCGTTCAGCGGGCTGAAGATCGCCGCGGTCGGAGACAAGACCGCCGAGGCGATCGCCGCCTGGGGCATCCGGGCCGACCTGGTGCCGTCCGGCGAGCAGTCCGCCCGCGGCCTGCTGGAGGACTGGCCGCCGTACGACGACGTGCTCGACCCGATCAACCGGGTCTTCCTGCCGCGCGCCGACATCGCGACCGAGACGTTGGTCGCGGGCCTGGTCGAGCTCGGCTGGGAGGTCGACGACGTCACCGCCTACCGGACGGTGCGCGCGGCTCCGCCGCCGGCGCCGACGCGGGAGGCGATCAAGACCGGCAAGTTCGACGCGGTCGTGTTCACGTCCTCCTCGACGGTGCGCAACCTGGTCGACATCGCGGGCAAGCCGCACGCGTCCACGGTGATCGCGGCGATCGGGCCGGCGACGGCCAAGACCGCCGAGGAGCACGGCCTGCGGGTCGACGTGCTGGCGCCTTCGCCGTCGGTGGAGGACCTGACGGCGGCGCTGGCGGAGTTCGGCGCCGCGCGCCGGCTGGCGATGGTCGAGGCCGGTGAGCCGGTGACCAAGCCGTCCGAGCGGCGGCCGTCCACCCGTCGCCGGGCGACCTGACGCGGTTTGCCGGAGTAGGCGCGATGGGTTTCCCCGAGCAGCGGCCGCGGCGGCTTCGTCGTACGCCGGCGATCCGCCGGCTGGTCGCGGAGACCAGCCTGGAGCCGCGGCACCTCGTGCTGCCGCTGTTCGTGCGCGAGGGTACGGCCGAGCCGATGCCGATCTCGAGCATGCCCGGCGTCGTGCAGCACTCGCGCGACACGCTGCGCAAGGCCGCCGTCGAGGCGGTCGAGGCGGGCGTCGGCGGGCTGATGCTGTTCGGGATCCCCGAGCGCAAGGACGCGCGTGGGTCCGGGGCCGTCGACCCCGAGGGCGTGCTCAACGTGGCGCTGCGCGACGTGCAGGCCGAGGTCGGCGACGCCACCGTGGTGATGGCCGACCTGTGCCTGGACGAGTTCACCGACCACGGCCACTGCGGCCTGCTCGCGCCCGACGGGACGGTCGACAACGACGCCACGCTGGAGGTCTACGCCGAGATGGCGCTGGCGCAGGCCGCGGCCGGGGCGGACCTGCTCGGCCCGAGCGGGATGATGGACGGCCAGGTCGCAGTGGTGCGCCGGGCGTTGGATGATGGTGGCTTCGGCGGCGTGGGGGTGCTGGCGTACACCGCGAAGTACGCCTCGGCGTTCTACGGCCCGTTCCGCGAGGCGGTCGACTCGTCGCTGCAGGGTGATCGGCGCACCTACCAGCAGGATCCCGCGAACGCCGTCGAGGCGCTGCGCGAGGCCCGGCTCGACGTCGAGGAGGGCGCCGACCTGGTGATGGTGAAGCCGGCGCTGGCGTACCTGGACCTGGTCGCGTCGGTGGCGGCCCACGTCGACGTGCCCGTCGCGGCGTACAACATCTCCGGCGAGTACTCCATGGTCGAGGCGGCCGCCGCACGCGGGTGGATCGACCGCGAGGCCGCGATCCTGGAGACGCTGACGTCGATCCGCCGCGCCGGCGCCTCGGTGGTGCTGACCTACTGGGCCACCGAGGCCGCCCAGCTGCTCCGCCGCCGCTGACACGTCCGCGGTCCCGCCGCCCGGGGCGCTCCGGTGTGAACCCGTTTGGCGCGGGGGTCCCCCACAGCGAACCTATCGGCACAGGGGACCCCCGCAACGAAAAGCGTTCGGACCGGCGCTCCCCACACACGTTGCGCGAACACGACAAGGCCCGGTGCTCGATGCACCGGGCCGTTGTGCTCCTGGGTCAGCCGAGACCGCCGATGATCCCCAGCGCCTCGTCCATGGTCTTGCCGACGACCCGGCCGGTGCAGGTGTCGACCAGGAGGCTCGGGAGGTGCTGCTGGCACAGCGCTCGTGCCTCGCTGGAGCTGAGGACGTCCTCAACGGGCTCGGTGGCACCGCCACCGCCCCCGCCGCCACCGGTGCCGCCGCCACCGGTGCCGCCACCGCCGACGGTGTCGCGAACGGTCTTCCGCACGCCGTCGACCGCGTCGCCGACCGGGTCGGGCTCGCTCGGAGTGTCCGGGACGGAACCGCCGCCGTTGCCGTCGTCACCGCCGGTGGAGCCGTCGTCGCCGGTGGACCCGTCGCTGCCGCCGGTGGAGCCGTCGCTGCCACCGGTCGAGCCACCGCCGCTGGAGCCGCCGTCGCTGGAGCCGCCGTCGCTGGAGCCACCGCCCCCGCCGCCGAGCGTGCCGGGAGAGGACGCGGTGCCGCCGGAGGTGGAGCCACCCTGGGACCCGCCGGACGGGTGGTTACGGTCGCCCGCCGCTGAAGGCTGGCCGCTCGAGGAGGCCTGGAAGTCCTGCGGCACCAGCGTGGTGGAGGACGGCGTGCCGTTGGGTACGGCGGTGTACTCGCCGCCGGCGTAGGTCGCCGCGATCGACAGCACGAGGTTGACGTACTCGTTGCTGTGGTTGTACCGGTAGACCGCCGCGCGCTGCCCGGCGTCGGTCGCCAGGTTGTCGCTGCCGGCGCAGAGGTAGACGGCGCTGGCCGTGGCCGCGTCGTCGATGTCCTGGGGGTCCTTCTTGCCGTCCTGGTCGGCGTCGACGCCGGCGACCGACCACGTGCCCGGGATGAACTGCATCGGGCCGACGGCACGGTCGTAGACGGAGTCGTTGTCGAACTGGCCGCCGTCGCTGTCGCGGATCAGCGCGGTGCCGTTGCTGCCGTCGAGCGCGATGCCGTAGATGCCCGGCTGGGCCTTGCCCTGCGCGTCGAGGGCGTTGCCGCCGTAGCGGCCGTGGTCGGACTCGACCCGGCCGATCGCGGCGATCAGCGGCCAGTCGATGTTGCAGGCGGGGTCGGCCTGGTTGAGGATCGCCGCGGCCCGCTGGTAGGCCTTCAGCGCGCTCGCCGGGATGCCGTTGACCGAGCTCGACATGCTCGTCGGCGTGGTCGACGGCGCGTCACCGGTCGGGAACTTGAAGTCGGACTCCGGAGCAAGGGCGGCGTTGAGCCCGCCCGGGATCGCGCCACCGGGCATGGCCACGCTGGCCGGCTGGTCGAACGCCGTCGCCGGCACCGTCGGAGCGCCGGCCCGGGTGGTCGCCGTCGGGTCGAGCCCATCGCGTTCGCCGGTCGCGGCGTTGGCGGAGAGCGCACCGGACAGCACCACGAGAGGAAGCAGCGCGGTCGCCTTCTGCCATCGCGCTGTCCGTGGTGCCCTACGGGTGCCCTTACGCATGCAAAATCCTCCGGTTTCCCTCCTGACGTCCACACATGCCCGGCACGTGTGGGCCCAAAACCCTGCTCCAGGTGGTGTGGTCAACGAACCGAAGCAGGCCAGGTTACGTGGCTCTCCGGGGCTCACACACTGTGAGCCGGGTCTCACGCAGCGTCTCCAAGCGCGCCCGCCCGAGGGCCCGCGACGGCCCGGGATTGGTGCCCGCCGCAGGCGTGGTGACAATGGACGGGTGACCACGCCGTCCGACCCGTCCCGCTCCGCGCCCTTCCCCGCCGACGCCCCGGGCTCGGCCGCGCTCTTCGACCGCGCGCGGGCCGCGATCCCCGGAGGGGTCAGCTCTCCGGTGCGCGCGTTCGGCGCGGTCGGGGGTACGCCGAGGTTCATCGCGCGCGCACGCGGCCCCTACCTGGTCGACGTCGACGGCCGGGAGTACGTCGACCTGGTCGGCTCCTGGGGGCCCATGCTGCTCGGCCACGCGCATCCGCAGGTGCAGGAGGCGGTCGCCCGCGCGGCGGCCGCGGGGACGTCGTTCGGCGCGCCGACGCAGGCCGAGGTGGAGCTCGCCGAGGAGATCGTGGCCCGCGCGCCGGTGGAGCGGGTGCGGCTGGTCTCCTCCGGCACCGAGGCCACCATGTCGGCGGTCCGGTTGGCCCGCGGCGTCACCGGCCGCGACCTGGTGGTGAAGTTCGCCGGCTGCTACCACGGCCACGTCGACTCGCTGCTGGCGTCGGCCGGCTCGGGCGTTGCCACGTTCGGGCTCCCCGGGACGCCGGGTGTCCCGGCCGGCGCCACCGCGGCCACGCTGGTGCTGCCGTACAACGACCCGGCCGCGGTCGAGGAGGCGTTCGCCGAGCACGGCGACCGGATCGCCTGCGTGATCACCGAGGCGGCGCCGGGCAACATGGGCGTCGTCGCGCCGGCCGAGGGATTCAACGCGTTCCTGTCACGCACCTGCGCCGCGCACGGCGCGCTGTTCGTCAGCGACGAGGTGATGACCGGCTTCCGGGTCACCCGGTCCGGCCACTACGGCCTCGACGGCGACGGCTGGCGGCCCGACCTGATGACGTTCGGCAAGGTCATGGGCGGCGGCTTCCCGGCCGCGGCGTTCGGGGGCCGCGCCGACCTGATGGAGCAGCTCGCGCCCGAAGGGCCGGTGTACCAGGCCGGCACGCTGTCCGGGAACCCCGTCGCCGCCACCGCGGGCCTCACCACGCTGCAGCTGGCCACCGACGACGTCTACGGGCGCCTCGACAAGGTCGCCGCGCAGGTCCAGGAGCTCGCCGCCGACGCGCTGCGCCAGGCCGGTGTGCCACACGTCATCTCCGCGGCCGGGAACCTGTTCAGCGTCTTCTTCGTCGAGGACGATGGGGTCACGCAGGTGCACGACTTCGCCGGTGCGCAGCGGCAGGCGCTGCACCGGTTCCGAGCGTTCTTCCACGCGATGCTGGCGTACGGCGTCCACCTGCCGCCCAGCGCGTTCGAAGCCTGGTTCGTCAGCGCCGCGCACGACGAGCAGGCGGTCGACCGGATCGCGGCGGCGCTGCCGTACGCCGCGGAGGCGGCGGCCGCGGCCCGACCCGACCGCGACCGGAGCGAGAGCGCGGAGCGAAGCGACGGGCGAACTGCGAGGGAGCCAACAGCATGACTGCCGCGGATGACCGCACGACCGTCGTACACCTGCTGCGGCACGGGGAGGTGCACAACCCCGAGGGCATCCTCTACGGCCGGCTGTCCGGCTACAACCTGTCCGACCTCGGCACCAAGATGGCGATGCGGGTGGCGGAGGCGCTGGCTGAGCGCGACGTCACCCACCTGGTGGCCTCGCCGCTGGAACGGGCGCAGCAGACCGCACGGCCGCTGGCCGACCGCCTGGGCCAGGACATCGTCACCGACGCGCGCGTCATCGAGTCCGGCAACCACTTCGAGGGCATGGCCTTCGGGGCGGGCAAGGGCGCCTTCCGGCGTCCCTCGTCGTGGTGGGTCCTGCGCAACCCGTGGAAACCGTCCTGGGGCGAGCCGTACAAGCAGGTGGTCGACCGGATGCTGGCCGCGATGGCCGACGCCCGCGACGACGCCCGCGGCCACGAGGCCGTCATCGTGTCCCACCAGCTGCCGATCTGGATCACCCGGTCGGCCGTGGAGGGGCTGCCGTTCCTGCACGACCCGCGGCGCCGGCACTGCACGCTGTGCAGCCTGACGTCGTTCACCTACGTCGACCACGAGGTCGTCTCGGTCTCCTACTCCGAGCCGGCCGCCGACCTGCTGCCTGCCCGGGGAGCCAACGCACCGTTCTCCGCAGGAGCCTGAGCTTGACCTTCCGTGCTGTCCCCGCGCCGCGGGCGCCGCGGGCGCTGCAGGCCCTGGTGGGCATGGCCGGCATGGCCGCTGCCCTGGTGCTGGCCGGCTGCTCGCAGTCGATGGGCGGGACCGAGGGGTTCGTCGCCGGCAGCGGGACGGTCACCGTGCTGCCGGCGGAACGGCGGGTCCCGGCGCCGGAGCTTTCCGGGGAGTCGCTCGACGGCAGACCGCTCGCCCTCGACGACTTCGCCGGCTCGACCGTCGTCCTCAACGTGTGGGGCTCGTGGTGCGCGCCCTGCCGGGAGGAGGCTCCCGACCTGGTCCGGGCAGCGAACCGGCTGAGGGACCGGGACGTGCAGTTCCTCGGCGTCAACGTCCGCGAGCCAGGTGTCGCCAACGCCCGCGCCTTCGTGCGCACCTACGACGTGCCGTACCCGAGCATCTACGACGCCGACGGCTCGGAGCTGCTCGGCTTCCGCGACACCATGCCGCCCGACGCGATCCCCAGCACGCTCGTCATCGACCCGCAGGGCCGCGTGGCCGCGCGGGTGCTGGGCACCGTCGACGAGACCACCCTGATCGGCCTGGTCGACGACGTCGACGGACCTGAGGGCGGCGCCTGATGGGCGAGTGGTTCTCCTCCACGGTGCTGCAGGGCTCGCTGCTGCTGGCGGTCCCGGTGGCGCTGCTGGCCGGCACGGTGTCGTTCTTCTCTCCGTGCGTGGTGCCGTTGCTGCCCGGCTACGTCTCCTACATGACCGGGCTGTCCGGCGCGGACCTGGAGACGGCACGCGGGCACCGTGGCCGGCTGCTCTCGGGCTCGTTGCTGTTCGTGCTCGGCTTCTCGCTGGTGTTCCTCACCTACGGGATGCTGTTCGGTGCGCTCGGCGGCTGGTTCTCGGCGTACCAGGACACCATCACCCGGGTCATGGGCGTGGTGACGATCGTGCTGGGGCTGGCGTTCATCGGCTGGATCCCGTTCCTGCAGCGCGACATCCGGGTGCACCGGGTGCCCGCCGTGGGGGTCGCCGCGGCGCCGCTGCTCGGCATCCTGTTCGGGCTGGGCTGGACGCCGTGCATCGGCCCGACGCTGAGCGCGGTGCTGTCACTGAGCCTCAGCGAGGCCTCGGCGGCGCGGGGGTCGCTGCTCGCGTTCGTGTACAGCCTCGGGCTCGGGCTGCCGTTCGTGTTCGCCGCGCTGGCGTTCCGCCGGATGCTGGGCGCCGTGGGCTGGGTGCGGCGGCACCAGGTGTGGGTGACTCGCGCCGGCGGCGCCATGCTGGTCGTCGTCGGGCTGCTGCTGGTGACCGGTGCCTGGGACCTGATCATCGCCGACATGCGGGGCTGGGTGTCCGGCTTCGAGACGGTGGTCTGATGCGCCGCACCTACACGCCCGCCCCCGCGCTGTCGGTGCTGGAGACGCTGCGCTGGGCCTGGCGTCAGCTCACCTCGATGCGCACCGCGCTGATCCTGCTGTTCCTGCTCGCGGTCGCGTCGATCCCGGGCTCGGTGATCCCGCAGACCGGGGTGGACCCGTCGGCGGTGTTCGCGTTCCGGGAGTCCAGTCCGGAGCTGGCGCGGTGGTACGACCGGCTCGGGCTCTTCCACGTGTACAGCTCGGTGTGGTTCAGCGCGGTGTACGTGCTGCTGATGGTGTCGCTGGTCGGCTGCTTCATCCCCCGGGCACGGCAGTACTGGCGTTCCTTCCGGGCCGAGCCGCCCAACGCGCCGCGCAACCTCGACCGGCTTCCGGTGCACCGCGAGTGGACCGCCGTGGACTCCGGCGCGGTGGTCGCCGAGCGTGCGCACCGGGTGCTGCGCGACCGTCGCTACCGGGTGCGCCGGTACGTCGACGACCGCGGCGACCAGGTCGTGGCCGCCGAGAACGGCCATCTGCGCGAGGCCGGCAACCTGGTGTTCCACCTGTCGCTGCTGGTGGTGCTGTTCGGGGTCGCCTACGGGTCGCTGTTCGGTTTCAAGGGCGGCGCCCTGGTGGTGGAGGGCGAGGGCTTCTCCAACACCCTGACCCAGTACGACGAGTTCGAGCCCGGTGCGTGGTTCGACCCCGCGTCGCTCGACCCGTTCACGTTCACCGTCGACGACTTCGCGGTCACGTTCGAGACCGCCGGCGACCAGCGCGGCGCGCCGCGGTCGTTCCAGGCCGACGTCTCCTACGTCGAGGCGCCGGGCGCGCCCGCGCAGCAGTACGACCTGCGCGTCAACCACCCGCTGCAGATCGACGGCACCTCGGTCTTCCTGGTCGGACACGGCTACGCGCCGGAGGTGACGGTCCGCGACGGCAACGGCGACGTGGCGTTCCGCGGTCCGGTGCCGTTCCTCCCGCAGGACTCGTCGTACACCTCGCTGGGAGTCATCAAGGCGCCCGACGCGGCCCCGCAGCAGCTCGGCTTCGAGGGGTTCTTCCTGCCGACGGTGGCGTTCGACGAGCAGCGCGGGCCGTACTCCGCGTTCCCGGACGCGCTGGCCCCGGGCCTGGTGCTGACGGCGTACCACGGCGACCTGCAGATGGACGGCCAGCCGCAGTCGGTCTTCGTGCTCGACAAGGAGCGGCTGCGGCAGTTCGAGCAGCAGGGCGGTGAGCCGTTCCGCATCCTGCTGCGGCCCGGCAAGACCGTGCAGCTGCCCGACGGGAGGGGCTCGATCAGCTTCGACGGGCTGTCCCGCGCCGTACGGCTGCAGGTCAGCAGTACGCCGGCGAAGGTCGTGCCGCTGGTCGGTGTGCTCGCCGCCATCGCCGGTCTGGTGGCGTCCCTGTTCGTGCGCCCGCGGCGGGCCTGGGTGCGGGTCGGGCGTCGCGACGGGGATACCGTGGTGCAGGCTGCTGGCCTGGACCGCGTGGCGGGCGGCGACCTGGTCGGCGCCGTCGACGACATCGTGACCGCGATCCGGCCGCGGTCGAGGGACATGGAGCACGCGTGAACACTGGGCTCGTGGATGCTGGGCAGTTCGGCTACATCTCCGACACCGCGTTCGTGTTCGCCACCGTGGTGTACGCGCTGGCGATGACCGCGCACATCGCCGAGTGGGCGAGCGCGCGCAGGGTCGCTGCGCCGGCGGCGATCCGCGCGCAGGAGCGGGTGCGCGAGCCGGAGCCGGTCGGCGCCGGCAGCCCCGCCGGTGCGGCCGGTGCCGTCGGGGCCCCGGTCGACGAGCTCAGCGACGAGGAGCTCGGCACCGAGCGGTACGGCCGCGTCGGTGTCTCGCTGACGGTGCTGGCCTTCCTCACCCACCTGGTCGGGGTCGGCGCCCGGGCCCTGGCCGCCGAGCGCGCGCCGTGGGGCAACATGTTCGAGTTCGCCACCACCGGCGCGCTGGCGGTGACCGCGGCGTACCTGGTGGCCCTGCGGCTCTACCGCACCCGCTGGCTCGGCCTGCTGGTGACCGTGTTCGTGACCATCGTGCTCGGCATCGCGATGCTGACGCCGGCGATCTACGTCGCTCCCGGGCCGCTGGTGCCGGCGCTGCACTCGTACTGGCTGGTGATCCACGTGGCGGCCGCCGCGCTGGCGGGCGGGGCCTTCTGCATCGGCGCGCTCTCGTCGCTGCTGTACCTGCTGAAGTCACGCGCCGAGCGGCGTACCGCCGTCGAGGACCGGCGCGGCTACCTGTGGCGGCTCCCCGGCTCCGCGGAGGTGGACCGGGTGGCCTACAAGGTGCACGCGTTCGCGGTGCCGCTGTGGACCTTCGCCGTGCTCGCCGGCGCGATCTGGGCGGAGTACGCCTGGGGCCGGTACTGGGGCTGGGACCCCAAGGAGACCTGGGCGTTCATCACCTGGGTGGTCTACGCCGCCTATCTGCACGCCCGCGCGACGGCCGGCTGGCAGGGCCGCAACGCCGCGATCATCGCCCTGGTCGGGTTCGCGACGTTCCTGTTCAACTTCGTCGGCATCAACCTGTTCGCCTCGGGCCTGCACTCCTACGCCGGCGTCTGACTCCGGTCCCCCTCCTCGCGTCGAGATCGCAGAAGTGGATCCCTTCTCGCGTCGAGGTCGCAGAAGTGGACCCCTTCTCGCGTCGAGATCGCAGAAGTGACCCCGCACCCAGCGGGTCAGCGGGGGTCGTCGGGCTTCTGGTCGGGCTTCTTGAAGCGCAGCCCCCGCAGGAAGTCGGGGTCGTCGTCGGGCGCCAGCGGACGGCCTCGGCGCGGCGGGGGCGCCTGCCGCGGCCCCTTCGGGCGGCCCAGGAACAGCCAGCCGAGCGGACCGAGCACCGGCAGCAGCACGATCCCCACCGCCCAGAGCCAGCGGGGCAGCGTGCGCACCAGGTCGGCGCGCGACTGCGCCACCTGCACCAGACAGTAGATCGCCAGCACGGCCGGCACGACGACGATGAGCGCCTTCAGCATCTGGTCCTCCCGACCCCCAGCGTATGCCGACAGCCAACTCCGTGCGGAGATGATGGGTCACATGACGGTCACGACTGCGCCGGCCCGTGAGGCCGCATGAACCTCACCACGCTGGCCGACATCGAGGCGGCGGCCTCCCGGGTCCGCGGCTCCGTGGTGCGTACGCCGCTGCTACCCGCACCGTGGGGCGAGCCGCGGGTGCCGCTCTACGTCAAGCCCGAGTCGCTCCAGCCCACCGGTGCCTTCAAGCTGCGCGGCGCCACCAACGCCGTGGCACTGCTCGACGCCGAGGCCCGCCGGCACGGGGTCGTGACCCACTCCTCCGGGAACCACGCACAGGCGCTGGCGTGGGCCGCGCGCGCGGCCGGTGTCCCGGCGGTGATCGTGATGCCCGAGAACGCGCCGCCGGGGAAGGTCCGGGCGACCAGGGCCTACGGCGCCGAGGTCGTGCTGGTCCCCGCGGCCGACCGGGAGACGGCCGCCGAGGCGGTACGGCGCGAGCGCGGCGCGACCATGGTGCCGCCGTACGACGACGCCGCGGTGATCGCCGGGCAGGGCACCGTCGGCCTGGAGATCGTCGAGGACCTGCCTGGCATGGCGACCGTGCTGGTGCCGGTCAGCGGCGGTGGCCTGGTCTCCGGCATCGCGGCCGCGGTGAAGGCGCGGCACCCGGACGCCCGGGTCGTGGCGGTGGAGCCGGAGCTGGCCGGCGACCTGGCGGAGGGCTTTGCCGCCGGCCGGCGTACCGCCTGGACGCCGGAGCAGACCGGCCGCACGGTCGCGGACGGGCTCCGGGTGACCTGCGTCGGAGAGCTGCCGTGGCGGCACATCGTCGAGCTGGTCGACGACGTCGTGACCGTCACCGAGGCGGCCCTGCTGGAGGCGATGCGGATGCTGGCGGTCGGCTCGCGGCTGGTCGCCGAGCCGAGTGGCGCCACGGCCACCGCGGCGTACCTCACCCACCGCGACAGGCTTCCCGACGGGCCGGTCGTGGCGGTGCTCTCGGGCGGCAACGTGGAGCCCGACCTGCTGGCCCGAGCGCTGCGCGGCTGACCTAGGCTGGCCCGAGATTTCCGACCCACCCGACGAGATCGCTCCTGCGTGGTGAACCCGTGAAGCCGTTCCTGCTCTACACGCTCGCTCGCGCGCTGATGTTCGCCGCGACCTGGGGCGTGGTGTGGCTGGTGGCCTCCGTCTGGCTGGAGTGGACCACGGTCACGGCGTTGTGGACGGCGCTGATCGCGCTGGCGGTCTCCGCGGCGGCCTCGTTCGTGCTGCTGCGGGGCCTGCGCGACCGCCTCGCCGCACAGGTGCAGGACCGGGCCGCCCGCATCCAGTCGCGCTACGACGCGGCCAGGCGGCGCGAAGACGTCGACGAGTGAACGAGCTCCCCGGCTGCCGTGACGTCGACCGCTGCCGGCCGGCAGCCCGGGCGTGGGTCGACGAAGCGATCCGGCGGGTGGACGCCGACGCCAACCGCAGCGCCGACACCCACCTGCACGTGTTCCCGCTGCCGTCCGAGTGGGGCATCGACCTGTACCTCAAGGACGAGTCGGTGCACCCGACCGGCAGCCTCAAGCACCGGCTGGCGCGGTCGCTGTTCCTGTACGGGCTGTGCAACGGCTGGATCCGCGAGGGTACGACGATCATCGAGGCGTCGTCGGGCTCCACCGCGGTCAGCGAGGCCTACTTCGCCCGCCTGCTCGGCCTGCCGTTCGTCGCGGTGATGCCGCGGTCGACCAGCCAGGAGAAGATCGACCTGATCGAGTTCCACGGCGGACGGATCCACCTGGTCGACGACCCCTCGGACATCTACGACGAGTCCCGCCGGCTGGCCGCCGAGTGCGGCGGTCACTTCATGGACCAGTTCACCTACGCCGAGCGTGCGACCGACTGGCGCGGCAACAACAACATCGCCGAGTCGATCTTCGCGCAGATGCACCGCGAGGCACATCCCGTCCCGGACTGGGTCGTGGTGGGGGCCGGCACCGGCGGCACCAGCGCGACCATCGGGCGCTACGTGCGCTATCAGCGGCTGGCCACGCAGGTGTGTGTCGTCGACCCGGAGAACTCCGCGTTCTTCCCTTCCTGGGTCGACGACGACCCGCAGATGCGCACCGACGTCGGCTCGCGCATCGAGGGGATCGGCCGGCCGCGGGTGGAGCCGTCGTGGGTCGCGAGCGTGATCGACCGGATGATCAGCGTGCCCGACGCCGCCTCGCTGGCGGCGATGCGCTGGTGCACGCAGGTCACCGGCCGCTGGGTCGGCGGGTCGACCGGCACGAACCTGTGGGGCGCGTTCCGGCTGGTCGCGCAGATGTACGCCGCCGGGCGGCGCGGCAGCGTGGTCACGCTGTTGTGCGACGCCGGTGACCGCTACACCCACACCTACTACGACGACACGTGGCTCGCCGAGCACCGGCTCGACGTCACGCCGTACCTGAGGACGCTGCAGCAGTTCGCCGCCACCGGCGCCTGGCACGAGCCGTCGTGACACTCACGGCAGTGGGGGGCCGCGCTACGTTCCGTTTTCGTTGCGGGGGTCCCCAACACCATTAGGTTCGTTGCGGGGGACCCTCGCGCCCAACCGGGTTCGTGGCGGCGCGCCGCAGTGGGGTGCCCGACGTCAGAGGGCGGCGACGACCAGGCCGAGCGTCAGGCCGACGGCGTACACCAGCTCGGTGAGGCCGGTGTCGCGGAGCACGGCGACCAGACGCGGCCCGGTGGCGCCGGCCCGCACCGGACGCAGCGCACGTAGGGCGAGCGGCGCCGACACCAGGCCGAGCAGCGCCCACGGCGTGGCCGCCACCGCCGCCAGCGCCACCACGAGGTAGGCCAGCAGCACGAGCCCGGCGAACAGCACACGCGACCGGGCGTCGCCGAGCACCACCGCCAGCGTCCGCTTGCCGACCTCGCGGTCGGTGGGGATGTCGCGCAGGTTGTTGGCCACCAGGATCGCGCAGGCCAGGGCGCCGACCCCGACACCGCCGAGCAGGCTCGCGGCGGTCACGCGCTCGGTCTGCACGAACGTCGTGCCCACGACGGCGACCAGCCCGAAGAACACGAACACGCTGACCTCGCCCAGCCCCCGGTAGCCGTACGGGCGCGACCCGCCGGTGTAGGACCAGGCGGCGACGATCGCGACCGCCCCGACCAGCACCAGCCACCAGGCCGTCGTCACCGCCAGCACCAGGCCGCTCACCGCGCCGACGCCCAGACAGGCGAGCGCCGCCGCCTTCACCGCCCCGGGGGAGGCGACCCCCGAGCCCACCAGCCGCAGCGGCCCGACCCGGTCGGCGTCGGTGCCGCGGACCCCGTCGGAGTAGTCGTTGGCGTAGTTGACGCCGACCTGCAGCGCCAGCGACACCACCAGCGCCAGCAACGCCTTCCACCACACGAACCCGAGGGCCAGCGCCGCCGCGCCCGAGCCCACCAGCACCGGCGCCACGGCGGCCGGCAGCGTGCGCGGACGGGCGCCCTCGATCCAGTGCGCGGTGGTGGCCATGACCGCCGATTCTCGCAGCGCGCCGTACTGTTGCTGACCGTGGCGTCCCTTCGACCGGTCAGCGGCCCGCCGCGCGCGATCCACGCGGCGCTGCGCGGCTGGCTCGCCGAACCGTCGCCCCGGCCGCTGGTCGTGCGCACCTCCGGCTCCACCGGTACGCCGAAGGACGTCGTGCTCGGCCGCGACGCGATGCTGGCCTCGGCCCGCGCCACGCTCGACCGCCTCGGCGGGCCGGGGCGCTGGCTGCTCGCGCTGCCCGCGCACCACGTCGCCGGGCTGCAGGTGCTGGTCCGCTCACTGGTGGGCGGCACCACGCCCGTGCTCCTCGACGAGTACGCGGACCTGGACGCGGCTGTCGCCGCAATCCCGGACGGCCCGCGGTACGTATCCCTCGTACCGACCCAGCTGCAACGGCTCCTCGACGAGCGTGCCGGTGCCCTGCGTGCCTTCGATGCGGTGCTGCTCGGCGGTGCGCCCGCGGCGCCGGCGCTGCTGGACCGGGCCAGACGAGCCGGGATCCGGGTGGTCACGACGTACGGCATGAGCGAGACCTGTGGCGGGTGTGTCTACGACGGCCGTCCGCTCGACGGCGTCGAGGTCACCGTGGACCACGACGGCCGCGTCCTGATCGGCGGCGCGGTGCTGTTCGACGGGTACGCCGGCCGGCCGGAGCTGACCGCGCAGACTCTGGTGGGCGGCGTGCTGCGCACCCCCGACCTCGGCGCGTTCGACGCCGACGGCCGGTTGCGGGTGACCGGCCGGGTCGACGACGTGGTGGTCTCCGGTGGCGTCAACGTGGGACTGGCCGCAGTGGAGCAACGCGTGCGCGAGCAGCCGCAGGTGAAGGACGCCGCCGTGGTGGGTGCGGACGACGCGGAGTGGGGGACGCGGGTGGTGGCGTACGTGGTGGCCGACGCGGGGCTGACGCTGGACATGCTGCGCGACTTCGTCGCCGACACGCTGCCGCGCACGTGGGCGCCGCGCGAGCTCGTCGTCGTACCCGACCTGCCGCTGCTGGACAACGGCAAGGTCGACCGGCGCGCGCTGCGGAGCGGCGTGTGACGGCCGCGACCATGACGTACTCGATACCGTTGCGGGCGCGGTTCCGCGGCATCGACGTGCGCGAGGGGATGCTGCTGCACGGCCGGGCCGGATGGGGCGAGTTCAGCCCGTTCTGGGACTACGACGCCGAGACGTCGCTGCCGTGGCTGGCCGCGGCCCTGGAGGCGGCCGAGGAGGGCTGGCCCGAGCCGGTGCGGGGTCGCGTTCCCGTCAACTGCACGGTGCCCGCGGTCGGCCCCGAGCGCGCGGCGCAGATCGTGCGGGCGGGGGCGGGATGCCGCACCGCCAAGGTGAAGGTAGCCGAGCCGGGCCAGGAGTTCGCCGACGACCGCGCCCGGTTGGAGGCCGTGCGCGACGTGCTCGGGCCCTCGGGTCAGGTGCGCATCGACGTCAACGGCCGCTGGTCGGTGGACGAGGCCGTCGCCAACATCCGCGAGCTCGGCTGGCTCGACCTGGAGTACGTCGAGCAACCCTGCTCCACCGTCGAGGAGCTCGCGGCCGTGCGCCGCCGGGTGGACGTCCCGATCGCCGCCGACGAGTCGATCCGGCGGGCCGACGACCCGCTGCGCGTGGTGCAGCTGGAGGCGGCTGACATCGCCGTGCTGAAGGTGCAGCCGCTCGGCGGTGTGCGCAGCTGCCTGCGGATCGCAGAGAAGCTCGAGCTGCCGGTGGTGGTGTCCAGCGCGCTGGAGACGTCGGTCGGGATCGCCGCCGGCGTCGCGCTCGCGGCCGCCCTGCCGTCGCTGCCGTACGCCTGTGGCCTGGCGACGGTGCAGCTGCTCGAGCGCGACGTGGCCGACGCCCCGCTGGTCCCGGTCGACGGGGCGCTGGCGGTACGACGACCGGTGCCGCTGCCCGAGCGCGCCGGGGCCGACGGGCCGACGCAGCGGCGCTGGTCCGACCGGCTTGCCGAGGTGCGGAGCCTCCTCGGGCAGGATCGGATCTCGTGAACGCATCCGCCCTCGTCGCCCGCGCGTTGGTCGACGAGCTGGTCCGGTGCGGCGTCCGCGAGGCGGTGCTCGCCCCCGGGTCACGCTCGGCGCCGCTCGCGCTGGCGCTGCACGCCGCTGCTGAGGCCACCGCGGTCGCCCAGGCCGACGCGGGGACCGGACGGCTCCGGCTGCACGTGCGCGTCGACGAGCGCAGTGCCGGGTTCCTCGCGGTGGGCCTGGCGCGGACCGGCCGTGCCCCCGTCGCGGTGCTCACCACCTCCGGCACCGCCGTCGCCAACCTGCATCCCGCGGTGCTCGAGGCCTCGCACGCCGGGCTGCCGCTGCTGGTGCTCACCGCCGACCGTCCGGCGCGCCTGCGCGGCACCCGAGCCAACCAGACCACCGACCAGGTGGACATCTTCGGGTCTGCGGTGCGGCTGTCGGCCGACCTGCCGGGACCGACCGACACCGCGTCGGCGTCCGGTGCGTCGGGCGTCGAGGACGCGCAGCTGCGCGGGGTGCGGCCGCTGGTCGCTCGCTGCGTCGCCGCCGCGCTCGGCGCCCGGACCGGCGACCCCGGCCCGGTCCAGCTGAACCTCCAGCTCGACGACCCGCTGGTGCCCGACGGCGACGAGGGGGAGCTTCCCCAGTCGCTCGCCGGGCGGCCGGAGGGCGCGCCGTGGACCACGGTGACGCCGGTGGCCGACCCCGGGTCGCGCGAGGCGGAGCCGATGGACGCCGGCGTGCCGACCGTGGTGGTCGCCGGCGACGACGCCGGACCGCCGGCACGCCTGCTCGCCGAGACCGCCGGCTGGCCGCTGCTCGCCGAACCCACGTCGGGGGCACGCACCGGCTCGCACGCGCTGCGCTGCTACCGGCTGCTGCTGGACGGCGCGCTCGCGGAGGGCATCCGCCGGGTCGTCGTGTGCGGCCACCCCACGCTGTCGCGTCCCGTCGTACGGCTGGTGTCGCGCGCCGACGTGGAGGTCGTCGTGGTCTCACCCGGTGGTGCCACCTGGACCGACCCCGGCCACGCGGTGTCCCGGGTGGTGCCGGCGGCGCGGGCGTACGGCGAAGCCGAGCCGGGCTGGCTGGATGCCTGGCAGCGCGCCGACAAGGCGGTCGGGGCGGCGGTCGACCTGGCGCTGGACGCCGGTCCGACCGGACCCGCGGCCGGGGGGCTGGGCCCGCACCAGGTGGCGCGCGCGGTCGCCGCCGCGTTGCCGCCCGAGGGCCTGCTGGTCGTGGGTTCCTCCAACCCGGTGCGCGACCTGGACCTGATGGCCCCGCCCTACCCGGTCGGGGAGCGGCGCAAGATCATCGGCAACCGGGGCCTCGCCGGCATCGACGGCATGGTCTCGACCGCGGTGGGCGCGGCGCTGGCCCGGCGGTCGTCGCGGGCGCTGGCCTACCTGGGGGACCTGACGTTCCTGCACGACAGCAACGGGTTGCTGCTCGGCCCGCAGGAGCCACGGCCCGACCTGACGTTCGTGGTGGCCAACGACGACGGCGGCAGCATCTTCGCCACGCTCGAGCAGGGCGGCGAGGAGCACGCGGACGCGTTCGAGCGGGTCTTCGGTACGCCGCACGGCGCGGACCTGTCGGCACTTTGCGCCGCGTCGGGCACGCCGTACCGCCGCTGTGACTCCCTCGACGACCTCGCCGCTGCACTCGCCCGGCCGGGGCGCGGCATCGAGGTGATCGAGGTGCCCGTCGACCGGACCGACCGGCGGGGGCTCGACCAGCGGCTCCGCGACGCCGCACGCAACACCCTGGACGCCCTCGATCGTCGGAGCAACTGACGGATTTCGGTGTCCTGGCCCCGAAAACGGTCGGTCGTCCTTGAGCCTCAGGCGAGCCTGCAGGCAGGGCCACACCGACGTGGCGTGCCTGTCCATCCGCCGATCCGGAGCAGGTCGACCATCCGCTGTGCTGTCGCGCATCGCCGCGACATCACCTGCAGGTAACCGATGCGCGCGGTCCGCACATCAGTCCGCGCTGTGTCGGTGTCGCGGTCCATGTCGTTGGCGCGGGAGATGAAGTCCTCATGGCCGAGCCGGCCGTCGAGTTCGGCGACCACGGCGTAGCCGAGGTACTCGACATCGCGGAAGTACGGGCGGCGACCCACGACGACGCGGCGTTGCCGTTTCCCGCTCGGAAGCCCGTGCGGCCGTTCGACGTCGCGGAGATAGTGGACCTCGAGGAACGAGTAAGCGCCGGCGGCCACGTCCGCGAGGACCTCCTGCAGGAAGCGGCGGAAGCGAAGGTTCTCGGGCATCGGGCCGAGCAGGTCCAGCAGCCTGCCCGGTGTCGTGCGCCGCGACTGGCATGCATTGGCGATGATCGCAATGGCTTCGTCGTGGGTCACCGCACGCGAGGCCGACTGCAACACGGCGGCTTCGAAGCGCATGAGCGGCGGCTTGCGCGTCGGATGCACATACCGCTCGAGGCCGGCGATCGTCCACACCTCGATCCCGCTGTCGTGACGCAGACGCGGTCGGCGACCCTTGTCGACGGCGACGACGATGCCGCGTTGCCGTGCTGACACGACAACGCCGGGCATCGTCGGTTGCCATAGACGCAGGGCGGTCGGGCCGGCGAGCGCGGCCCCCGCTCCGCAGCGCAGCAGGGCCGCCCAGCACTGTGCCTCCCACGACAGCTCACCGGTGAACGTCGCATAGACGCCGGTGTGCACGCGTCGCCAACGCTTCGCCCCGACCTGATGCCTGAGCCAGTCATCGGTGCAGCCGTGGTGGAGAACCTGTGTGCGCGAGACCACTCCCGACTGCCGGGTTGCCAGGTCCACCAGCGGCGCCGGCCCAGCGGTCCATTCGTGCATGACGGCAGAGTCTCGTTGCCGTGGACAACCACGCATGGCCCTGATTCCTCGGTGTGGACCATCGGCGCCGTGACACCGGCTGGGGACGAAAAGCGCCCTACCACGTGGCAACCGACGCTTGTCGGGGCTCCAGCACCGATAACCGTCAGTTGCCTCAGTGGAACGGAGCGGGGTGGCGCCTTCAGCCGGCGGGCGAGCCGTCCGGGTCGCGGTCGAGCAGCCACAGCCCGGCCCACAGCTTGAGGTCGAGCTCGTAGCCGGCGCGGCCCATCCGCATCAGCCAGGCCGGTGCGTCGGAGCGGGGGACCTCGTGGACGACGATGTCCTCACCCGCC
>DATABY010000198.1:0-15160 GCA_036259355.1 Nocardioidaceae bacterium
AGGACCGCACCGAGCCCGAAGAGCACGAGCAGGCCGCCGACGATGACCAGCAGCGAGGCCAGCGCGGCGGGCAGCCAACGCCGCAGGAGGCGCGCCGGTGGCCACAGCACGGTCGCCAGCAGGAGGCCGAGGAGGAGCGGAAGGACGACCACCCAGAGCTGGCCGATCGCGAAGGTGAGTACGACGAGCGCGGCGATGATCAGCAGGAAGCGCCAGCTCCAGGTCGCCACTCGGGCGGCGGCCGAGCCCAGCAGCTCACCACGGCGCGACGTCTGCGGCGCAGGCACGACGTACGTGGAGACCTCAGCCGCCTCGTCGCCGTCCCCGGGGCTCTTCCGCACGGTCCTTCGCGTGGTGGTCGGCTGGGTGCCGGCCTCCGCGTCCGGCTCGGCGCGGCGAGGCGACTTGCCGGCGTTGCGCTTGAACCTGTCGATGAACCCCATACCGCCTCCTGCGCAGACGCCGACGTCGAGAGCCGTCGCCACTCTAAGCCTCGGTGCACCGTCGGCCCGTGACAGCATGGACCGGATGACCCGTCAGTCAGGGGGCGTGGTGTGGAGTACGTAGCGGTCACGGCACTGACCCACGAAGGACTGGTGCGCGAGCACAACGAGGACAGCATGGTCGTGGGCCCGTGGACGACGTGCGCCTCGGTCACGCAGACCCCGGAGACCCTGTTCTTCCCGCTGGAGGACCCGTTGCTGGTCGCGGTCGCCGACGGGCTCGGCGGGCACTCGGCGGGGGAGGTCGCGAGCACGGTGGTCGTGCAGGAGCTGGCCCGTTCCGGCCGCACCGTGGACGACGAGGCGTCGCTGCGGGAGGTGCTGGACGGCTGCAACCAGGCGATCTACGACGCAGCGACACGCGAGCCCGCCTGGGCGGGGATGGGGACGACCGTTGCCGGCCTTCTTGTCAGCGACACCTTCGTACGGGTCTTCAACGTCGGGGACAGCCGCGTCTACGCGCTCGACGACGACGGACTGAGTCAGCTCAGTGTCGACGACAACCCGCCACTGGCGCCGGGCCAGACCCATACCTCCGTCCTCACCCAGACCATGGGCGGGCACCCGGGACGCCAACGCGTCGAGGCGCACGTCTCGACCCGCAACCGTGAGGCCGGGTGCCGCTACCTCGTCTGCACCGACGGCCTCAGTGACGTGGTGGACCCCGAGGCGATCACCGACGTGCTGCGAGCGCACCGGGGCGGGCAGGCCGTCTACGAGCTGTGGCGCGCGGCGATCGACGGCGGCGGACCCGACAACATCACGATCCTGACCGTGGAGTTCGGCAGCCGGTAGTCACCCCACAGGCTCGACCTCGGGGATTCCGCTCTCCGGCGGAGTGTCCTGGGCGCCGGAGTCGTCCTCCTCGATCGGTGCATCGCCGATGTCGCTGACCAGGACGGGCGTGAGCGGCTCCGCGGCGCCGCCCTCGAGACGTGACACCTGCAGCCCCTCCACACCCATGTGGCTGTTCTCGCTGTAGCGGTAGGCCGCAAGCGGCGGCCCCTCGAGCTCGGACCCGATCTGCTCCAGGGCGTTGACGATGCCGTCCCGCGTCGGGTTGGGGCCCGCCGCCTGGAGCGCCTGCACGAACGTGTAGGCCTGCGCCATCCCGTAGATGCGGTAGTTGGTCAGCTGCCCCTCGCCGCCGTGCTGGTCCCACACCCGCTGCCACAGCTGGACCCATGGGTCGTCCGGAGCGTCGACGCCCGCGAGGTACTCCGTGGTGAGCACGCCGTCGAGCAGGCTGCCGCCGTCCCTGACGGCACCCTCCGAAAACTGCGCCAACAGGGAGCCGACCAGCGCAGGATCCGAGCCCACGTTGCTGTAGAACCACTGCGGCTTGAAGTTCAGCTTCAGTGCCACGAGCTGGCTGAGTGCGGTGTACGAGGGGGTGGTGAAGCCCAGCACGATGTCAACGTTCGCCGCCGCCAGACCGGCGACCTGCGGGGCGACGTCGGTGTTGCCGGAGGTGTACCGCTCCACGGCCACGATCTGGTCGTCGATGTACCGGCGTACGCCCTTCTCGCCGTCCTCGCCGAAGTCGTCGTCCTGCAGGAACAGCCCGACCCGTGCGTCCGGCATGTTCTGCGCCACCCACTGCCCGATGACCTTGCCCTCGAGCTCGTAGTCGGGCTGCCAGCCGAACGTGTACGGCTTGGCCTCCGGGTCGTCGCCCCACTGCAGCGAGCCCGACGACACGAACAGGTCGGGGACCTCCTCCTGGTTCAGGAAGTCCACGACCGCGCTGTGTGTCGGCGTCCCGAGCCCGCCGACCATCGCGAAGATCTCGTCCTGCAGGACGAGCTCGTTGGTCACCTGGCTGGTGTTGGTCGGGTTGTACGCGTCGTCCTTGACGATGTAGCGGATCCGCCGGCCGTCCACGCCGCCGTTGGCGTTCACGAAGTCGAAGTAGGCGCGGGCGCCGGTCGGGATCTCGCTGTATCCCGGTGCCGCGACACCGGTCAGCGGGAAGTGCGCTCCCACCTTGACCGAGTTCTCCGTGACCCCGACGTCGGAGGCCGACGACTCGCCCTCGCCCTCCGGTCGTCCCCCGGCGCCGCACGAGGCCACCAGCGCCCCCACGGTCAGCACGCTCACCGCCACGGCCACTCTTCTCGGGATTCCTCTAGTCACTGTTGCCTCCAGGGTGGTTGTGCGGCCTCGCCGCCGACGATGAGGCTGCAGGGGGACTGTGTTCGGGGGCGCCGTCATCGGCGCCGCGGTCACGGCGTCGTCGCCACCGTTCGCGCAGGGTGCCGACGATCCCGGCCGGGGCCAGCAGGATCACGAAAACGAGGGTCAGGCCGTAGACCAGCGGTGCGAGCTCGGCCGCCTGCAGGTCCGACAGTCCTGCGCCCAGTCCGATGTCGGTGAACAGGGGCGGCAGGAACGTCAGCAACGCCGCGCCGATGAGTGCACCGGAGAGAGTGCCGAGGCCGCCGAGCACGACGCCGGTGAGCAGCCCCAGCGAGAGGGTGAGTGTGAAGCCGCTCGGCGCCGCGATCCGCACCACCATGGCGAGCACCGCGCCGGCCAGGCCGGCGCAGGCGGCGCTGACCACGAACGCGAGCACGCGGGTCCGGCCGAGACGGATACCGGCCAGCTCGGCGGCGACCTCGTCGTCGCGGACCGCGCGCCAGGTGCGGCCGACCCGGCTGCGGGCGAGGTTGGCGAGCAGCAGGAACGTGAGCAGCACCGAGCCCCAGCCCAGGTAGGCGACGTACTTGCTGGTCGAGGTCTCGTTGGCGCTCAGGAAGAACACCACGTCGGAGAACCAGCCCGGTACGTCCGGCACGCTCACCGGCAGCCCCTGCTCGCCCCCGAGCGAGTCGCTGAAGAACAGCGCGATACCGGGCACGGCCACCGCGAGTGCGAGAGTGGCGCCGGCGATGTAGGGCCCGTGCAGGCGTGCCGCAGGTACGCCGACGACCACACCCACCACCGCGGTGAGCAGGGTGGCCAGCAGCATGATCGCCAGCACGGGAAGCTGCTGGTCCTCCAGGAGCAGCGCCGTGGCGTATGCCCCGACCGCCATCAGGGCGCCGTGGCCGAGCGAGAGCTGCCCGTTGAGCCCGGTGAGTACGGTCAGGCCGCCGGCCGCGATCCCGAAGTAGGCCATCGTCGCCAGCTGGGAGTTCACGAACTCGTCCGTCATCTCCAAGGCGAGAACCACCGCGACCAGCCCGCCCAGGGCGACCAGGAGGTGGCTGGCCAGAGGCGACTCCTGGTGCAGCCGGCCCAGCCGCGCCCGCAGACCAGGCTTGCCGGACCGCTGGGCTGTCGTCGTCTGCGCCATGGTCACACCCTCCGCGCCGCGGCATGGGAGAACAGTCCGCCGGGCCGTACCAGCAGCACGGCCATCAGGATCATCAGCGCCGCCAGCGCGACCACGTCGGAGCCGAGATAGCCGCTGACGAAGCTCAGACTCACACCGAGCAGCAGGCCGCCGACCACCGAGCCCACCGGGCTGTCCAGCCCGCCGAGCACGGCCGCGACGAAGCCGAACACCACGACGGAGTCCATGTAGGCCGGGTGCACCAGGCTGCCGCCGGCGATCAGCAGACCGGACAGCGAGCCGACCATCGCGGCCAGCGCCCATCCGAGGGTGAGCATCCGGCCGACCCTGACCCCGAGCAGCCGCGCCACCTCCTGGTTGAACGCGGAGGCCCGCATCATCAGACCGAGGTCGGTGTACCGGAACAGTGCGACCAGCAGCAGCATCACGACCAGGACGGAGACGATCGTGAAGATGCCGAACCCGGTCAGCGCGATGTTCGTACCGCCCACCTGCAGTCCGCGCAGGCCGAAGGGTGCGGGGAATGACCGGAAGTTGGACCCGAAGATGATCGCGCCGAGGGAGTGGAAGACGATGAAGAGCCCGAGCGTCAGGATCACGGCGTTGATGTGCGCCTTGCCCTCCACCGGGCGGATGGCCACCCGCTCGACGACCGCACCCAGCAGCAGTCCACTGAGCAAGGCGGCCGCGAACCCGACCCAGTAGGAGTACCCGGCGTTGATCAGCGTCAGCGCCACGTAGGTGGTGAGCATCGCCATCGGCGCCTGCGCGAAGTTCACGATGCGGGTCGAGCGCCAGATGAGCACCAGCGCGAGGGCGAACGCGGCGTAGACCATGCCGAGCGTCAGCCCGGTGAGCGTTGTCGTCAGGAACTGCTGCAACGAGGTCTCCCGTGGTCGGGCCGGTCAGAAGCCCAGGTAGGCATGGCGTAGCTGTTCGTCGGCGGCGAGCGTTGAGGCCTTCTCGCTGACGACCAGGCGACCGAGGTTGAGCACCACCCCGGTGTCGGCGATCGACAGGGCACCGCGGGCGTTCTGCTCCACCAGGACGACGGTCAGGCCTTCGGACTCGACCAGACGCCGCAGCAGCGCGAAGATCTGCGCGACCACGCGCGGGGCGAGGCCGAGCGACGGCTCGTCGAGCAGCAGCACCTTGGGTCGCGCCAGCAGTGCACGTCCGATCACCAGCATCTGCCGCTCCCCACCCGACAGCACGTGTGCGTGGGCCCGGCGACGGTCGGCCACCGGCGGGAACATCGTGTACACGCGGTCGAGGTCGAGGGGCTCGGAGCCCTGTGCGCGGCCCAGCGCGCCGAGCCGCAGGTTCTCCTCAACCGTCAGCTCGGTGATGACGCCGCGCCCCTCGGGCACGTGGGCCACGCCGCGCCGGCACATGCTCTCGACCGGGGCGTGGGTGATGGCCTCGCCGTCCAGGAGCACCTCACCGGCTCGGGGCCGGACCAGCCCCGAGATCGTGCGCAGCAGCGTGGTCTTGCCGGCGCCGTTGGCGCCGAGGACCGCGGTGACCTTGCCCGGCGTCGCCGTGAACGTCACCTCCGAGAGTGCGCGCACGGCGCCGTAGGTCGTGGTGAGGTCACGCACCTCGAGCATCGTCACCGTCCGATCCGGTGAACGCGAGCGCGCTCACCGCCTCGTCGTCGACCTCGTCCCCTAGGTAGGCCTCCATCACGGCCGGGTCGTTGCGGATCTGGTCGGGTGTCCCGGTCGCGATCACCCGACCGAAGTCGAGGACCGTGATCCGGTCGCAGACCTTCATCACGAGGTCCATGTGGTGCTCGACGAGCATGATCGACATCCGCTCGGTGAGGGCGCGGATGACCCCGGAGAGCTCGTCCATCTCGTCGCTCGACAGGCCGCTGGCCGGTTCGTCGAGCAGCAGGAGCTCGGGCTCGCTCACCAGTGCGCGGGCCAGTGCCACCCGCTTGCGTACGGCGTACGGGAGGCTGTCGGGCAACCGGTCGGCGAACTGCGCGGCGTGCAGCTCCTCCAGCACGGCGACGGCGCGGTCGCGCAGTGCACGTTCGTCGCGGTGCGCGCGCGGCAACGCCAGCAGCGCCGACGCGAACCCCGTCCGCGCGTGCCGCTGCGCGCCGACCATGACGTTCTCCAGCACCGTCATCCGCCCGAACAGGCCCAGGCCCTGCAGCGTGCGGGCGATACGGAGGTCGGCCAGGCCGTCCGGACGGAGCCGGGTCAGCTGCTCGCCGCGCCACCGGATGCTGCCGGTGTCGGGCTTGACGAAGCCGCAGGCGACGTTGAACAGCGTGGTCTTCCCCGCACCGTTGGGGCCGATGATGCCCAGCACCTGGTGGGCGGCCAGGTCGAGCGACACGTCGCGGAGGGCGACGAGCCCGCCGAAGGTGACACGGACGTCGGTGAGCGAGAAGACCGGTTCCGCCACAGGGGCGTCGTCGGCAGACAGAGGCACGGGTCGACACTCGATCTGGTTGTGGGTGCGGATGTGGCTCTCCTCACTTTGGGCGCTGTGCACCGAAAGGGAAATGGGCGCCGCGCACAAACTTCGTGGTGCGGTGCGCCCGGGAAGCGGCCTAGCCGGTGGCGTATCTGTGCACCGCGTGCAACGCTGCGGTGGTGCCAGAAGTGCAAGGCCTTCGGCAGTGGACGGGCATACCCTCACCACCCGACCTGAGCCCGGAGCGGCAGCGACAGCTCGCTACGGCCTGGGCGTCCATGCTCGACCGCACCGACGCGATCGCCGACGACGTGGCGCTGCAGCTCCTCGCGCACGAGCCCAGCTACGCCCACGGCGGCGGGGAGATGCACGCCGAGCTGCGCGCCTCGTGTCGTGAGCACATCGCCCGGGGGGTGCGCACGATGGCCGGCCTGGCCGAGCCCGGCGAGGAGGCGGTGCACGTCTGGCGGGAGACCGGGCGCCGGCGGGCGCAGCAGGGCATCCCCATGGACGTGGTGCTGCGTGCGTACAGCTTCGGCTCCCGGGCGCTGTGGGAGGGGTTGCTCGAACGCTGCCGCGAGGCGGACCTCGGCATCGACGAGCACATGTTGCTGCTGGCCGGCCGGATGCTGTGGCGTTCGATGGACGTGCAGACCGCCACGCTCGTCGAGGCCTACCGCCGTGAGCACGCCCGGCTGCAGCTGCGCGACCTGCAGCGGCAGCACAGCCTGCTGGACGGGCTGGTCGAGGGCCGGGCGGCCGACCCGGCGTTCGCACAGGACGTGTGCGCGGCGCTCGGGATCGCGTCCGACGAGCCGCTGGTCTGTGTCGTGGCGCTGGTCGACGACCCGCTGGTGGAGCCGCTGTCCGCGCCCGAGGACCGGTTGGAACGCGGGGGGATCGTCTCGCACTGGCACGTGCACGCGGGCAACCAGTTCGGCGTGGTCACCGCCGCGGGACACAGCATGGACGAGCTCGTGCGCCTCGTCGAACCTGCCGTGACCGGCCGCGCCGGGCTGGCACCCGCACCGGAGGGCTTGCCGGGTTTCCCGCTGGCGTACCGCCTGGCCACCCGAACGGCGGCGACGCTGCCGGAGGGCAGCCGGGGTCTGGCCACCGTCCAGGATCGGCTGCCGGAGGTGCTGGTGACCGCCAGCCCCGAGCTCGTGCCGCCACTGCTGCACGAGACGCTCGGGCCGCTGCTGACACTGCCGGGCCCGCAGTCGCGGCTCATGCTCGACACGCTGGTCGCCCTCCTCGCCCACGACGGGTCGCCGACGCACGCGGCGCGACAGCTGTACTGCCACCGCAACACCGTGCTCTACCGGCTGCACCAGATCGAGTCGCTGACCGGCCGCACGCTGAACAACCCCCGCGACAAGCTGCTGCTGTCCCTCGGCGTACTGGCCACCGGCCGCACGTTCTGACGGCCGGCCGCGTGTTCCGACAACAGGAGGTGGACGAGAGTGTCCGACGGCGATGCCCGCGCGGTGCGCGAACGGCTCAGCACGCGGGTTCGTGCGCTGCTGGCCGAGCACGACCCCGCCACCACCGAGCGGCTCGACTTCCTGCGGGCGCGCTTCGACGCCGGGCTGGCGTGGGTGCACTACCCGGAGGGCCTCGGCGGGCTCGGGCTGCCCCGGTCCTGGCAGCCGACGGTCGAGGACGAGCTCGCGGCCGCCGGCGCGCCGGACAACGAGCCGCACCGGATCGGCATCGGCCTCGGCATGGCGGCACCGACCATTCTCGCGTTCGGCGACCCGGAGCAGCAGCAGCGCTTCCTGCGGCCGCTGTGGACCGGCGAGGAGGTCTGGTGCCAGCTGTTCAGCGAGCCCGGTGCCGGTTCTGACCTGGCGGCCGTCGCCACGCGCGCCGTACGAGACGGCGACGCCTGGGTCCTGGACGGCCAGAAGGTGTGGACCTCCAACGCGCACTCGGCCCGCTGGGCGATTCTGCTCGCCCGCACCGATCCGACGGTGCCCAAGCACGCGGGGCTGACCTACTTCATCTGTGACATGACTGATCCGGGCGTCGAGGTCCGGCCGCTGCGTCAGATCACCGGCGAGGCGGAGTTCAACGAGGTCTTCCTCTCCGCCGCACGCATCCCGGACGCACACCGGCTGGGCGGGGTCGGTGACGGTTGGCGGGTCGCGCGAGCCACCCTGATGAACGAGCGGGTCGCGATCGGCGGCGCCGCCACGCCGCGAGAGGGCGGGATGATCGGGGTGGTCGCCGACACGTGGCGACAGCGGCCCGAGCTGCGCACACCCGAGCTGCACGACCGGCTGCTGCGGCTGTGGGTCGACGCGGAGGTCACCCGGCTGACCCGCGAGCGGCTGCGCCAGCAGCTGGCGGTCGGCGACCCGGGCCCCGAGGGCTCCGGGATGAAGCTGTCCTTCGCGCGGCTCAACCAGGAGATCAGCGGGCTCGAGGTGGAGATGCTGGGCGAGGACGGCCTGCGGTACGACGACTGGGCCCTGCGCCGTCCCTACGTCGTCGACTTCACCGCGCGTGGTCCCGGCTACCGCTACCTGCGCGCCAAGGGGAACTCCATCGAGGGCGGGACCTCGGAGGTGCTGCACAACATCGTCGCCGAGCGGGTGCTCGGGCTCCCCTCCGAGCCCCGCACCGACAAGGACGTCGCCTGGAAGGACCTGCCCCGATGAGCACGACGAGCACCGACCTCCTCTACAGCGACGTCGAGGACTCGCTGCGCGGCAGCGTCCGGGCCCTGATGGGCGACCGGTGTCCCCCCGAGTCGGTGATGGCGCGCTACGACGGAGCCGCGCCCGAACCGGGCCTGTGGCGGGCCCTCGGGGAGGACCTCGGCGTCGCGGGGCTGCTGGTGCCGGAGAAGCTGGGCGGCGCCGGTGCGAGCGCCCGGGAGGCCGCGGTCGTGCAGGAGGAGCTGGGCCGCTTCGTGGCGCCGGTCCCGTTCCTGACCAGCGCGGTGCTCGCGACCACCGCACTGCTGGAGGTCGGCGACGACCGGCTGCTCCCCCGCCTGGCCGGCGGTGAGCTGACCGCCGTGCTGGCGCTCCCGTTGTCCTGCGCTCCGGGAGAGACCGGAACCTCGGTACGCCGCGGTGAGGACGGGCGACTGCACGGTCGAGTGTCCAGCGTCGCCGACGCCGACCTCGCCGATGTCCTCGTCGTACCGGTCGGGACGGGCTCGGGGACCGAGCTGCACCAGGTGCAGCCGGCCGCCGCGGGAGTGTCGGTCGAGCCGGTCCTGTCACTCGACATGAGCCGTCAGATCTGCGACGTCGGTCTCGACGGGGTCGAGTCGACGCCTCTCGCGGACGACGGCGCCGCTGCGGTGCGGACCGCCCTGGTGACCGGGGCCGCCATGCTGGCGTCCGAACAGCTCGGCGTGGCCGAGTGGTGCCTGCAGAGCACGGTCGCGTACGTGCGCGAGCGTCAGCAGTTCGGTCGGCCGGTCGGCTCGTTCCAGGCGGTCAAGCACCGGCTGGCCGACGTGTGGCTGGAGGTCAGCTCGGCTCGGGCGGCCGCGCGCCACGCTGCCGGGGCTGTGGCCGACCGCGGCTCCGACTTCGAGACCGCGGCGTCGCTGGCGCAGGCGTACTGCTCGGGCGTGGCCGTGCACGCCGCCGAGGAGTGCGTGCAGCTGCACGGCGGGATCGGGATGACGTGGGAGCACCCCGCGCACCTCTACCTCAAGCGTGCCAAGGCCGACGAGATCGCGCTGGGAACCCCCGGCCGGCATCGGACGATCCTCGCCGAGCTGGTGTCACTGCCGGCCTGACGCCGGGCCCGGGAGGACCGCCTCGATCAGGTGCGGTCCGGGTTCGGTCAGGGCGTCGACCAGCCGCTCGCTGAGCTCGGCGGCCGTCGTGGCTCGGCCGGCGGGGACGCCCATGCCGGCGGCGATGGCGACGAAGTCCAGCTCGGGGCGGTCGAGGTCGAGCAGTGCCGCCGCCCGCGGGCCGATCTCGCCGGCTCGCACCCGTTGCATCTCACCGCGCAGGATCGCGTAGGAGCGGTTGCTGAGCACCACGGTGGTGACGTCGAGCTGTTCGCGGGCCATCGTCCACAGCGCGGAGATCGTGTACATCGCGCTGCCGTCGGCCTCCAGGCACACCACGGGGCGGTCCGGGCACGCCACCGCGGCGCCGACAGCAACCGGCAGTCCCTGTCCGATCGCGCCGCCGGTCAGCCGCAGCCAGTCGTGGCGGGCGGCGCCCGCGGTCGCCGCCCACAGGAACGGCCCCGCGGTGTTCGCCTCGTCGGAGACGATCGCGTCCTCGGGCAGGGTGGCAGCGACGACCGCGGCCAGGCTCTGCACGGTGAGCGGGCCGGCCGGCGGGTTCGACCGTGCGGGCTGGTGCGGCACGGGCGCAACCCCCGAAGCGAGCTGGTCGGCCAACGCCTCGAGCGCGGCCTCGACGTCGTGCGTGTGCGCGGCCAGCACGTGCACCTGCGCCCCCGGCGGGACCGGGTGGCTGGGCCGCTCCGGGTAGGCGAAGAAGGACACGGGCGACGCGGCCCCGGCCAGCACCACGTGCCGGGCCGTGGCGAGCTGCTCCGCGGCGGTCTCGGGCGGGTAGGCCAGCGCGTCGAAGGCCGGCAGGTCCGCGCCGCGCTGGTGCCGTGCGCAGAAGGTCTCGACCAGCACCCGGGCGCCCGTGACCGCGCCGATGCGGCTCGCGGCCCGCAGGCCTGCTGCCCGGCACGCCGCACCGCCGAGGAGAACGACGGTCGGCTCGCCGGATCGCAGCACGGCCGCGACCTCGTCCACCACAGCGTCGGCCACCGCCGGGACGCGCTTCGGCGGCGGCGCCGCAGCGCTCGAGGCGCCGTCCGACCACGACACGTCTGCCGGCAGGATCAAGGTGGCGACCTGACCCGGTGGAGCGGTGGCGGCGGCGACCGCTTGGGCCGTGTCGACGCCGACCGCCGCTGCGCTCGTCGAGCGGTGCACCCACCCGGAGACGGTGCTCGCCGCGGCGTCGATGTCGGTCTCCAGCGGCGGGTCGTACTGCTTGTGGTGCAGGGCATGGTCGCCGACCACGTTGACGAGCGAGGTGCGAGCCCGCCTGGCGTTGTGCAGGTTCGCCAGCCCGTTCGCCAGACCGGGCCCCAGGTGCAGCAGGGTGGCGGCGGGCCCGGCGGCCATCCGGCCGTAGCCGTCCGCCGCCCCGGTCGCGACCCCCTCGAACAGTCCCAGGACCGGCCGTATCCGCGGCACCGCGTCGAGGGCGGCGACGAAGTGCATCTCCGACGTACCCGGGTTGGCGAAGCACACCTCGACGCCGCTGTCGGCCAGGGTGTGGAGCAACGCCTCCGCGCCCCTCATCCCGGCGGCCTCACCACGGGCTGCGTCGTCGTCCGCACCCGGTGAGGCTCTCACACGGGCTCTGCCTGCTCCAGCCTCTGCTCGATGCCGCTCTTGGTGCCCAGCCGGTGCTGCGGCAGCAAGGCGATCGCGAGGACCGAAAGGAGCGCGACGGGCAGCGCTGCGAGAAAGAGATCGGCGATGCCCTGTGCGTAGGCGCTCTCGACCACGGCCTGCACCGGCGCCGGCATGGTGGCCGGATCCGGCACAGTGCCGGCCGCGCCCCGCGCCGGTGCTATCCCCAGCCGGGCGAGCCCCTCGCTGGTCAGCGTGGTGACGCGGCTGCCGAGGACGGCGCCCAGCACCGCGACACCGGCGGCGCCCCCCAACGTGCGGGAGAACGTGACCGTCGACGTCACCACACCGATCTCTCGGATGTCGGCGACGTTCTGCGGGACCAGGATGAGGTTCTGCATGCAGGCGCCCATGCCGGCGCCGATCAGAGCCATGTAGACACCGAGCACGACGAAGCTGGTGTGCTCGTCGATGGTCGACATCAGGCCCGTGCCGGCGGCCATGGAGACGGCGCCGCCGAGCATGAAAGACTTGTAGCGACCGGTGCGGGTCACCAGCTGGCCGATGACGGTCGAGGCGACCAGGGACGCGAGCATCAACGGCATCGTGAGCAGGCCGGACTCGGTCGGGGTCTTCCCGCGGGCGATCTGCATGTACTGGGCGAGGAAGATGATCGCGCCGAACATCGCCATACCCACAGCCACGCTGGCCACGACCGACAGCGTGATGGTCCGGCTGCGGAACAGCGTCGGCGGGATCATCGGCTCCGGTACCCGCGACTCCACCCACAGCGCGCCCGCGAGCATGACGACCGAGGCGGTCGGCATCACGGCCGTCTGCACCGACCACCACGCGAACTCCTGGCCGGCCAGCGACACCCACGCCAGCAGGGTGCCGACGCCCGCGGCGATCAGCACCGCGCCGAGGTAGTCGATCCGCACCCGCCGAGGCTGCCGTGGCGGCAGGTGCAGCGTGCGCTGCAGCACCAAGAAGGCGGCCAGGCCCAGCGGCACGCCGACGTAGAAGTTCCAGCGCCAGCCGGCCATGTCCGTGATCACGCCGCCGAGCAGCGGCCCGCCGAGGGTTCCGATCGACATGACGCCGGCGAGCACGCCGACGTACCTGCCGCGTTCGCGGGGGCTGATGATGTCGGAGATCAGCACCATCGACAGCGACATCAGGCCGCCGGCGCCGAGGCCTTGCAGCACCCGCATGGCGATCAGGTGCCAGCTCTCCTGTGAGAGGCCGGCGACCATCGACCCGGCGACGAAGACGACCAGAGCGACCTGCACCAGGACCTTCCGGTCGAAGAGGTCCGCGAACTTCCCCCAGATCGGCGTACTCACCGTCATCGCCAGCAGCGACGCCGTCACGACCCAGCTGTACGACGCCTGCCCGCCCCCCAGGTCGTTGACGATGACGGGAAGGGACGTACCCACGACCGTCAGCGACATGATCGAGGTCAGCATCGCGAGCATGATCCCCGAGATGGACACCAGGACCTCGCGATGACTCATCGCCGGGCTGGTCGGTGTCGTGGCCTCGACGGTGGCTGTCGTCATGCGGTGACCTTCGTGGTGTCGGTGGCGGACGTGGCAGAGGTGGCGGAGCCGTGGAAGAGCCCGGACTCGACGAGGTCGGTGCGCAGCCGTTCCAGGGATGCGGCGACCTGCAGCATCTCGTCGTGCGACCAGGTGCTGAGCGCCTCCGCCACCGCGCGAAGCTGGCCCGTCTGGATCCCCTCGTGGGTCGTCGTCCCCGTAGCCGTGATCTGCACCAGGTGCGACCGTCCGTCGGCAGGGTCGGTCGCCTTCTCCACCAGACCCTGGTCCTCCAGGACGGACACCTGCCGGCTCGCCACGGAGATGTCGACACCCGCCCCCGCCGCGAGGTCGCTCACGCGGGCAGCGCCGGTGACGTGGAGAATGTGCAGGATCCTCGCGCCGGTGAGCGTGCACGGGCCGTCCGCGTCGCGCAGGCGTGCACGCCGCAACCACCAGAGGTCGCGCATCGCGAGGGTCAGCCGCTCCACACCGTCGCCCGTTCGGCCCGGCTCACTTAGTTGCATATGTCAAGCATGAGGCAGATGCTTGCCACAAGCAAACAAAAGCGGGCCAGGTCACACCTCGGGCCACTGCGGTGGTGCGTGCCCGGGTGGTGGGCTGGGGTTGGGTCCGTTCCAGCCCCAGGTGCCGTGGTTGTAGGGGGTGGCGGTCCAGTCGTCGAGGTCGGCCAGTGCCTGCGCGGGGTCGGGGTCGGTGTCGCCGGGCGCGGGCTGGGGGTGTGGGGGCTGCAGTCGCTGGTCGAGCAGGTCGAGCTGTGCGGTGAGCTTGTCGGTGGTGTTGGCGATGACGCGGCCGCGGCGGTCGCGGAACACGAGGTGGCCGTGGTCGCGGGTGAGGCAGTAGCCGCCTTCGTGCAGCCAGACGTGGTGGGACCGGCAGAGGGGCACCTGCAGGTCGAGGTCGGTGGGACCGTGCTGGGACCACCACCACAGGTGGTGGATGTCGCAGTCGCCGAACCTGACCGCACATCCGGGCATGACGCAGGTCGGGTGAGTGTGGGCGAGGGCGGTGCGCTGGGCGTCGTTGACCAGCCGGTGGCGGCGGCCGACGTGCAGCACCCGGGCGCCGTGGGTCACGATCAGCTGCACCAGGGAGTCGCAGGTCACCCGGGCGGCGGTCGGCGTCGACACCAGCCCGAACCGGGCCAGCAGCGGCCGCCCGTGCCCGGGCAGCCCGAGCAGGTCCTTGACGTCGACGTGCAGGCTGGTGTGTGGCCGGTGCCGGCCCTGCGTCGGCACCGCGGTGCCGTCCATGCCCGTGCCCAGCAGCTGTTCCAGCGCGTCCGCGCTCCGTTCGGCGTGAGTACGCGGGTCGTGCGGCTGCCGGCTGGCCTTGGTCATGGCGGCCAGGGTGGCCTTGAGCTGGTCGGCGAGCACCGGGTCGAGCATCGCGTCGAGGTGGGCCAGGTCGCCGACCCTGGCCAGGCGCACGCTGCGCAGGCCGAGGGCCTTGGCCTTGGCCTGGTCGCGGTCGGGCTGGTCGACCTCGGCGATGTGCTGGCAGAACACGGCCAGCTCCTGCGGCCCGGCCTGGGTGGCCAGCGCCACCAGCAGGTCCTCATGGGCCTGCAACGCCGCCAACCCGCAGGCCTTGCGGTGCCGCAGGATCGTGCGCAGGTTCGGCGTGTGCACCAGCCCGGCCGCGTAGGCGGCGGCCAGCTGGGGGAAAGCGGCCAGGTGGCGGGCCACCTGGGACAGCTCGCCCGCGTCGGTGACGCTGCGGCGCAGGATCGTGGCGGCGAACGACCGCACCGTCGCGCAGCCGGAATCCTGCAGATCACCGGAGCGTTCAGCCTCCACCAGGATCTGCGCCTGGGCCGCCTGCAGCATCGTCACCGCCTGCTCCAACGCCGTGGCCGCCTCGTCAGCGGGCAGCAGCCGTGCCGTGCTGACCAGGCGCTGCGCCTGCTCAACAACTGCTCCCGGTGCTGTCGACATGACCCGATCAAAGCACACAGCACCGACACAGTCCCGCCCGTGCAGCACGCCCA
>DATABY010000199.1:0-1787 GCA_036259355.1 Nocardioidaceae bacterium
CCATCGCCGTCGGCCTGGTGAAGATCGCCAACGACCTGCGGTGGATGGGCTCGGGTCCGCGCACCGGCCTGGGCGAGATCTACCTGCCCGACCTCCAGCCCGGTAGCTCGATCATGCCCGGCAAGGTGAACCCGCTGATCCCCGAGGCGGTGATCCAGGTGGGCGCCCAGGTCATCGGGAACGACGCCGCGGTGACCTTCGCGGGCACGACCGGCGTGTTCGAGCTCAACGTCACGCTGCCGCTGATGGCCCGCAACGTGCTCGAGTCCATCCGGCTGCTGGCCAACGTCAGCCGGATCCTGGCCGACCGCTGCGTCGACGGGATCGTCGCCAACGTCGACCGGTGCCGGGAGTACGCGGAGTCCTCGCCGTCGATCGTGACGCCGCTGAACAAGTACATCGGCTACGAGGAGGCGGCGAAGGTCGCCAAGCAGTCGCTGGCCGAGCAGAAGACGATCCGCCAGGTCGTGGTGGAGCGCGGCTTCGTCGAGCAGGGCAAGCTCACCGAGCAGCAGCTCGACGAGGCCCTCGACGTCCTCTCGATGACCCACCCGTGACGTCCGGCCGGGGTGGGTCCGGCAACGGATCCGCCCCGCCGATGGACGGGGGCGTGGTGCTACCCCCGGGGACATGAGTAGCGTCCCGAGTGATGAGCGAGACAGCGAGCGCACCCGCGGCCGGCAACGGCGACGTGGCCCTGCGCTATCCCGGTGGAGAACTGCCCCTGCGCGTGGTCCCCGCCACGGAGGGGTCCGACGGACTCGACACGAGCAAGCTGCTGTCGACGACCGGACAGGTCGCGCTGGACATCGGCTTCGTCAACACCGCCGCGTGCACCTCGGCGATCACCTACATCGACGGTGACGCCGGGATCCTGCGCTACCGCGGCTACCCGATCGACCAGCTCGCCGGCAAGGCCAGCTTCGTCGAGGTCAGCTACCTGCTGATCTACGGCGAGCTGCCGACCGCCGACCAGCTGGCCGAGTTCGACGCCCGGCTGCGGCGGCACACGCTGCTGCACGAGGACCTCAAGCAGTTCTTCAGGGGCTTCCCCCGCGACGCGCACCACATGCCGGTGCTCTCCTCCGCGGTCAGCGCCCTGTCGACCTTCTACCAGGACTCCCTGGACCCGTTCGACGAGCGGCACGTCGAGATCTCCACGGTGCGGCTGCTGGCCAAGTTGCCCACCATCGCCGCCTACGCGTACAAGAAGTCGGTGGGACAGCCGTTCCTCTACCCCGACAACTCGCTGAGCCTGACCGACAACTTCCTCCGGATGACCTTCGGCTTCCCCGCCGAGCCCTACGAGGTCGACCCGGACCTCGCCGCGGCGCTGGACATGCTCTTCGTGCTGCACGCCGACCACGAGCAGAACTGCTCGACGTTGACGGTGCGGCTGGTCGGCTCCTCCCAGGCCAACCTGTTCGCCTCCATCTCGGCCGGCATCAACGCGCTGTTCGGCCCGCTGCACGGCGGGGCGAACCAGTCGGTGCTGGAGATGCTCGAGTCCATCCAGCGCGAGGGCGGGGACATCCCGGCGTTCGTCGAGCGGGTGAAGAAGAAGGAGCCCGGCGTCAAGCTCATGGGCTTCGGGCACCGGGTCTACAAGAACTACGACCCGCGGGCGGCGATCGTGAAGCAGACCGCCGACAGCGTGCTGGACAAGCTCGGCGGTGACAACGAGCTGCTGGACCTCGCCCGCCAGCTCGAGGAGATCGCGCTCTCCGACGACTACTTCGTCGAGCGCAAGCTCTACCCGAACGTCGACTTCTACACCGGGCTGATCT